>JBOIDL010000120.1:0-12417 GCA_050740435.1 Gammaproteobacteria bacterium
GACATAGTCTTAAATAATCTAGTCGCCTGGGCATTTACTACAGGTCAAGTTTATATGAAAAGCGATGGAACACCATGGCGCCCGATCGTACACGTGGAGGACATAGCGCAGGCATACTTGAGTATTTTAAATGCGCCGCGCGAGCTGATACACAATGAGGCATTCAATATAGGCGCGACGTCGGAGAATTACCAAATTCGCGACCTTGCAGAAATTGTAAAGGATATTGTGCCGAATTGCCGTATCGAATATGCGCCCGATGCGAGTCCCGATTTGCGTTGCTACCGAGTCGATTGCACCAAGATAGCAAAAACTATACACGGTTTTAAGCCTCAATGGACAGCACGTAGAGGGGCCGAGCAATTGTATATGGCATATAACAAAGTGGGCTTGACGATCGAAGATTTTGAAGGGGAGAAATTCAAGCGCATTTCTCACGTAACAAAATTAATCGCGGACGGTATGCTGGATGACTCGTTACGTCCACGGTCCGCCCAAAAAAACCGCTGTGCTATGGCGTAAACGGCTCACTAGGAGCAAGAGACGAATAGATAGCCCGCCACTTATCGTTGTCGCGGCCGGTATAGCGAGACGCATCTTACATAAGATGACTGAGGAGAGATGTTAAATGAAAGCAGTGATACTCGCGGGTGGATTCGGCACCAGGATCAGCGAGGAAAGCAGCGTAAAGCCCAAGCCGATGGTGGAAATTGGAGGCCGGCCCATACTATGGCACGTAATGAAGATCTATTCCGCCCACGGCATCAACGAATTTATCATCTGCTGCGGCTACAAAGGACACGTCATTAAGGAGTTTTTCACAAACTATTACCTGCATTACTCCGATGTAACCTTCGACATGCGCAATAATTCGATGAAGGTTCGTCAATCCAGTGCCGAACCTTGGATAGTCACACTCGTCGACACAGGTATGGACGTAATGACTGGGGGCCGAATTAAACGCGTTCGCGAGTATATCGGGAGCGAGACATTTTGTCTTACGTATGGAGATGGTGTTAGTGATGTGAACATTCGTGAGCTCGTAGCCTTTCATCGCGGGCAGGCGACCTTAGCTACACTCACCGCTGTACAGATGGAAGGACGGTTTGGTGCGTTTAAGCTTGACGAATGCGATACAAAGATTGTGAGCTTCCGGGAAAAGCCAAAAGGTGATGGAGCGTGGATCAACGGCGGTTTCTTTGTACTGGAACCGCAAGTTTTGAATTTAATCACCGATGATTCGACCGTGTGGGAACAAGAACCGCTAACCAGGTTAGCGCATGAAGGACAATTGTCGGCATACCGTCACCCGGGCTTTTGGCACTGTTTGGATACTTTGAGGGACAAACACGTGCTAGAGCAAGCTTGGCAAAGCGGGGATCCCCCTTGGAAAGTTTGGTGAGAGCATGTAGCCTTTTTGATGCGCTGCCTGGAGCGTATTTCCATCAATCCTCCAGACGGGCTTTCCAGAACCCAGTTATCCCGCTGGCCGCGACGGCTTGAGATCGTGGCTACTGAAACCAAGAATCTTCTGGCTACTTCAATAGGCTAAGCCAGATGCCAAAAAAAAACAACGGATCAGGCTAGCGCCCATAACTTTGTCGATGAGTTGTAGGGGGTTGGAATGGTTCTACACTGCGGCAATTAGAACAAGACGGTTACCAGGATGCTCTTTCTCGAAACAGCATTGAAAGGCGCATACCTGATCGATCCGGAACCGAGAGTCGATCCGCGGGGCCTTTTCGCGAGGACCTTTTGCGTCGAAGAATTTAAAGCCCACGGTCTAAACGTTTTCGTTGCTCAATGCAATCTATCGTTTAACTTTAGAAGAGGGACCTTACGTGGGTTGCATTATCAGGTCTCTCCCGCGAGCGAGACTAAGCTGGTCCGCTGCACTGCGGGTGCGATCTTCGATGTCATCGTCGACCTGCGTCCCGACTCTTCCACCTACCTAGGCCACTGCTGTATAGAATTAACTTCGGGAAATCGACGCATGTTATACATCCCCGGGATGTTCGCACATGGATTTCAGACTTTGGTTGACGACACTGAGGTGTTTTATCAGATGGGCAGCTCTTATGTCCCCGTTTCCCAGTATGGTTTGCGTTACGATGACCCTACGCTCGATATTAAATGGCCAATTCCGGTAACCGAAATCGCTGACAAGGATCTTGCCTGGCCGTTGCTGGAGACAAGTCAGCATGCTCGATGATCGCGCTAACTATAGCCAGCCAGAAATTAGAGGTTGCGTAGTATTTGGACTGAATCCATCGGCTCCCGTTGGCGTTCGGCGGCAGTAAGGAAAATGTTCGGTACCCTGGAGCTTCAGTCCATGGCCTCGTGGCGAGCGTATGTCGATCTGTGTAAGCCGCGCGTGGTTGCGTTGATCATGCTTACGGCTATCGTCGGCATGCTGCTCGCGCCGTCGCTTGCGCTCGAACCTTTGATTTGCGGTACGGCCGGAATCGCATTGGCGGCTGCCGCGGCCGCGGTTATCAATCACGTGGCTGATCATCGAATCGACGCATTGATGATCCGGACCCAGCATAGACCGTTACCGCAAGGATCCGTAGACAAGTCTCACGCGCTGACCTTCGCGGCGATTATGAGTGCGGCGTCGATGACGCTATTGATCGCCTATGTCAACGTGTTGACGGCGGTCTTAACGGCGGTATCTCTTATCGGCTATGCTGTGGTGTACACGCTGTACCTGAAGCGAGCGACACCGCAAAACATCGTTATCGGTGGGGCGGCCGGGGCGGCGCCTCCGGTCCTGGGCTGGGCTGCGATGACCGGCACCATCGACCCCCATGCCTTGCTGTTGTTTCTGATCATCTTCGCCTGGACACCGCCGCACTTCTGGTCGCTGGCCATTTACCGCCGCCACGACTATGCGCGCGCAGACATCCCGATGCTGCCCATTACTCACGGGGTCGATTACACACACCTGCAGATCTTTCTTTACACCGTGATTTTATCCGTGGTGAGCTTACTACCCTTCGCAACGTATATGAGTGGAGTGCTTTATCTTACGGGCGTCATCGTTCTCGATGCGCTCTTCCTGTATCACGTCATGCGCATGCAACGCGATCCTACCGATCGTTGGGCAATGAAGACCTTTAGCTTTTCGATCGCCTACCTGGCGGGGCTGTTCTTGTTGCTCCTGGCCGATCGCGTGGCGACTACCTATGCCCTCCTTTAGACCGGCCCCGGCGACGGAAACCGAGATCCAAGAGCCGCCGCGCTGGGCCTGGCTGGCGTTTCCGCCGGTACTCATCATCGTGGAGTACGCCATTCGCTATTACGATTCCGCGGCTTATAGTTTGCTGTTTGAAAGCGAGGTCGGGATCGTGGAGCTCGCCACGCCGGCGGTGCTGCTCGTGGCGATCGCCGCCGGTGGCGCGGCGTTGCGTTATCGAGAGCGCTTCCCGGGCGTGTGGTTGAACCTGTGGGTTCCGCTGGTAACGCTCGCATGCTTTTATTTCGCCGGGGAAGAGCTTAGCTGGGGGCAGCACCTCTTCGGCTGGGCGACCCCGGAGTACTTGAATAGGATTAACGATCAAGGCGAGACTAACATTCACAACATCAGCAGTTGGTTCGATCAGAAACCACGCCTGTTGCTGGAGCTTTGGGTATTGGGTGGGGGGGTCATATACCCGCTAAGCCGCCGCCATCGGAAAGCGCGTGTCAGCGATTGGGGTTATTGGTTCTGGCCGACGTATGTTTGCTTTCCGGCTGCCCTGCTGGCTATACTGATCCGGTTACCGGACCGGCTCGAAGATTGGTTCCGGATAGGCCCGTTGCCGCTGGCGATCCGCTACAGCGAACCGCAGGAATACTATTTCGCCGTTTTCCTAGCGCTCTATTTGATCTCGATTTGGTATCGCCTGCGCCAACTCCCGGCGGATCACTGACTCGGCGCGGACAGTAATGCTGTAACATCGAGCGTCGAACGCAGTTTTTTGAAGGCGGACTGCTCGAGTTGGCGGATCCGTTCCGCCGAGACCGCGTACTCGCGCGCAAGATCCTGGAGCGTGGATTTGTCCTCTTGCAACCACCGCCGTGTCACGATGTTCCGGCTGCGTTGGTCAAGGGTCGCCAGCGCCGTATGCAGGAGTTCTTCCCGGTCGTGATGCGTCTCGTCATGTTCGGCCAGCGCCTGGGGATCGAAGCGCCGATCCTCCAGGTAATTCGCGGGCGCCGCGGCATCCTCATCGTTGGCGTGATCATAGGACGTGTCGTAGGCGTTAAGGCGCTCCTCCATCTCCACGACGGTCCGCGGATGCACCCCGAGATCCCGCGCCACGTCTTGCACTTCCTCTCGGCTCATCCACCCGAGGCGTTTCTTGGCGTTGCGCAGGTTGAAGAACAGCTTACGCTGGGCTTTGGTGGAGGCGACTTTCACAATGCGCCAGTTGCGCAAGATGAACTCATGCATTTCGGCGCGGATCCAGTGCACGGCGAAGGACACCAACCGAACCCCGACGGCCGGGTCAAATCGCTTGACGGCCTTCATGAGACCGATATTGCCTTCCTGGATCAAATCCGCCTGCGCCAAACCGTAACCGTTGTACCCACGCGCCACGCGCACCACAAAGCGTAGATGCGACATGACCAATTGGCGGGCGGCGTCTAGGTCATCATCCTGGCGATATCGGAGCGCCAGTTCCTGCTCCTCGGCGGCGCTCAGCATCGGGATCCGGTTGACCGAATTGATATAGGTCGCGAGCGAGCCCGTGGGCAGCGTTAGCGGTAATTCCAAGGCTTGGGTCATCGAAGCTATTCTCCCCGTTGCATGTCACTATACTAGCACTCCAGGACTAAGAGTGCTAATTCAACCACAGGTTCCTGTCGCGGCGCACCCACAGCGCGAAACTCAATGGTCACTCTTGGGTCCATCTAATAAGGCATCGACGAACTCCGCCGGATCGAATTCCTTGAGGTCATCGATTTTTTCACCCAGCCCGACATATCGGATCGGGATCTTGAGGCGTTCCGCCAGGGCAAAGACTATTCCTCCGCGCGCCGTCCCGTCGAGCTTCGTCAAGGTAACGCCGCTCAGCGTTACCGCCGCATGGAACTGAGCGCCTTGATTGAGCGCGTTTTGACCGGTGGTTGCATCGACCACCAGCATGGTTTCGTGCGGGGCGCCGGGATCGATTTTGCTGAGCACCCGGCGGATTTTTTTTAACTGGTCCATGAGGTACTGTTGCGTATGCAAGCGGCCGGCGGTATCGACGATCAAAACCTCCGTTCCGCGCGCCGTCGCATTTTCAAAGGCCTCGAAGGCGACGGCGGCCGGATCGCTCCCCCCCGCCTTTGCCGTCACCGGGACCCCCGCGCGCTCCCCCCATGCGATCAGTTGCTCGACCGCGGCGGCGCGAAAGGTATCGGCGGCCGCGACCGCGACGGAACGGCCACTAGTGCGCAAAAGGTGAGCCAGCTTTCCAATCGTGGTGGTCTTGCCGGTCCCGTTGACACCCACCATCAGGAGAACGAAGGGGCTCGGTGGGCTTGGCGGGATGATGAGCGGGCGGGAGACGGGCGCCAAGTTTTCGAGGAGCTCCGCGCGTAACGCTTGGAACAGCCGATCCGTTCGGCTAAGCTCGCGCCGTTTCACGTGCAGCGCGAGACTAGCGATGATGCGCTCGGTGGTTTCGACCCCGACATCCGCCTCGAGCAGCAGCGTTTCAATCTGTTCCAAGGTCGGAGCCTCGATGCTCGCGCCCAGGTGCGTGAGCCGGGCGAAGCCCGCGCCGAGCCGTTCGCGGGTGCGTCTTAGGCCTTCTCTAAAGCCCATGGTGGCGAGGCGCTTGGTCGGATCACGCAATGTGTCGGCCGGAAGTTTGGCGGTTGGATGATTTGGCATGAATGGGGGCGACCCCATCCTACCACCCTTGCCATCGGCTTACGAAGGGCAGTCTGGCCCCGGCGGCGTTGGGCTAACTACATGGGTTGCGGTATGCTAGCTTTCGATGCAGTCGCGCCTCCAACACGGTGCGAAAGGAGGGGCATTGTCGAAGTTATTTGAATTAACGATCGCGAGCCTGGCGTTCACGGCGATAACGCCAACCCACGCCGCTGCCGAGACGCGCGAATTCTCACTTGAAAACGGGCTCAAGGTCATCGTGCAAGAAGATCATCGCGCGCCGGTGGTGGTGTCGCAGGTATGGTACAAGGTCGGATCTAGTTATGAGCACGGTGGCATCACGGGGATCTCGCACGCGCTTGAGCACATGATGTTCCAAGGCACGGCGCGCCACGGTCCGGGCGAGTTCTCGCGCATTATTTCGGAGCACGGCGGGGAAGAAAACGCCTTCACCGGGATCGATTACACCGCCTACTTCCAAAAGCTGGACAGGGCGCACCTCGCCGTGAGCTTTGAGCTCGAAGCGGATCGGATGCGAGGACTGACGCTGTCGGACCAGGAATTCGGCAAAGAGATCAAGGTGGTCATGGAAGAGCGGCGGTTGCGCACGGACGACAACCCGGAGGCCTTGGTTGTGGAGACGGCCCGGGCGCTTTCGTTTCAAACGAGTCCCTACCGGCAGCCGATCATCGGTTGGATGAACGACATCGAACAGCTCAGTGCGGCCGATCTCCGCGCTTGGTATCGGCGCTGGTACGCGCCGAACAACGCCGTCGTCGTGGTGGTGGGCGATATCGTCACCGATGAGGTCGGCGCGCTGGCTAAGAAATACTTCGGACCGGTGCCCAAGTCCCCCGTGCTGCCCGTGAAGTCTCGCACGGAGGTGGTACAAAAAGGGCTACGCCGCGTGACCGTCCGGCAACCGGCCAAGGTGCCTTATCTGTTCATGGGTTATAAGGTCCCGGTACTGCGCACGGCCATCGGCGGGTCGAAGCACGTCAGCCGGGAAGAAGTGTATGCCCTTGAGGTGCTCGCGGGTGTGCTCGGCGGCGGCGACAGCGCGCGCTTGAATCGGCGGCTGGTCCGCGAGCGCCAGATCGCGGCCGCGGCCAACGCCCAATATAGCTTGACGGATCGTTTGGATAGCCTCTTCGTGTTGGAGGCGACGCCCGCCGAAGGCCGCACGGTCCAGGAGCTGGAAACGGCGTTGCGGGAGGAAATCGCGCTCCTCAAGACCAGGCCCATCGATGCGGCGGAACTGCGGCGCATCAAGACCCAGGTGATCGCCAACGATGTCTACGAGCGCGACTCGATGTTCTATCAAGCCATGCAGATCGGCCTGATGGAAACGGTGGGGCTCGATTGGCGGCTCAAGGATCAGTATGTCGACAATATCAAGGCCGTGACGGCCGAGGAGGTTCAGAGCGCGGCGCGCAAGTATTTTGTTGACGACGGATTAACCGTCGCGATTATGCAACCGGTCTCCTCAATCAGCCTCCCCGAAACCGCCGAAGGAGCGTCATGAAAAATCGTTGCTGCATCCTGGTGCTGATGCTGTGCGTATCCGCGGCTGCTCCCGCCGGCCCGCGGATCGCGTCCTGGCAAACCGCCTCCGGCGCCAAGGTCCTTTTCGTCCGGGCCACCGAGATCCCCATGGCCGATGTCCGCGTCGTCTTCGATGCCGGCAGCGCGCGCGACGGCACACAATGGGGATTGGCCGGCTTGACCAATGGGATGCTGGCGGAAGGCGCTAACGGCCTCTCTGGGCAGACGATCAGCGAGCGCTTCGATGACGTCGGCGCCCGCTACGGCAGCGGCGCCCTCCGCGATATGGCCTGGGTAAGTCTCCGCGGCATCACCGAGGCGGCGAGCCTGGAAGCCGCGCTCACCACGCTCGCACAGGTCTTGCAGTCACCCGACTTTCCCCTCTCGGCCTTGGAGCGCGAGCGTAAGCGAATGATCACGGGATTGAAACAAAGAGAGCAGGACCCCGGCGCCAAGGCTGAGGACGCGTTTTATTCTAACCTGTATAAAGATCATCCCTATGGCTCGCCGCCTCAAGGGAACGAGAGGACGTTGTCGGCGTTAAAGCGCGAGGATGTATTGGCGTTCTACCGGCGCTTTTACAGCGCGCCCAACGCGATCGTCGCGATCGTCGGCGATCTCGATCAAGAGCGCGCGGCGGGGATCGCGGAACAACTCGCCTCCAAGCTGCCGCCGGGGACCAAGCCACCGCCATTGCCACCGGCGCCGGCGCTAAACCAAACCCTGGAGGTCAAGGTTCCGTTCGACTCAACGCAAACGCATGTCTGGGTGGGCGCCCCCGGGATGGCGCGCGTGGATCCGGACACCTTTCCGCTGTACGTGGGCAATCACACCTTGGGCGGTGGCGGATTCGTATCACTCTTATATAAGACCATCCGCGAACGGCGCGGGCTGTCTTATAGCGTTTACAGTTATTTCATCCCCATGCGGGTCACGGGCCCGTTTATCGCCGCGCTGCAAACGAGCAATGCGCAGGCGGGCAAGGCGCTCCATCTGCTCGTCGACACCGTACAGGATTATATCGAGACGGGGCCCTCGGCGGCGGAGCTCGATGCCTCAAAGAAGAATATCCAGGGCGGGTTCCCGTTGCGGATCGACAGTAACAGCGAAATCGTCGAATACCTCGTGATCATCGGCTTCTATGATCTGCCGCTCGATTACTTGGAGACCTACGTGGACCGGGTCAAGGCCGTGAGCCTCGCTGCAATCCGCGACGCGTACCAACGGCGGCTGCATCCGGCGAATCTTGTCAAGATCATCGTCGGGCCGGAACGCGCCGAGACCGCATCGGCACTGCCGGCGGCGCCCCCGCCAGCCCTTCGGCATCTCCATGGTGGCGGCACTCCGTAGTAAGGCGCCCGGCAGCGTCCGGATCATCGGTGGCCAATGGCGCCGGACACGGCTGCCCGTGCTCGATGTTCCCACCCTGCGGCCGAGCGGCGATCGCGTACGCGAGACGCTGTTCAATTGGCTCCAGCCGCTGATCGCGGACAGCCGTTGCCTGGATCTCTTCGCGGGCACCGGTGTTTTGGGGTTTGAAGCGGCTTCCCGCGGAGCCCGCGAGGTGGCGATGGTGGAGCAAGACCACAAGGTCGTAGAAGTGTTGTCAGAGGCCGCGCGGCGATTGAGCGCGCGAGCGGTCACGATCGTCAACCAGGATGTGCTCGCGTACCTGGATGGTCCGGGCCCGCCTTTCGACATCGTCTTTATCGACCCGCCCTTCGCGTACCGACTCTGGGAACCCTGCATGCTCAAGCTGCAAGCCGGGGGATGGCTGCAACCCGGCGCCTATGTGTTTCTCGAAACCCCGCATGGTATCACCCTTTCTTTGCCGGCTCGGTGGACGGTGGAACGCAGCGCTCGCGCGGGGAACGTGGACTACTTGCTCGCTCGTGCCCATTGATCCGCGGCCTACCATGCGCATCACCGCCATCTACCCCGGCACCTTCGATCCGATTACCCACGGCCATACGGATATCGTGATCCGGGCTAGCCGCCTTTTCGAGCGCGTGGTGGTCGCCGTAGCCGCGAGCACCACAAAACATACCGTATTCACGGCGGACGAGCGGGTCGCGTTCGCGCAGACGGTTTTTGATGGAGTACAGAACGTCACGGTCTGCCGCTTCGACGGGCTGTTGGCCGATGCGGCGCGCGAGCACCGGGCCAGCGTGATCCTGCGCGGGCTGCGCGCCGTCTCCGATTTCGAGTACGAGTTTCAGATGGCCGGCATGAACCGCAAGCTGGTGCCCGAGGCCGATACCCTGTTTTTAACCACAGCTGAACAGTACGGCTACATCTCTTCGAGCTTGGTGCGTGAGGTGGCCTCGCTCGGGGGAGATGTGAGTGAATTCGTGCATGCCTCGGTCGTCGCGGCGTTAAACCGGCGGCTGCCACGGCGCGGGTGAAAACCTCGGTGTCGAGCTGTCGCCTGGCAATCCTTTTCAGCCTCTGGTTTATCTGTACACCGCCGTCCCGTGCCTGGCAGGGGACTCAAGCGGCCGTCGCTAGCGCCCACCCCCTCGCAACCGAGGCAGGGGCCGCAGTCCTCGCGGCCGGGGGCAATGCCTTCGATGCCGCGGTGGCGGTAAGCGCGGCCTTGGCGGTGGTGGAACCGTACGCTTCCGGGCTGGGCGGCGGCGGGTTTTGGCTCCTGCACCGCGCCCGCGACGGCAAGCAGGTTTTCTTGGACGGGCGTGAGACCGCGCCGCTAGGAGCAGCGCGCGACATGTATGTCGAATCCATCCCCGGTTCATCGATTAACGGCGTGCTCTCGGCCGCCATCCCCGGTTTGCCGGCGGGCCTCGCGCACCTCGCCGCGCACTACGGCCGTTGGCCGCTCAAGCGATCCCTCGCGCTCGCCATCGATCTGGCTCGCGGCGGCTTTGCGGTCACGCCGCGCTACCGCGAAATAGCGAAGCTGCGGCTCGATGCCTTGCGCGCCTCTCCGGCCGCCGCCGCGGTGTTCTTGAGCGGCGGCGAACCTCCATTCGTAGGCCACCGGATCGTGCAGCTCGAATTGGCCCGTTTGCTCATAGATCTCGGCAAGCGCGGCGCGGCGGCATTTTATACAGGAGAATTCGCTGCCCGCTTAGTGCAAGGGGTCCGGGCCGAGGCAGGCATCTGGAGCCGGGCCGATCTTGCCGGCTACCGCGTCGTCGAGCGCGAGCCCATCCGCGCGGATCACCATGGCGTTCGCATCGTTACCGCGCCGCCGCCCTCATCCGGGGGAATCGTGCTGGCCGAAGCCCTTAATATCCTGGAGGGGTATGATCTCGATCGCTTCGATGCGCCCACCCGAAAGCATGTGCTCGTTGAGGCCTTGCGCCGTGCCTATCAGGACCGCGCGGAGCACCTGGGCGATGCGGATTTTGTCGCCGTTCCTCTAGAGCGGCTCCTGAGCAAGAGTTACGCGCGTGCGCGGCGGCGAGGCATCGATCTGGAAAAAGCGACGCCGAGCCACGGATTAGCGACGAAGCCGGCGTCTGGATCCGGGAACACCACGCATTTTTCGATCATCGATTGTGAGGGTAACCGCGTGGCTGCGACCCTCAGCATCAATAACTGGTTCGGCTCGGGTTATATGGTCCCTGGGACGGGCGTGCTGTTGAACGACGAAATGGATGACTTCAGCATCAGTCCGGGCGTTCCAAACGTGTATGGCTTGGTGGGCGGGGAAGCCAACGAGATCGCGCCGCGCAAGCGGCCCCTCTCGAGCATGACGCCAACGTTCCTGGAAGACCGCGATCGGCTCGCGATCGTAGGAACGCCGGGGGGTAGCCGCATCATCAGCATGGTGTTGCTCGCGGTGCTCGATTTCGCCGCTGGGCGCCCGCTCTCGACTTGGGTGGCGCGCCCGCGGTTCCATCACCAGTATTTACCCGACCGCATCGAATACGAACCTTTCGCCCTCACGCCGAACGAACAAGCCGGCTTGCGGCGACGCGGCCATGCGCTGACGCCATTAACGCGCCGCTACGGGAATATGCAGGCGATTTTCGTGGACGCCGCCGCGCATACTGTTCAGGCGGCCAGCGATCCGCGAGCCGAGGGAACAGCACGCGTCTCAAGCCGCGGGTTGTGTATGCTTGCGCAAGCATCGAACCCGCGCTAAGGCGACCGTGGGGTAGGCACACGTGCCCGGTGCGGATGGTATGATGCTGCAAACGATATCGGACCTGATCCAGTAACCGCGGCGGGGTAAACATCGGAGTGAAATCTACTTCGACTGGCCAAACTGAGGTCTATCATTTACCGAATTCACTGCATCTTGAGCACTGGCGCCAAGGGGAGCAAACTAGACCTCATTTTTGACGCAATGCTAAGGCGTCTATTAGGAGGTCTACTTCAGGTTGAGGCGGCCGCGCAATCCTCCGCCGCTGCTATCTGAATCCTAGGAGGTCATCATGGCGAACGATGCAGAGCTGCAGTACCTGCGCCGCTACGTGGAACTGGCGACCGAGGCTCTAGAGGATGGTGACGAGCCCTTCGGCTCCGTTCTCGTCGCCGCGGACGGGACAGTCCTCGCCGAGGACCGAAGCCGCGTGGCCTCCGGTAACCGGACCCGCCATCCGGAGTTCGAGCTGGCTCACTGGGCTGCGGCGAACATGACCGTCGGGGAACGAGCAACGGCGACCGTCTTCACTTCAGGTGAGCATTGCCCGATGTGCGCCGCCGCGCACGGATGGGTCGGACTAGGCCGCATCGTGTACGTGAGCTCCTCCGAACAACTGACGGCCTCTCGCCGAGTTCGGGGTTCCCGCACCTCCTGTACGGGCTCTGCCGATCCGGGAGGTCGTCCCAGAATTGGTGGTAGAGGGTCCGATTCCAGGCCTTGCGGAGCAGGTACGCGACCTGCACCGCCGCTTCCACAGCTCATCCTGATCTACTACTTCTCGATTTTCTCGCGCCGTGCGCAGATTATGCGGGAGTGGGATGGGTGCCGATGAGGCGTTTGAGGTTAGTTTGGCGGATGGCGGACAGGGCGGCGGTGAGCTGATGGCCTT
>JBOIDL010000121.1:0-12260 GCA_050740435.1 Gammaproteobacteria bacterium
TACCGACAATACTGGTGAATAATGCCGCGATTTCGCGTGACAATTTACTCCTGCGCATGAAGGATGAAGAATGGTACGCGACGCTCGATGTCAACTTGAGCTCCGTGTATCGGCTCTCAAAAGCATGTTTGCGCGGGATGATGAAGGCGCGTTGTGGCCGGATCATCAACATCACCTCGGTCGTGGGGGTCACCGGCAATGCGGGCCAATGCAACTATGCGGCGGCCAAGGCGGGAATCATCGGATTTACCAAGGCGCTGGCGCGCGAAGTGGCATCGAGGGGGATCACCGTAAATACCGTGGCGCCGGGTTTTATCGACACCGATATGACCCGGGCCTTGTCCGCGGAACAGCGAGTGCGCCTCCTGAGCAGCATTCCGCTACAGCGTTTAGGAAGCGTGACGGAGGTGGCCGCCGCGGTGGCATTTCTTGCCTCACCGGAGGCGGGTTACATTACCGGACAAACACTGCATATCAACGGTGGAATGTACATGGTATAAGTATATAAAAGTTTTTAGTCATATGATGTTATTAAATAATAGTTACAAATAACATTAACCTTAGTTGCAAGTTGTCTCATTTCTACTAAACTAGCATCCACCGTTGGTCAACGGTTTATCCGAAGGGAGGAATTTCTTGCTATGAGTAATATACAAGAGCGCGTCAAGCAGATCGTTGTGGAACAACTCGGTGTCAAAGAGGAAGAAGTCACCAACGAAGCATCGTTCGTCGACGATCTGGGAGCGGACTCACTTGACACGGTAGAACTGGTGATGGCGCTGGAAGAAGAATTCAAGACCGAGATCCCGGACGAGGAGGCGGAAAAAATTACTACTGTACAACAAGCCATCGATTACGTGACTCGGCATGTAGCTTAACCTCTTACCGATAATGCTCGGCTAGAAGGCCGCGTGATTGATTCTCTTATCGCGGCCTTTGGCTTTTCTATGAGGACCAAAAGGGTGGAAAAAAGTGACTAGACGTCGCATCGCGGTAACTGGATTGGGTGTCATCTGTCCAGTGGGCAATACCGTCAACGCTGCGTGGGATAACATTCTTGCAGGCAAGAGCGGTATAAAATCTCTTACGCATTTCGACGTGTCTGGTTTTTCGACGCGATTCGGCGGGACCATCAACGATTTCAGCGTGACGGACTACATCTCGCCCAAGGATGTGAAAAAGATGGACCCCTTCATGCACTATGGCCTCGCGGCGGGGATCCAAGCGTTTCAGGATAGCGGCGTCGAGGTACGGGAAGAAAACGCCGATCGCATTGGCGTCGCGATCGGCGCCGGAATCGGTGGCTTGTGGGGAATAGAGCAGGGCCGGTTGATCATCGAGGATGGAGGACCGAAGAAGATTTCACCCTTTTATATCCCGAGCAATATCATCAATATGATCGCAGGTAACTTATCGATTAAATTCGGGTTGCGAGGACCGAACTTCGCGATTGTAACGGCATGCTCCACGGGCACACATTGCATTGGCGATGCCGCCAGGATCATCGAACGCGGGGATGCCGATGTGATGGTGGCGGGAGGCGCAGAAATGGCGACGACGCCTACGGGACTCGGGGGATTCTGCTCGGCCCGGGCATTATCGACCCGCAACGACGATCCGGAAACCGCGAGCCGCCCTTGGGACCGCGACCGAGACGGTTTCGTACTAAGCGATGGGGCCGGCGTGATCGTGCTTGAAGAGTACGAACATGCAAAAAGGCGTGGGGCTCGAATTTACGCCGAGATCACCGGGTATGGCATCAATGCCGATGCCTATCACATGACTGCGCCTTCTCCCGGAGGGCAGGGTGCGGCGCGCTGCATGCAGCTCGCCCTTAGGGATGCGGCTATCGACGCGAACGAAATCGATTATATCAACGCCCACGGAACCTCCACGCCGGCTGGGGATAAGGCGGAAACAGACGCGGTAAAATTGGTGTTTAAAGATCACGCCTACAAACTCGCTGTCAGCTCCACGAAGTCGATGGTAGGGCACATGTTAGGCGCTGCGGGAGGGGTGGAGGCGATCTTCTCCATTTTGGCGCTTCGCGATCAAGTGGCACCGCCGACGATTAACCTGATTACCCCTGATCCCGAGTGTGATCTGGACTACGTTCCGAATGAGGCGCGAGCGATGAGGATGACGACTGTGCTCTCGAATTCCTTTGGATTCGGAGGGACCAACGGGACACTCGTTTTTCGTAAAGTGTGATTCGCCTGGGGTGCGTTCTAAGCTAGGTTTCGTTCGGAGACAAGTTTTCGTAATAAACCGGCACTTCGCCCTGGGGACGGATAATCGTTGAGCAAACAAGCAGTGTCCCCGTGCCCGCTGGCGATCCTGGTCAACGGGAAACCGGGTGCTTGCGTTAACGCGTCCGATCGCGGCCTGCACTATGGCGACGGTCTGTTCGAAACCCTGGCGATCGTCAACGGCACGCTCCGCTATTGGGACCGACATTACACGCGCCTGGCCTTGGGCTGCGAGCGTTTAGGCTTTCCGCGGCCCGAGGAGCCCCTGCTTCTGCAGGAGGCGCACGGATGCTGCAATGGCGTACAACGCGGGGTTCTGAAGCTAATACTGACGCGGGGAATCGGTAGGCGCGGGTATCGCGCCGCTATTCCTGCCGTACCCACGCGGATCTGGACACTTTACGCTTGGCCAGAATATCCGGACCACTATTGGCAACGCGGGATCACGGTCCGCCTCTGCACGACGCGCCTCGCACGCAACCGGAGCCTGGCCGGTGTCAAGCATCTCAATCGCTTGGAACAGGTCCTGGCGCGTAGCGAGTGGGATGACCCTGGGATAGCAGAGGGCTTGATGCTGGATACGGCCGGATTTCTAACGGAAGGCACGATGTCAAATGTATTTCTGGTGCGAGGCGGAGAACTCTTCACTCCGGATCTCTCCGTGGCCGGAGTATACGGCATCATGCGCGGCGTGATTGTCGAGGCGGCAAAGCGGCTCGGCGTCCAGACACGTGTCAAAGCCATGCGCTTAAACGAATTATGGTGCGCCGACGAGGCGTTTGTCTGCAATAGCGTGATCGGGATTTGGCCTATTGCACAAGTCATCGCACGCCGCAGGCACCTCTTCGAGGCGGGACATTTGGTACGGGAGATCGCCCTGTCCCGGGAGACACACATTGATTAGACTTCACGCGGTGATGCCTTCGACTGCTATCAAACTTATCGTTCTCGGTATTGCCGCCTTCGGCATCGTTGCGCTGGGATACTGGCGCGACCTGTCGGTGTGGTCCGATCGCGCTATTTTCGTAGTCGGCAAACCGATCGAGTATACCGTTGTTCCGGGAGCCACCGTTGAATCGATCGGGAAAGATTTGAATTCCATGAAAATCCTATCCTCCTCCCATTACTTCGCGTGGATGGCGCGATCCTCCGGTAAGGCTAGAAGCGTCCAGACGGGCGAGTATTGGGTTATCCCCGGTATGACACCGCGCGGGTTTCTCGACGCTCTTGTCAACGGCCGCGTCATTCAGCACAAGGTCACACTGATTGAAGGCTGGACCTTCGATAGAGTCCGCGGCGCCCTCACGGAGCATCCAAAAGTGTTGCAGACACTCGCGGGCCTCGATCGCCGGCGGATCATGGAACGCCTCGGGTTTGCGGGCCGAGATCCCGAGGGTTTATTCTTCCCGGATACCTATTACTTCACGGCGGGTACATCGGATGCGGAACTATTGCAACGCGCCTATCGGCGCATGGAAGAGTTGCTTCATCGTGAATGGTCCGCGCGCGACAAAGGGTTACCGTACAAAACCCCCTACGAAGTCCTGATCATGGCCTCGATTATCGAGAAAGAAACGTCGATTGGCTCGGAACGCCCGGAAATCGCCGGGGTATTCTTGCGGCGCCTAGAGCGCGGCATGCCACTACAAACGGACCCCTCGGTCATCTACGTTTTGGGTGACGCCTTTGCCGGCGATTTGAAACGCAGTCATCTGAGCATTGATAGCCCCTACAACACCTACCGCAATGTGGGGCTGACACCCACGCCGATCGCCTTGCCTGGGGCCGAATCCATTCGCGCGGTGTTGCATCCCGCGGCCGGCGCTGCCCTGTATTTTGTCGCCAAGGGAGACGGCCACCATCATTTCTCGGGTACCCTCGAAGATCATGAGCAAGCCATCGCTCGGTATCAGATCGTCGGTCGAAAAGATTCGCGATGACTGCCACTCGGCCGCGGAGCAACCGGGGGCTCTTCGTCACCCTTGAGGGAATTGAAGGCGCGGGAAAATCGACACAGGTCGAGACCGTCGCGGCTTACCTCCGGGGGCAGGGTCGAATCGTACTCGAGACAAGGGAGCCGGGAGGCACGGCTGTCGGTGAGGCGATCCGAAGCGTATTGCTGCAGCCCTCGCCGACTCCGATGGAACCTGAGACCGAGCTCCTACTGATGTTCGCAGCGCGAGCTGAACATGTGAACAAGCTGATAGAACCCGCGCTTGTGAGCGGCCAATGTGTGGTCAGCGACCGCTTTACGGAGGCTTCCTATGCTTATCAGGGAGGAGGCCGCAACGTACCGTGGGCGCGCATCGCGGTGTTGGAGGATCTGGTTCAAGGAGCCTTACGGCCGGACCTTACTCTGTTACTGGATGCACCCGTACCCATGGCCCTGAACCGCGCTCGGCGGCGTGGGACGCCTGACCGGTTCGAATCCGAGGCGGCCGGGTTCTTTGAAGCCGTCAGACAGGCCTACCTGGATCTCGCGCAGCGTGCGCCCGAGCGGATCCGCGTGGTCGACGCTACGGCTGCTCCCGCAGCGGTAGCAAACGAAATCCGAACGCAACTGGAACGCTTGCTCGGATCGCCATGAGTCCTCCATACCCATGGCAGACCGAGCAGTGGCGCGGCCTATGGGAGCTTCGCGGCGCCCAACGTATGCCCCATGCGGTCTTGATTCGCGGGATGTGCGGAACGGGGATCTCGGAATTCACGCGCGCAGTCGCCGCATCGTTGCTGTGCGCGGGTCCCAACGGGGAAGGCGACCCTTGCGGGCAGTGTAAGAGCTGTGTTCTCTTTACCTCGGGAAATCACCCGGAATATTATCGGATCACTCCAGAAGCGAAAAGCGCCGTGATTAAAATCGATCAGGTTCGCGCCGTGCCTGATTTCGTCGGGATGCGAAACCTTTTCGGCCCATTTAAAGTCGTCGTGATCGATCCCGCCGATGCAATGAACCGCAATGCGGCGAATTCCCTGCTAAAGGTATTGGAAGAGCCGCCGCCGCAATCGGTGATTTTGTTGGTGACGGAGAAGCCGCGCCGCTTACCGGCGACGGTCACCAGCCGCTGCCAGCGTATTGAGTTCTACGTTCCCCCCCGGGCACAAGGCCGCGCCTGGTTACGGATGCGGGTTCCAGACGCGGAGGTTGAACTCTTGCTCGAAATAGCCGATAACGGTCCATTGATGGCTTTGGAGTTGTGGGAAGCGGGGGCGCATAACAAAAGAGCGGCGGTTCTTGAGAGCTTTCAAGCCCTAGTGAGCGGGCTGGCCGATCCGGTGGCCGTAGCCCAGGATTGGTCACGAGGAGATCCCGAGTTTACCAGCAGAAGCTTATTTAAACTGTTCGCTGACCTGGCGGTCCTAAAATGGGCGCAGGGCGAAAGAAAAATCGGCACCGTCGGCGAAGAATCACGGCTGAGAGCGATTTCAGAACGGCTTAGAACGCGGGATCTGTTCGCCGCCTATGATCGATTGCTCTGCTGCCAGAAGCTATTGAATAGTGAGCGGAATATTTCAGCACAGAATGTGTTTGAGGAATTAACGATTAATTGGTGTGGTTTATTGCCTTCCTAACCTATCAGCATGAGCGTACCGGCCAAAGACGTCCATCAGGGAATACTGTCGCTGACACTCCGTGACACGCACGCCCTCTATGTCACCTATATGCCGTTCATAAGAAACGGGGGCTTGTTTATTCCGACGACGAAGCCTTACAGTCTGGGTGATGAAGTCTTCATGATCCTAAATTTACTGGACGGTAAAGAGCGCTTGCCGGTCGCCGGACGCGTCGTCTGGATCACCCCGGCTTCCGCGCAAGGTAATCGTACCGCAGGGATCGGCGTGCAAATCAGTAACGCGGACAAGGGCGCGACGCGCAGCAAAATTGAAACCTTGCTGGCAACGGCCTTGAAGTCCGATCGGCAGACGCATACGATGTAGTGTAAAGCGCAACCAACTTCGGAATTCCCGGCAACAGCCTGTCTTGCAATGCTGGCCAGCGCCCTCGATCTGGGAAAAGAGCAAAGCCGGCTTGTTCGACGAGTAACGACCGTCCATACGCGAAGTCAATGCTTGTCGATTCCCATTGTCACCTGACGCTGCTCGATCGCGAGCATCACGGCAGCACGGAGCAAGTCCTTGCGGCGGCCAAGCGTGAAGGTGTCGACCGCCTCCTATGTGTTTCGGTTGATCTCGAAACCGCCCCCCATATCATTCAGTTGGCAAGAACCCATCAGGGAGTCTTTGCCTCGGTCGGCATGCACCCCAATACCGCGGCCACGATCGAACCGGGGTTCGACGATCTGGCAATGCTCGCGGCCGACCCTTGTGTTATCGCCGTAGGCGAGACGGGATTAGATTACTATCGCAGTGAGGGCGGTCTCGCGTGGCAGCGCGATCGGTTCCGAACGCATATCGCGGTTGCAAAGGCGCTGCGCAAACCGCTCATCATTCACAACCGCGAAGCCACCGAGGATGTGCTCAAAGTCCTGCACCAGGACGGCGCTCATGCCGTGGGCGGTGTGATGCATTGTTTCGTCGATACGTGGGAAACTGCCGAGCGAGCAATGGATCTCGGCTTCTATATTTCGTTCTCGGGGATCGTGACTTTCCGGAATGCCAAGTCCGTCCAAGGAGTCGCCCGGCGCATGCCCCTCGAACGAATGCTCGTGGAGACCGATGCCCCCTATCTGGCGCCTGTACCGCATCGCGGCAAGAGTAATCACCCGGCTTACGTACGCTATGTTGCGGAATATATCGCCGAGTTGAAGGGGATACCGGCACAGGAAGTATTCGCGGCGACGACTCGCAATTTCGTCACCTTATTCAAACCGCCCGCGCCGCTTCACTGAGAGTTGCTAGGGGCGATCACCCGCACGCGCGCGAGCATTCCGGCTTCGTAGTGACCTGGAACGTGGCAACCGATTTCGAGCTCGCCCGCTTCGCCAAACTGCCAAACGAGGGTTTTCCCTTCACCGGCTTCGAGGGTGAGTGTATTTGGATCATTGTGGACCATGCCGGGATCGCGCTTCATCATCTCCGAGTGCGTGCGCTGTTCTGTTGCATCGCCGATCATGAACTCGTGGCGTAATTTCCCGTCGTTTTTTACCTCGAAGCGGATGATTTCACCGGACCTGACGGTGATCTCCGGCGGATCGTAGCGCATCGCGTCCGAGGTGATCACTGCGATGCTCCGGTCGACGCGATCTGGATGTCCCGGTTGTCCTACCGCCCGGTTACCGGCGCCGTGCGCGGAATCGTGGTGACCATGGCGTGTCACCGCCTGCCCGCCATGAGCGCTGGGATCCGGATCGCCACCCGATGCCGTTTGGGCGGCGAGCAATGCAACTAAGAACATGAGGTGGAATTTCATTCGCTGTACTCCTAGGGTCTTTTTCGAAGGTCTAGCGCCGACGCTGATTCAAGACGCTACGGGTAAGAAAAGTGCCGGTGCGGCTAAATACCCGGGTCGATCACGAGAGTCTCTGTGCCGAGGCTTGCTTTGATGCGTCTCGCGTTGGCTTCGGCTTCCGCCCGGCTGTCAAAGGGACCGGCCAAGACTTGGTGATAGCCCCGGTTAGCCACGGCTCGGGCGGGGATCGGTGGGCCCAGGTGCGCGATGATCGCGGATACGCGGCGGGCGGTGTGCGGATTTCTAAAGCTTCCCGCTTGGACGTACCATGGGCGGCTCGGGACGGTGGCTGGGACCGTTAGGATCGGTCGCGAAGCGGCCCGTGATACCGGAATGGCTGCGAGGGCGCCCTCGATATCGGGCTGATTGCGTTCGACCGGTAACGGTAGACCGCGGCCGAGATCGAGCAGTTTGTCGATCCGTGGCCAATCGATAACACCGCGCTCGGACGCTACCTTGTCCAGCAGGATTCGCAGCTGTTCTTCGAAAGCGGCCGCGCCGCGCTTTGGGTCCAAGGGTTTATGCGCTTCAACATATAGGATTCCGGCGCGCCAACCCGCGAGATACGGCTGGTTCACGATCCGCACCGGGGTGCCGATCGGTATGTCTTTGTACAGGGTATCAATGTCTTCGGGGAACAGTTGAATGCAGCCGTGGCTTACGCGCATACCGATTCCGGCGGGTTTATTCGTCCCGTGAATCAGATAACTCTCAAACCCAAGCCGCAGGGCGAACTCACCCAATGGATTGTCCGGCCCGGGCGGAACCACTGCGGGCAAGGGATCGCCCTTCGCCGCGTGTTCGGCGCGAATCGATGCGGGGACATGCCAACTCGGTTTGGCGACTTTGTGTACAACGGTCGTCGCGCCTTGCGGCGTCGGCCAGTCCTCACGTCCGATACCGATGGGATGGGTGACGACGATCCGCGGCTCCGCGGGTTTGCGCTTCGGAAAGAAAAACAAACGCATGGCCGAAAGATTAAGCACGACGCCTTCGCGCGGGGCGTCGGGCAGGATATGGCGTGCGGGCAAGATCACGTGCGTACCTTCCTTCGGAAGCCAAGGATCGACGCCTGGGTTGGCATCGCGGAGCTCGTTGTATCCGAGATCGTACTTGCGCGCGAGATCGACAAATGTATCTTCTTCGCGCGCAATGATTACATGCAAGTCCCCGATGACGTCAGACTCTTCCGCTACGATAAAGGTGTCTTGCCGTGCCGGTGGCTCGGCGGTGGCGGGAGTTTGGATTTGCGAGACGTCCGGCGGCGCAGGAGCGTCACGGATTTCGCCAAGAAGGCTGTCAATTGAAATGCGTGACAGATTTTGGCAGGCGCTCAGGGTAAAGACGAGCGTCAGGAGCACGAAACCGCGTTTAATGAAGGCCGTGATCATGGTTCGCCGTGCCTGATGGCTACTTCGCCAAATCGCATAGTTCTGATACTGTCACTCGTAGCATTATATCCGAACTCAGCGGAGGGATGAGAGTAACGTGTTTGAGCTGATCACAGCGGGTGGCTGGATGATGGTGCCCATCATCGCATGCTCGGTGGTCACGCTCGCGATCGTGGCCGAGCGACTATGGACCTTGCAGACAAAACGCGTGACCCCACCGAACCTGGTCGCGCAGGTGTGGCAATGGTTTAAGCACGGCCATTTGGATGCTAAGCGTATCCAGAGCTTAAAGAAGCATTCGCCCTTGGGCCGGATCCTGGCGGCGGGCCTCATGCAATTGCGCCATGACCGGCAAATAATGAAAGAAAGCATAGAAGACGTAGGCCGCCACGTCGTGCATGAATTGGAACGCTATCTCAATACGCTCGGCACCATCGCCACCGTGAGCCCGTTGCTCGGCTTACTGGGCACGGTGACCGGTATGATCCGGGCGTTTTCAGCCATCAGCGAGCATGGTGTGAGCGATCCGGGTGTGGTCTCCGCCGGCATCGCCGAAGCGTTGATCACCACCGCGGCCGGGTTGATGGTGGCGATCCCGGCACTGATGGCTTACCGGTATTTGCGCGGGAGAGTCGATGCGCTCGTCGTCACCATGGAGCAAGAGGCCTTGAAGCTCGTCGAGGTGATCCATGGCGATCGGGAAGGCGCCGATCTCAATTACCTGGGGATGGGGCGATGAAACTGAAACGTCTGCGCCAAGATGACGTTGAAATCAATCTCATCTCGTTAATCGATGTACTGCTGTTTCTTGTGATCTTCTTCATGGTGTCGACGACCTTTGTGGCGAAATCTCAACTGTCGTTAACCTTACCCGAGGCCGCGACGAACGAGGAGAACAATCGCGAGAAGGCGATCGAGGTTACCTTAGACGCCGACGGTCACTGTAATGTAAACGGAGAGCCTCTGGTTGATGCCAAGCTCGCCACGATCGAGCAAGCGCTTGGCGAAGCCGCGAAAGGCATGAAAAACCCGACCATCGTCATCAGCGCGGATGCCAAGGCCACACATCAGACGGTGGTGACGGTTCTGGATGCGGCGCGCCGCTTGCGTCTCCTCAACATCTCGTTCGTAATCCAAGAACCCGATGAGACGTGAGGATCGAATTTCACCCGCGTGGCGCCGATGCGCGCTGATCACACCTAAGCTAGGGGTCGTGTCGTCCCCCTGCCAGTTTACTGTGACGCATCGAATAGCTGAAGTAGACGACCAATCCCGCGAACAACCACACACCGAAAGCTTGCCAGGTTTCAACCCTCAGGCTGGCCATGAGCCACAGGCAAAAGCCGATACCGAGCAACGGAATAACCGGGCCGAAGGGCGTGCGAAATCCTCGCGCCATGTCCGGTTGCGTGCGGCGTAATGTGATGACACCGGCGCAGACCACTACGAACGCACCCAAGGTACCGATGTTCGTCAGTTCCGCGAGCCGGTCGAGCGGCAGGAAGCCGGCTAGGCCGCACATGATCGCGCCTATCATGACAATGACGCGCACCGGGCTCTTCGTCCGCTCGCTGATGTGCGAGAAGAAGGGCGGCAGCAGCCCATCGCGCGAGATCGCAAACAGGATCCGCGTGATGGCGAAATAGAGCACCAGCATGACCGTGGTGAGGCCGGCAATGGCGCCGAACGCAATGAGACCGGCTGCCCACCCTTCGCCAACCTTGAGCAGCGCGCTGGCCACCGGCGAGGCGGTCTTAAGCTCGGCGTAGGGCACGATGCCGGTCAACACCCCGGATACGGCAATGTACAGCACGGTGCAAACAGCGAGCGAGCCGATGATGCCGATGGGCAAATCGCGCTGTGGGTTCTCGCACTCCTCGGCGGCAGTCGATACCGCGTCAAAACCGATGTAAGCGAAGAAGATGGTGGCCGCGCCGGTCAGCACACCCGGCCATCCGAAGTGCGTAGCCCCGTCGGGACCGGTGACCGGCGCGGGAATGAACGGACTCCAGTTGGATGGCTCGAGGTGGTCGATCGCAACCGCGAGAAATAACAGGATTGCCGCGACCTTAACGAACACCATCACCGCGTTGAACTGGGCGCTGATCTTAGCGCCCATCGCGAGCAGCACGCCGAGCGTGGCGACAATGGCGAGCGCCGGCAAGTTGACGATCCCCGTGTCCCCGCCGCTGGTCGCCTCCCACGGACCGTGCAGGAGAGTTTCCACGAGACCGGCGCCGAAAAGCGCCTGTAGACCATTGTTAAGATACCCGGACCAACCGACCGCAACGGTGGAAATCGCGACCGTATACTCGAGGATCAGCATCCATCCAATGACCCAAGCCGGGAATTCCCCAAGCCCGGCGTAACCGTAAGCGTAAGCCGAGCCGGCTCCGCCGATGCTCGAGGCGAGCTCGGCGTAGGCGAGTGCCGCGCAGGTGCAGGCGATCCCGGCGATCACGAACGATAGAACGATGGCCGGCCCGGCGTCGGTGGCCGCGGCCCGTCCGGTCAGCACGAAGATGCCGGCGCCAATGATGGCGCCGATACCGAGCAAGGTGAGATCGAAGGCGGTAAGACATCGCTTGAGGCCGCTATCGGTAAAATCGTGTACGGTCCTCGGTTTGGTACGAAAAAGTTGGTGCATGTTCTAATGTCCGGCGTAACAACGAGCGGGCCAGGGTAATAACCACACAGTGTCGATTCAAGTAGCGCAATTGTACGTTACCCGCTAAAGCTAGGACATCGTGATTGCCCGGTAACGTGGATAAAACCGTGTACTATTGCCTGCTGTCGAAGCCTTGCGGTAACGTCATCGCCTAGACGAATGCGTGCGCCCGTAGCTCAGCTGGATAGAGTACCTGGCTTCGAACCAGGTGGTCGGGGGTTCGAGTCCCTCCGGGCGCGCCAAAAATCAATGACTTACGATGGTGTTAAAGTCGCCCCTGTGACACAGATCCGGCATTGTGACATTAAAACCTGTATATATACGCACAATTTGCAGCGCAAGCACTAGTTCAGCGGCTTCACGCGCTCGGGTTTGCGCCGGTAAACTCGCTGCGTGAGCGCTTTATCCGCATGAGCAAGAAGCTGTTGCGCACGTTCCAAGCTTGGCGCATCGGAGGCACATTTGGCTCGCAGATCATGTTCCGTAAAGCGCTCACCGACCTGCGTCTGCTTAAGTACTTTGGCCATAAATCGTTGCCATAACGA
>JBOIDL010000122.1:0-12196 GCA_050740435.1 Gammaproteobacteria bacterium
AATCACCAGCGCCGGTCGCCTCGTCTTTCCCGCCATCGCCACCCTCCAGACCATGAATATGCCTGGAAGGCCATGATGGCACCGCAACCCATACAAGTAAATGTTTTATAGAATCGTTATACTAGTAGCAATTAATACTACCAATAGCAAGGATGAAGATTGTCGGACAAACGGGCCTTTAAGGGACATTTTCGGAGGGATTTAAGAAAAAACAAGCGCTTGCGTGTCCGGAGGGCGTATAAGAAGCGCTTGAGGACGTGCTGAGGAACGAAGCGCATCGTTCTAGTGAGAAATCTCTCAAAGGCCAAACGGATCTCATGACGGAATATCGCCGAGCGGAGGGGGTAACCGTCTGCTGGTCGATCAGATCGATGCGTTGCGCCGGTCTTTTCGCTACGTCACGGAAAGACGTCCATTTCGTTCGGATGCGGTGGTGGTCTTGCCGGATCATCTCCATTTGTATTTGGACGTTGCCTCCCGGTGACACGGATTTTTCCATGCGCTGGAATTTTCTGAAAGGACACTTTCTCGTGCCATCGAAAAAGGCAAACGAATCTCTCAAAGCCGGGAGCAACGTGGAGAACGGGGCTAGTGGCAACGTCGATTTTGGGAGCGCCTGCTGCGAGATCAGGAGGATTTCAACACGTCGATTACATCCATTGGAAATCCGGTAAAGCATGGCTGGGTCACTCGGGTTGCCGATTGGCCGCATTCAAGCTTTCACGATTATGCGGACCGTGGCTTATACGGTAACCTGGGGTTGCGATGGCAAATTCGACGTTTGCGCGGGCGAATAACTAACTTGAACCGATGCGCTTCGTTCCTCAGTGCATCCTACGCGGGCTGTGGCCAGAGTTTTGGATCACGAGCCGTGTGCAGCACTGTGAGTATGACCACCCGCTTGGATTCGACACGGAAGAAGACAGCATGCGGGAAGCGTGACACGAGTGCTCGGCGCACCTTGCCGTGGACCTGCGCAAACATCTGCGGATAGCGCTCGATGGCATCGAACGCAGAATCAACGGCGGTAAGAAACTCTTCCCCAAGCCCTTCGGTTTGCAGTTCGTAGTAATCGAAAGCAGCACCGAGATCCCGTCCAACCTGCCGACGGTAAACAACCGGCAGGGACATCAGCGTCGCCGGGCTTCGGCAAGCACCTGATCTCGGGAAATAACGTCGTCGGGATTACGCTCGTGTTCGGCCAAACGTTCGTCAATTACTGCGCGGTGGGCATCGCCCAACAGCACGGACGATGGGTCTGAGGCAAGGCTTGCCCAGATGATCTCCGCTAAGCGCATTCGCTCTTCGGGAGGCAGCTTGAGAATTTCGGCAACGTCAGCATCACTCATGTGTCTAGCATACCACTCCTCTTACCTGCGCGCTAAACGTTGAATGCAGCGGGCGCCGGAGGCGATCCGCTGGAACGAAGGTTGGGCCCCATGCTTCGGAAGAAGCTCATTTCTTCAGCAGAATCGCAACCAGCAAAATTGTGATGACTACAGCCCATGAGGGCCAGCCAGAAAACATGGCGCTGAACAAGCTACCCACAAGCGCTACACCACCGAAGAGAAGTAGAACGACGAGCGCCAACGCGGCAAGGGCCAGCGGAATGAAGAACGGCAAGAGAGCTATCGCGTAGCCAGATTCGTTAAACTGGGTGGCGATGGCCTCAGGTGTTCGATCACCCCACAGAAGCAGCCGCCTCACGCGGCCTTCCGGTACGAAATGAACGACGAGATCAGCAATGCCTTCCTTCAGCGCAAGAAGAATGGCAAGAAATGGGAGAACCGCAAGAATGATGAAGCCCTTTTCGAGCCACTTTGGAATGTCAGGCTTGGCGGTGTCAATCCAGTCGATGAAAAAGTACGAAAGGCTGAGACCGGCGAAGCAAAGCAAGAACACGCGCACAGCGAGCAACTTGCGCCAGAGCGGGGCGTGCAATGGATCGAAGGCTGGGATAGAAGACAGCTCAGTCATTGCGGTCCGATCTCGAAGGCATTGTTAGGACGCTCGCTCTTCATTGTTCTTGGCGCGACTCCACGATTTTCAGCAGGTGGCTCGCGAGAATAATCATTTCACAGGACTCCTCAGCACCTAGATCGACCCTTCGGTGGCTATGCGGATTCTTGTATGAACCAAGTGCCCCCGCCATTAAATGGGAAAGGGCAACGCGCTCTCCCGCCGGCTTGGCTTGATCAGTGAGTGGCCCTGAGGTCTCATGGAACGCCTTGCGAGCAAGATCAACACCATAGTCCTCGGGTTTATACCCACCGATGTCACGAGTCGCGATCTCTAGCTCCCGAAAGGCTTGGAACACCGCTGTGTCGTAGTCTCCCCGCATGAATGCAGACCAGCATGCGTTTGCGATGACCGGATGAAGGAGGCCACGAGGTAACAGCACAGAGTTTACGTACGCAGCAAGATCTTTCCCGCTCTTGATCTTCTGCCCACGTCGAGTAACGAAGTGCCATCCGTAGGTCTCGCCTGGCTTCGGGGCAATCAATCCTTCTCGAACAAGCCAGTTCCACCCCTCAGCCAAGGCGTACGAGATGCGTTCTCTTTCCCCTTGGGGAAATGGCCCGATTGTCTCTGGGCTAGTGAAGCTTGTTGGATGAAGCCGTGAGGGACTATTTGGACCTAAGGAGTTGAGCAGCTCCATGGCCAAACCGGCCAACTCCTCTGGCTCGAGGGCAAGGATAGAAGCCGCATCGGGCAGAAGGTCGTGAAGAGTGGCCACGGTGTTGGGTCGAGCGTCCTAACGCTGCCGCTAAACCGAAGCGCGTTTTATGCGCGATCGGTTTGAGCGGCTTGTTCGGCACGCAATGGTAGCCGTCATGCTCGCTCTTCGTTGGTTTCTAGAAGTACGTGCAGCATCTTCTCGACCAGTTCCTTCTTCTCCAACTCGTTTGGCTCCCTTTGAATTGATCCAGCGACCATGTTCCGTTTTGTCCAGCCGAGTATGTGCGCGAGGTCGCCGGCTAGCTCGCCGCTGAGATCATCGTCATTCAGCCGCATCAGCGCTGACACGGTTGCATTCTCTAGTCGAGTCTTGAAGGAACCGTCTCCGCAAAGACAGCCTACTGCCACATACATCTTTTCCCATACGTATCTCGGAGAGCTCACTTGATCCTCCAATTTCTTACTGATGCCCAACGGAGCGCGAGTTGGGCGGCGCCGCTCGGACGCATGGATGGTGGGCGCTCGCGCCGGCCGACCGGAGTGAGCTTCAACTCCGTCCCGATGGCGCGTCGCGAGCAATCGAAGTCAACCGTTACGCGCCTGGCCAATGTGCTCAACTTCTTTCATCTCCCTTTCACAGGCGCGTAACACAACCCCGCGAAGCAGGCGCGAGCGACGCGCCATCTAGAAGTAAACCTCTTAATTGACGCCATTGCTGCGTCAAAGCTCTCACCCCGATGAGCCCACCCGCCTCTTGGACCAAGGTCCGCGAGCGCCTGGGCCTAAAGCATTATAGCATTCGCACCGAGCAGGCTTATGGGGACTGGATAAAACGCTAAAATCTTCTTCCATGATAAGCGCCATCCGGCCGCGATGGGCAAACCCGAAGTCGAGGCCTTCCTGCGCCATCTGGCGGTCGCTGCATCCAGGACAGTCCCTGCGTTCTGGGTCCCGGCACTGCGTACCGAAATAACGCGCCTATGTGATTTGATCAACCCCCGAACGCTACAGGCCGGCCTGCTTCGGTGCCACGCACGCCACCATCGGCTCGCGGCGCGGTAGGAAGGCTTTCGGCGCGGATCACACAGCACCTCGTATGACCCGCCCGTTTCGGCCATCCTAGAGAGATGGCGAGCGGCAGACCACGCCGGGCGGTATGGTGGAAAGGAATCTAGCGCCATGGCACTACATGAGGCTCGCCCGGATTATTCCGGGAAATGATAACGGATGACCCTACCTGATTTCCCGGAATCCGCCGCGCTCCTTCCGGGCTTGCTAGAATGCAACGTATTTTGTAATCGTTGGGTCTATCGCTGAAGAATCGGACGCAAGAGAACGAAATTGATGCTACGTTTTTTCGCGAGCGCCCCGAAAGGGACGGAAGCTCTGCTGGCACGGGAGCTGACGGAGCTCGGCGCTACCAAGGTCCGCGTTCAATCGGCGGGCGTGGCATTCGCGGGCACGCTTGAAGCTGGCTACCGCGCTTGCCTTTGGTCGCGGGTCGCATCGCGGGTCATATTACAGCTCGGCCATTTTCCGGCCTCCGATCCCGAAGCGCTGTACGACGGCGTGCGCGCGATCGCCTGGCACGAACTTTTTGGTCTTGACAACACGTTTGCCGTCGATCTGAATAGCGCCGATTCGTTCCTCACCCACTCGCATTTCGGAGCACTCAAGGTCAAAGATGCGATCGTCGACCAATTCCGTGAACTTTTCGGATCACGGCCGACGGTCGCTTTGGACCGGCCCGACTTACGAATCAACGTTTACCTATATAAAAACGAGGCCACGGTAAGCATTGATCTCTCCGGCGAGAGCCTACACCGGCGGGGCTACCGGGACGACGCCATGCTGGCGCCGTTAAAAGAGAACCTCGCCGCCGCAATTCTATTGCTCGCGGACTGGCCCCAGCGCGCGGCCGAGGGCCAACCGCTCATGGATTTGATGTGCGGCTCGGGCACCCTTCCGATCGAGGCGGCGCTCATCGCCGCGGACATCGCACCGGGGCTCATCCGCGGGCACTTCGGGTTTCTCGCTTGGCGCGGCCACGATCAGGTACTTTGGGAGCGGCTGCAGGAGGAGGCGCAGGCTCGCAAACAGGAAGGCATCAAGAACCTGCCGGCGATCGCCGGGTTCGACCGCGATCCGCGTGCGGTCTCATCCGCGCGCAAGAACGCTCAGCGTGCGGGCATAGCCGGCGTCACTCAATTCACACGCCAAGAACTGCAAGCGGCTCTGCCCAAAGTGCCAACGCCCGGATTGATCGTGGTTAACCCGCCGTACGGCCGCAGAGTCGGAGGGGATAGCGAGCTGCCGCGGCTCTATGCCGAGATCGGTGACACGCTCAGACGCAATTTTTCCGGCTGGGACGCGGCGGTATTCACGGAGAACACCAAGCTTCTCTACCGGCTGCGGATGGATGCAAGCAGATCCGTCCCGCTGTACAACGGCGGCCTCGAATGTTCCTTGACCTTGTTTCACTGTTCCGCGCGCGCCACCGCTTCCCCAATCGAGCTACCGGATACCAAAGAGCGCCCGGCCAGCTTGACGGGGCAGAGCGTCGAGATGTTTGCGAATCGTCTCCGCAAGAATATGCGTTCGCTGGCCCGCTGGGCGCGGCGATCAGGTGTCGAATGCTATCGGCTCTATGACGCCGACTTACCCGAATACGCCTTAGCGATTGACTTCTATGGGGGCGAGGAGTCTTGGGTTTATGTGCAGGAATACGCGCCCCCGCCTACGGTGGACGTGCTCAAAGCGGCGGCGCGGCGGGACGCCGCCCTCGCCGTGATCCCCGATCTCGCCGGCGTACCGGAGAACCGGGTGTTTTTCAAGCTACGCCAGCGGCAAAGAGACCGGGCGCAGTATACGAAGTTCGCCGAGGAAGGACGCTTCGTGACCGTCAATGAGGGTGGCTATCGCTTCGCCGTGAATTTCACGGACTATATCGACACCGGCCTGTTTCTCGATCATCGAACGACGCGCGGCCTTATCCAGACGCTGGCGGCCGGGCGGCATTTTGTGAACCTGTTCGGATATACGGGTGCCGCCAGCGTGTATGCGGCCTTGGGGGGCGCCGCGAGCACGACGACAGTCGATCTGTCGCACACCTACCTCGAGTGGGCGCGGCGTAATTTCAACTTGAATCGAATCGATACGGGTGCGCATACGTTTATTCAGACGGACTGCCTGGAATGGATACAGGAGTCGGTGCAACGCAAAGCACGTTACGGCCTCATCTTCCTCAACCCGCCGACCTTCTCCAACTCGAAGCGCATGGCCGGAAGCTTCGATGTCCAACGCGATCACGAGGCGCTGATCAAGGATACGCTCAAGCTTCTGAGCGCCGATGGCGTACTGCTATTCTCGACCAACAGCAAGCATTTCAAGCTGCGGGTTTCCTCGCCCGGGATCGACATCCAAGACATCACCCACGACACGCTTCCCCTGGACTTCGCCCGCCGGCCGCACGTCCACCGTTGCTGGAAACTGACCTGTCAGTCATCGGTAGACTTATGAACTTAAGGGAATCTCTAAAATTAGGGTTCCCTTAAGCCATATTGTCTAAAATCGCCCGCTCCACCGCCGCGAGCGTGGCATCGACATTCACGCGCCGGGCGCTGCTTTGCCGGATCGCGATGTCGGGATCCTTGAGGCCGTGGCCCGTGAGCGTGCAAACGACCAGACTCCCGGCGGGGATCTTAGCGCTCGCGAGATCGCGCAAGGCTCCGCCGACCGAGGCCGCCGAAGCGGGTTCGCAGAAGACGCCCTCTCTTTCCGCGAGGAGCTTTTGGGCCGCTAGGATTTCCTCATCGCTCAACTCATCAAACCATCCCTGAGATTCTTTATTCGCTTGCCAAGCCTGATCCCAGGATTGCGGGTGTCCGATGCGGATGGCGGTCGCCACCGTTTCCGGATCATCGACGGCCTGTCGGCGTAAAAACGGCGCGGCGCCGCTCGCTTGGTAGCCGCACATCCGCGGCAAGGTCTTCGCGAGGCCATCGCGAGCATATTCCTTATAGCCCATCCAGTGAGCGCTGATGTTACCGGCGTTACCGACCGGTATGCAGTGGAAATCGGGCGCCCGCCCGAGCGCTTCGATGATCTCAAACGCCGCCGTTTTCTGTCCCTGCAAACGGTAAGGATTGATGGAATTGACGATGGTCACCGGCGCCCGCGCGGCGACCTCCTTCACCAGCCGCATCCCGGCATCGAAGTTCCCTCGAATCTGCAACACGACCGCGCCCGCCATCATGGCCTGCGCGAGCTTTCCGAGCGCAATCTTACCTTCGGGGATCAACACGAACGCCGCGATCCCCGCACGGGCGGCATAGGCCGCCGCGGACGCGGAGGTGTTTCCCGTCGAGGCGCAGATCACCGCGCGGCTGCCCTCCTCCACCGCCTTGGTAACGGCCACGGTCATCCCCCGGTCTTTGAAAGAACCGGTCGGATTCAGCCCCTCGTATTTGACATACAGCCTGACGTCGTGCTCGATGACCTCGGGAATATTCCGTAAGCGAATGAGCGGCGTGTTCCCCTCGCAGAGGCTGATGATGCGCACAGCCTCGCTGACCGGCAAGCGCTGGCGGTAACGGTCTATGAGTCCGGTGTAGGGCGTCATGGCGTTTTTCTAAAACCCTAAGCGAACGTCTCCAGGCGAATGCGCGTGACCCGGCCGGTAACCGACTCCAAGGCTTCGATGCGCTCGATGGCCGCGTTCATGGAGCGCTCCCGCACCCGGTGCGTCAGGAAAATGATGGGGACATGCGGTTCGCCCGGCACCGGCTCCTTCTGCAGGATCGCTTCGATGCTGATCCGAAGATCACCGAAGATGCGCGTGATGTCCGCCAAGACTCCGGGCTGATCCACCGCGTGCATGCGCAAGTAATAGGCCGTGGCGACAGCGTCCATGGGAGCCACGCGGCGGTTCGACAAGGCCGCCGGTTGAAAGGCCAGATGCGGTACGCGGTTCTCCGGATCGGAGGTGAGCGTACGCACCACGTCCACGAGATCGGCTACCACCGCCGAGGCCGTCGGCTCGGCGCCGGCACCTGCCCCGTAATACAAGGTCTGGCCGACGGCATCCCCCTTGATCAGCACCGCGTTCATCACCCCCATGACGTTAGCAAGGAGTTGCCGCCGCGGCACCAAGGTCGGGTGCACGCGCAACTCGATGGCGTCTCCGGCATCGCGCGCGATCCCGAGGTGTTTGATCCGGTAACCCAGTTGCTCCGCGTAATCAATGTCAGCCTGGGTGATTTGGCTAATCCCCTCCATATACACCTTGTCGAACTGCAGGGGAATGCCGAAGGCGATCGCGGCCAGTATCGTGAGCTTGTGCGCGGCGTCGACACCCTCGACGTCAAAGGCCGGATCTGACTCGGCGTAGCCGAGGCGTTGCGCCTCGCGCAGCACGGTCTCGAAATCGCGGCCCTTATCCAGCATCTCGGTGAGGATGAAATTCCCGGTCCCGTTGATGATCCCGGCGAGCCACTCGATGCGGTTTCCGGCCAGCCCTTCGCGGATCGCCTTGATGATCGGTATTCCACCGCACACGGCGGCCTCGAAGGCCACCATCACGCCTCGCTCCTGGGCGGCTTGGAACACTTCGTTACCGTGGATAGCGATCAAAGCTTTGTTCGCCGTTACCACGTGCTTGCCGTTCGCGATGGCCTTAAGCACCAGGGTGCGGGCCGGCTCCACGCCGCCGATCAACTCGACCACGATCCGGATCTCGGGATCGTTAACGACGGTCAGAGGATCGCTCGTAATTGCAATCCCATCGAGAGGCAGGCCGCGGGGTTTATCGAGGTCGCGCGCGGCCGCGCGGGTGACTTCAATCGCCCTTCCGGCGCGGCGGGTGATTTCATCGCGGTTGCGGCGCAAGACCTGGATGGTCCCGCCGCCGACGGTGCCGAGCCCGAGGAGCCCGACCTGTACGGGGTTCAAGTCCACCGCGTTGTGAATACGTGGTTCCAGCGTGGCCCGCTGACCATCAAGCTACAAGCCATGGACTGAACGAACCGGTATCGCGTTGTCCTTGCGCAGCATCTCGCGGACCCCCCGGATCGCCTGCCGGGTCCGGTGCTCGTTCTCGATGAGCGCGAAGCGTACGTACTGATCGCCGTACTCGCCAAAACCGATCCCGGGCGAGACCGCCACCTTAGCTTCCAAGAGAAGTTTCTTGGAAAACTCCAAGGAACCCAAGGTCCGATAAAGCTCCGGAATCGGCGCCCAAACGAACATGGTCCCGCGCGGTTTATCGACGCTCCAGCCGGCAGCGTTGAGCCCCTCGCAGAGCACGTCGCGGCGCCGCCAGTACATGTGACTGATCTCGGTAAGACAGTCCTGTGGCCCTTCCAAGGCCGTGATGGCGGCTACTTGAATCGGGGTGAATGTCCCATAGTCAAAATACGACTTGAGCCTGGCCAATGCCTTCACCAAGAGGGGATTACCCACCATGAAGCCCACGCGCCATCCCGGCATGTTGTAGCTCTTAGAGAGTGAAAAGAACTCCACCGCGATGTCCTTGGCGCCCGGCACTTGCAAGATGGAAGGCGCCTGATAACCATCGAAAACCAAGTCCGCGTAGGCGAGGTCTTGAATGACCCAAATTCCGTGCTCGCGCGCGATGGCGATGACGTGCTCGAAAAACGGCAGCTCCACGCATTGGGTGGTCGGATTACTCGGGAAGTTGAGGACCAGCAGCTTCGGTTTCGGCCAACAGTCGCGGATGGCCTTCTGTAATTCCGCGAAGAAATCGATCCCCGGCCCGATGGGCACGTGGCGCACGTCGGCGCCGGCGATGACAAACCCAAACGGATGGATCGGATAGGCGGGATTCGGCACCAGTACCGTATCGTCCTCATCGACGATGGCCATGGACAGATGCGCCAATCCTTCCTTGGAGCCGATGGTCACGATGGCCTCCGTTTCCGGGTCCAGGTCAACATCGTAGCGGCGTTTATACCAATCGCAGATCGCCTTGCGCAGACGCGGGATCCCGCGTGAGGTCGAGTAGCGATGGGTATCGTCACGCTGGGCGGCTTTGACCAGCTTATCGATGATATGTTGCGGCGTCGGCTGGTCCGGGTTTCCCATCCCGAAATCGATGATGTCCTCGCCCCGATAGCGCGCCGCCATCTTGAGCTCCTGTACAGTGCTAAACACATACGGCGGTAGCCGCTCGATTCTAGGAAATCTCGTATCCAACGCTTGCCTCGGAAAACTCCAGCTTCTGAACCAACCCCATGTCGCGCCTTAGTGGCTAATCCTAATAGTTCGCGTAAATCCGCGCATTCAACTCGACGAACCGCTAGGTTAATCGCAACAACGACGTTACCTATCTCACGGCATGCTGTCAAACGCCAGGAATCGATCACCCGGCCCTGTCAGCGCATGGCCGGCGCCGCGCCTCTCAGAGGCGGCCGACCCGCTTTGGATGGAAACCACTCGTACCCCGAGGGCAGCGCGCCCGCGCGGTTTAGGATCCAGCTCGCGATATCCTCGAGCACCACCGAGGCGTGCAGATCGCGGGTCAGCATATGGTAACCCTGGGGATACCATGCGAGGCGCCAATCGTGCTCCGCTTGCCTCTCGGCAAAAAGTTTGAAGCAGGCTCTCGGAATGATTTCATCGTGGGCGCCGTACAAGATCAACGACGGACGCCTGAGCCGGGGAACCGCCGCCAAAGCCGCATCCATGAGATCGCTCAGCCCGGCGATGGCGTCGAACCGTGTCGCCTTGATGACCAGCGGATCGCGGGACAGGTTCGCCCGCATAGCATCGTTATCCGAGGGGCGACGGTTGAGACCCCGCCCCGTGACGGTAAGACCCGGAAAGGTATGCGCCATCACCCACAGCGTCGCCCGCACGAACGGATTCCATAAACGCCGCCCCCACACCGCCGGCGACACCAGCACCACACCGTCGACCTCCGGGGGGCCGGGCCGCGTCAAAGCTACCATGGCGACCGCCCCGCCCATGCTTTCGCCTAAAAGGTAAAGCGGAATCCCAGGATGGCGCCGCCTCAGCAAGCGCGTAAGCTCATAAACATCCGCGACTAGGCGCTCGCTGCCCGCCCAGATCCCAGGACGCGCGGTGGCGCCGAAACCACGCTGGTCGTATGAATAGGTAAGGATACCGTGCAAGGCGAAGTAAGGACCCACGGCCGTGAAAGAATGGCTATATTCATTGAACCCGTGCAGAGCGAGCACCACGGCCACCACCGGTCCGGGCGGCACCCAGGCCTGCGATGGCAGCAAGACTCCATCCGGCATCACCGCGTGCATCGGCTCCAACATCGGCCGCGTGGCTTGAGGCAGGATTGACGGCCGCGCAGGCACGCCGCACGCGATAAGTGCGAACGCCGCGAATAGCGCGGCCGCGGCCGAAAGAGGCGATCCGAGAAACCTTGCGAGCAGATTCAACTTCGGTCGCGGAAAAGCCCGCGCTCCAGACGGCAGGTCTCGCCATGCGGAAAAGCATCCATTCCTAACAGATTCATTGCGGCTCAATCTTATAGAAGATATATTTCCTTGAACAATATGCCTTGCACCACGCCAATGCGCCACGCGTATCGCTATCGGAACGCGCTAGTCGCGATCACATTAAGCACCGTCGCCGGTGCCGGGTGCCAAACACCCGCCCCACGCACGGAACTCGATCCCGTGTTCATGGATCCCCCCGCCGTCGATCGAGCCTATCCCCCGGCGATGGAGCCGGTCGTGATCCGTAGCCATGGCGCCAAGCTCAGTGGCATCGTTTATGTCGCGCAGGGCCCGGGACCGCACCCGGCCGTCATCTTGTTGCATGGTTATCCAGGCAACGAGAGAAACCTGGATCTGGCCCATGCGATCCGCCGCGCCGGCTGGAACGTGCTCTTTTTTCACTATCGGGGCTCCTGGGGCAGCGAAGGGCGGTTTTCGATAGCGCACGCCATCGCGGACACTCACGCCGCGGTGGCGTTTACGAGATCGGCGGAATTTCTCCGGAAATACCGCACGGATCCGGCTCGCCTTGCCGTCATCGGTCACAGCATGGGCGGGTATGTCTCTTTCGAGGTTTTGGCTGGCGATCCGCGGCTCGGCTGCGGGGCTTCGCTCGCCGGCGCCAATCTCGGGAAGTTCGGCGAGCTGGCCCAACAAAGCGCCGAGTTCGCCTCGCAACTCGCCTATTACATCGACGATGCGAACGCGATCGTCGGCGACAGTGGCCAAGCCGCGGTCGCGCGCTGGATGGCGCACGCGCCCAATTACGATCTGCGCAGGCTCGTCCCCAAGCTGGCAGGTAAGTCCCTGTTACTCATCGGGGCCGAAGGCGACACCATCCTTCCGCTCGATCAACATCAGGAACCGCTGGTCGAGGCGCTACGCGAAAGCGGGCACGGAGATCTTAGTCCCTTATCCATGAAATCTTGTGCAAAAAAGCAACGAGTGTTATGCGGTGGCCGTACTGAGGGAAGGCATGACCACATACTCTCGGATAGCGAGTGCGGTGGTGAGCACACGGCGACCGA
>JBOIDL010000123.1:0-11996 GCA_050740435.1 Gammaproteobacteria bacterium
ACGCCCAGCAGGGCACCATCTACCAGATGGAGGATGGGGATGGTGCGAAGCCCTCCCTGCGTCTGCTCGCCGCTTACGCCCAGCGGCCCGACCACCCCGAGCGCATCCCCGCGGGCGAAGGCCTCGTCGGCCAGTGCGCGGCGGAAAGACGGCGCATCCTCCTCGATCGCGTGCCCGCCCGTTACACGCAGATCCACTCCAGCCTCGGGAAATCCAAGCCGGCCAGCATCGTCGTGCTGCCGGTGCTCTTCGAAGGACAGACCAAGGCCGTCATCGAGCTGGCCTCGCTGCAGCCCTTCACCGCCACGTACCTCACTTTCCTCGAACAGCTCACGGAGAGCATCGGCGTCGTGCTCAATACCATCGAGGCGACGATGCGCACCGAAAATCTGCTGCAGCAATCCCAGCAACTCACATCCGAGCTTCAGTCCCGCCAGACGGAGCTCCAGCAGACCAATGAGGAGCTGGAGCGCAAGGCCACGCAGCTGGCCGAGCGCAATGTCGATGTGGAGCGCAAGAGCAAGGAGGTGGAACAGGCCCGTCACGCCCTCGAGGACAAGGCCGCCGAGCTGGCCCTCACCTCCAAATACAAATCCGAGTTCCTCGCCAACATGTCCCACGAGCTGCGCACCCCGCTCAACAGCATCCTCATCCTCGGACAGCAGCTTGCGGAGAACGCCGGCGGCAACCTCAGCAGCAAGCAAGTGGACTTCGCCCGTAACATCCACTCCGCCGGCACCGACTTGCTGAACCTCATCAGTGACATCCTCGATCTGTCGAAGATCGAGTCCGGCACCGTCACCGTGGAAGCGGAGGAAATCCCCTTCGCGACGCTTCGCGACATTGTGGAGCGCAGCTTCCGCCACGTCGCCGAGTCGAAGAACCTTCCCTTCCGATTAAGCTTCGACCCGGCCCTGCCGCGCTCGCTGACGAGCGACCCGAAGCGCCTCCAGCAGATCCTGAAGAACTTGCTCTCCAACGCCTTCAAGTTCACCGCCGAGGGCCAGGTGACCCTGCACGTTCGTCCGGCGACCGAGGGCTGGACGCCCGGCCACCGAGTGCTCAGCCACGCTCCGGCCGTGGTGACGATGTCAGTGAGCGACACCGGCATCGGGATCTCGCCGGACAAGCAGCGGCTTGTGTTCGAGGCCTTCCAGCAGGCCGATGCCGGAACCGGCCGCAAGTATGGCGGCACCGGTCTGGGCCTGGCCATCAGCCGCGAGCTGGCGACCTTGCTGGGCGGCGAAATTCGGCTCGTCAGCGCGCCCGGCGAAGGGAGCACCTTCACCCTTTACTTGCCGCTGACCTACACGGGCCCGGCGGCGTCGAGGATTGCGCCCGCCGCCGCACGAGCCATTGAGGCCGCCTTGCCCGTGCTGCCGGTTGCGCCCGAGGAAGCCGTTCCCGACGACCGCGAGTCCATCCGGCCCGGCGACCCCGTGATGTTGATCGTGGAGGACGATCACCACTATGCGCGGGTGCTCCTGGGGCTGGCGCGCGAGAAGGGATTCAAAGGCATCGTGAACGGCCGCGGCCAAACGGCGTTGGTGCTCGCCCGCGAGTATCTGCCTACGGCCATCAGCCTGGACGTCTTCCTGCCCGACATGCTCGGCTGGACGGTGCTCGACCATCTGAAGCGCAATCCCGCCACGCGCCACATCCCCGTGCAGATCATCACGGTGGAAGAAGAGCGCCCCCACGGCCTGGCCCACGGCGCCTTCGCCTACCTGGTCAAGCCCGCCACCACCGAGGCCCTGGAACAGAGCTTCGAGCGCATCAAGCGCTTCGCCGCGCCGCATATGAAGCGCTTGCTGGTGGTCGAGGACAACGTCATAGAAATCCAAGGCATCGTCGAACTGCTCGGCCACACGGACATCGAGATCACCGCCGTGGGCTCGGGCGCCGAGGCCCTGGCCGCGCTCCGGGACCGCGCGTTCGATTGCTGCGTGCTCGACCTTAGGCTGCCCGACATGAGCGGCTTCGAACTGCTGGAGCAGGTGCAGAGCGAGCCAAGCCTGCGCGACCTGCCGATCATCGTCTTCACCGGCAAGGACCTCACCGGCGAGGAGGAGCAACAGCTCACGACGATGGCCCAGAGCATCGTGCTCAAGGATGTCCAGTCACCCGAGCGGCTCTTGGACGAAACGGCGCTGTTCCTGCACCGGGTCGTCGCCGACCTGCCCGAGCCCAAGCGCCAAATGCTGGAGCGGCTGCACAACTCGAACGAGGCCTTGCGCGGCCGCAAAGTGCTGGTGGTGGACGACGACGCCCGTAACATTTTTGCCTTGAGCAGCGTGCTCGAGAACCAGGAGATGGAAGTACTGAGCGCCACCAACGGCCGTCAGGCTATCGAACTCGTCCAGAACACCCCGGACTTGCGGGCCGTGCTCATGGACATCATGATGCCGGAGATGGACGGCTACCAGACCATGCAGGAGATCCGCAAGGAGCCGCGCTTCCGGCTGCTGCCGATCCTGGCCCTGACTGCCAAGGCCATGAAGGGCGATCGCGAAAAATGCCTCGCCGCCGGCGCCTCCGATTATATCGCCAAGCCCGTGAACACGGACCAGCTCATCTCCCTGCTCCGCGTCTGGCTGCATCGGTGAGAAGAGGGTGCGATGGACGACCGCGCCAGTATCCTGTTGGTCGACGACAATCCACAAAACCTGGATGTGCTCGAGAGCATCCTGGATTCGCCGGCTTACCGGTTGATCCGTGCACAGAACGCCAACCAGGCGTTGGGGACGATCCTCGCCCACGACATCGCCGCCGTTGTGCTGGACGTCGAGATGCCGGAGATGAGCGGCTTGGAACTCGCGCGCATCATCAAGGACCGCAAGAAAACCCAACATATCCCGATCCTCTTCCTGACCGCCCAGTTTCGCGAGGACCAAGACATCCTCAATGGCTACTGCGCGGGCGCCGTGGATTACCTCACCAAGCCCGTCAACGCGCAGATCCTTACATCCAAGGTGGCCGTCTTCGCGGACCTCTTCCGCAAGACCCAAGCGCTGGCCGCCGCCAACCGCGCCTTGGAGATCGAGGTCACCGAGCGCAAGCAGGCAGAAGAAAGGATGGCCGCCGCTCTCCGCGAGAAAGAGACCCTGCTGAAAGAGGTTCACCATCGGGTCAAGAACAACCTGCAGGTCATCTCGAGCCTCCTCGATCTACAGGCCGGGCAGACCCAGGACGCGGGCGTCCGCGGGGTGCTCGCCGAGAGCCAGGGCCGCGTGCGGGTCATGTCCCTCATTCACCAACTCCTATACGAGCGGAAAAATTTCTCACGGGTCGATCTGGGCCAGTACCTGGAACGCTTGACGCAGATCGTGCTCAATGCGTATCCGGTGGATCCGCAACGCATTGCGTTGAAGCTTGATGTGGCCGAGGTGTACCTGGATCTAGAGCGAGCAATGCCCTGCGCGCTCCTCGTCAACGAGCTCGTGACCAACGCCTTCAAATACGCCTTCCCCGGCGACCGGAGGGGAGAGATCGGCCTCTCCTTGAAGGCGCACGGGGACCGGGAGGCGGTGCTCACCGTCCGGGACAACGGCGTGGGTCTACCCGTGGAGCTGGATATAACCCAGGCGGCATCACTCGGCTTGCAACTCGTGCCGCTGTTCGTGGACCAGATGCATGGGAGCTTGCGCGTCGAGCCGGGACCGGGGGCCTGCTTTGAGCTGCGCTTCCCAACCAGCGGGGGATAAAAGATGGTGAACCAAACGAGCATCCTGATCGTCGAGGACGAGCGGGTCATTGCCTTTCACCTGAAGCACCAGCTCGAGGGGCTGGGCTACCGGGTGGCCGCGGTGAGCGCGAGCGGCGAGCAGGCGGTAGAGAAGGTCGGCCGGCTCCGCCCGGACCTCGTGCTCATGGATATCCATCTGGAAGGGGCCCTGGACGGGATCGAGGCCGCCGGCCAGATCCACTCCAACTATCGCATCCCGGTGGTGTTCTTGACCGCCCACGCCGAGGACGAGACCTTGCAGCGCGCCCAGGCGAGCCTGCCCTTTGGGTATCTGGTCAAGCCGGTCGAGGCGCGCGAGCTGCACGCCACCCTGCAGATGGCGCTGAGCCGGCGCGCGGCCGAGATTGAGATCGAGGCCGAGGTCAAAAAAGGTAAGGAGCGCTTGCAGCTCGCCCTCGACGCGGCCGAGCTTGGGGTCTGGGAGTGGGAAGCCGCCAGCTGCCGGATCACCACCGGGGCGCGCATCCAGGGCATTTTCGGGGGCGCTCCGGAGGCGATCAGCGAGTCACGGGGTACCTTCCTGGCGCGGGTACATCCCGAGGATCGCGCGGGTGTCCAGGAGGCGATGGAAGAGGCAGTGGCGTTCGGCAAATCGCTGAACCTCGTGTTTCGGACCCAACGGTCCGGGAAGGAGATCCGCTGGATTGAGGCCCATGCCAAGGCTTCTCAAACGGAGCTGCCCGGCCAGGTGCGCGTGGTGGGGATCATGAAGGACATCACGGAGCGGCGGGCGGCCGAAGAGCGGCTCCGGCAAGCTTCAGCGATCTTCGAGACCACGGCGGAGGGGATCTTCATCATGGACCACGAGCATCGCATCGTCTCGGTCAACCCGGCCTTCACGGTGATCACGGGGTATAGCCCGGACGCCGTGTTGGGAGAGGACCCCGATGTGCTCCTGCATGCCCGCCGCCATAGCGATCAGTTTTACCCCCGGCTCGAATCTACCTCCGGCGCACAGTGGCAGGGCGAGACCTACTGCCAGCACCGCAACGGCACGGTCTTCCCGGTCTGGGAAAGCGTGAGCGTGGTACGGGACGAGGGCGGCGAGGTGACCGATTATGTCGTCGCCTTCTCCGACATCAGCGCCCTCCGGCGGGCCGAGGCGCAGCTTGACCACCTGGCCCACCACGACCCGCTCACCGGGCTCCCCAACCGCCTGTTGTTCAACGACCGGCTGGACCAGATGGTCGCGCGAGCGCTCCGCGAGGGCGAGCACTGCGCGATCCTGTTCTTCGACCTAGACGGCTTCAAGGTCATCAATGACACCCTCGGGCATTCGAGCGGCGATTTCTTGCTCCAAACCGTCGCCACGCGCATCAAGGGGCAATTGCGGCGTAACGATACGGCGGCCCGGCTCGGGGGGGATGAGTTCGTTATCCTTCTCGATCACATCGCTCACCCCGAGGACGCGGCGCGGATCGCCCGCAAGCTCCTCGATGCCCTGGCCGCGCCTGTGGAGCTCGCCGGGGAGCGGGTCACCGTCTCCGCGAGCGTGGGTCTCGCCCTCTACCCCGATAACGGTCACGATCGGGATACGCTGCTCAGGGCCGCGGACACAGCCATGTACAGCGCCAAGGCGCAAGGGCGCAACCGCTACTGTTTCTACACCGCAGAGCTGGCGGCGCGGGCGGCCGAGCGCCTGAACATCGAGCAGGGGCTGCGGGGCGCGCTCGCTACCGAAGGTCTGGTGCTCTACTACCAGCCGCTGGTGGCATTGAGCGACGGCGCCCTCACCGGGGTCGAGGCGCTAGTACGCTGGCAGCATCCCCAGCACGGCCTTATCATGCCGGATCGCTTCATCGCGATCGCCGAGGAGAGCGGGGTCATCGAGCCGCTCGGCCGCTGGGTTCTGTTCACGGCCTGCGTGCAGGCCGTGGCGTGCTGGCGCACCGACGGGCTGCCGCTCCGTCTGTCCGTCAACGTCTCGGCCCGGCAACTCGCCCGCGACCACTTCGAGGATACCGTGCGCGAAGCACTCGCCGAGAGCGGCCTACCGGCCTCCCAACTGGAGATCGAGATCACCGAAAGCACCTTGCAGGTCATCGAGCACAGCCGGCACCTCCTCGAAGCGCTGAAGGCCCTGGGGGTCTCGATCGCGATCGATGACTTCGGGACCGGCTACTCCTCGCTCAGCGTGCTCAAACAGCTGCCCATCGACCGGATCAAGATCGACCAGTCCTTCGTGCGCGACATCCCGGGCGACGCCGATGACGTGGCAATCGTCGAGGCCATCGTCAGCCTGAGCCGGACACTGAGGCTCTGCGTCATCGCCGAAGGGGTGGAGACCGAGGGACAGCTCGCCATCCTGCGCCGCCTCGGTTGCGAGGAGGGCCAGGGCTATCTGTTCACCCGGCCCTTGCCTGAGCTACAAAGCCTCTCGAGCGGGGAACGGCCGTGGGCGCAGCTGCCGTGGGGCTGAGGTGGGTGTTGGGGAGCCATACGGATCGAAGGACAGGCAATCCACTGCTCTCCTGGTCCAGTGTCTGCGCGTCACCTTGCGTCGGCGACTTGTTACTTTAGCGCCCGGCCAGCGCGGGGTTGGCGCACCGTCTGTGCGATAAGGTATAACCCGGAGCGTGAAAAAACCCTATGTGTCCGCCGCGCGCCCAATCCCGGCGGGTTTTTTACGCCACCCTGTACATCTACTAGCATTGGGGTTTGGCACAGGATGTGCCCCCATAGCACCGGGTACAGCCGGAACGGTTTTTGGGGTTCTGGTGTACCTGGCGTTGCAAGCCGTCCCGGTGCTGTGGTATTTAATGGTGACGGTGGTTCTGTTCGGTGTCGGTGTGCTCGTATGCCACCGCGCGGCCGAGGCCCTGGGTACGCACGACCATCCCGCGATTGTTTGGGACGAAGTGGTCGGTTACCTGGTGGCCATGACGGCGGCGCCGGACGGTTGGCCTTGGATGCTGCTTGGGTTCGTGCTGTTTAGAGCCTTTGATATTTTCAAGCCCTGGCCGATTCGAACCATCGATGCGCGCGTTTCGGGGGGAGTGGGGATCATGCTTGATGATGCCACCGCGGGGCTTTACGCCTTTTTAATCATGCAGGTGACCGGATATTTGACGCACTAAGACGACGCAGCTGCCTTATACGAGAACCAGATCCTATGGCGCATAACCATCTCAGCCCGGTTTCTTTTTTTGCGATTATGGTGGTGCTGTTTTTCGCACCCCAAGCGCACGCAGATATCTATAAATACGTCGATAAATATGGCCGCGTCTACCTCACCGACCGCCCAAGCCATACTGGCTATAAACGCATTGTCCGGACCTGGAAGGGTTGGACACTACCCTTGGGCAAGGGATATGCCGATAGCGGGAAGAATCGTAGACTCTATGCCCCCGCCATCGCCCAGGCGGCACTCAGGTATAGGCTTCCTCACGCCTTGTTGCATGCCGTGATCAAGGCCGAATCGGCTTACAATCCAATAGCGGTCTCACGCGCCGGCGCGGTGGGGCTCATGCAGCTTATGCCGGGTACCGCGTTACGCTACGGCGTCAGCAACCGTAAAGACCCCATCGCGAATTTGAGCGGCGGATCGCGTTACCTGCGCGATCTCATGGGCATGTTCAAGAATAACCTGGTGCTCGCGCTCGCGGCCTATAACGCGGGTGAAAACGCCGTGATCCGTTATGGCCGCAAGATCCCGCCCTATCCAGAGACCCAGACCTACGTGCGGCGCGTGCTGCAATACTATAAGCAATACCAGCTTTCGATGAGCGGCTGAGAGCTTGTGGCTAAGTCTACTGCGTCCGTCCCTCCTTGAGCAGGTCCAGTACCTTGCCGACCCGTTGTAGTTGGTGATGGCCATCGGCTTACGATCCGGTGGGAGTGATGAGCGGGATAGGTTCGCGCCTGTGCTTTCTGTAGATGGCGAAGTCCGAATCCAGGGTGCATACCGCGTGATCATCGAAGGTCTCCGCCATCCGCACCAGACACGCGTCGGCTAGGGACATCGGTATGTCACGGTATTTTTCGCGCAGCACTCGCAGCTGGCCGATCTCGCCAGTGAGCGCGAACTCCACTTTCAGAAGCCCGCTCTCGACCATCTCCAACATCGCGTCCTGAGCGCGTGGCAGACCGCGCAGCAGGTGCCAGGACTCGGCCAGGACTGCTTCGCATAGCAGCCAGGGCAGAGGGAGTGCCTTTGCTTGTTCGGCTATCCAGGCGTGGTGGGTTTCCCGGCGGTCTAAAAATGCGACCAGTGGCCCCGAGTCAACGATGACCCGTCGAGCCATGGCCGAAATCCGCCAAGTATTCGGGATTGGTGGCCAGGTCAGTCACCCCCGAATCAACCATGCCGCAGTAGTTCTGCATCCGATCGTGCAACGAAAGCGGCTGGGTGGCCGCTTGCTCTGAAGGACCCCCCACCCAGGTTCGAAGTAACTCAACGGCCACCGCGCGTACCGGCCGTCCCTCCAAGGCACTCTTGGCCTTGACCCTGCGGTAGAGGTCGTCGGGGATCTCAATAGTGGCCTTCATGCAGGCAGCATAGCCGTATTCCTGTATTGCTGTCAAACCGGCAATTCATGCTGAGTCGGCACGGAGCGGCTTTGGTCCCGCTCGGCATTTACAACCTCTCACTCGTCCGTCACACAGCCTTCCGATGCCGATTTCACGTTCTTGATGTACTTGTAGAGAGTTCCGCGCGCCGCCTTGTAGGGCGGGGGTGTCCATCGGGCTCGACGGCGGGCGAGCTCTTTATCCTCTACCTCGACGCTCAAACAACGTTCGGTTGCATCGATGGTGATCCGATCGCCATCGTGAATGAGCGCGATCGGTCCGCCTTCCTGAGCCTCGGGAACCACGTGCCCGACAATGAAACCGTGGGACCCGCCAGAAAACCGTCCATCCGTGATCAAGGCCACGTCCGCGCCGAGGCCGGCGCCCATGATCGCCGAGGTCGGGGTCAACATCTCCGGCATCCCCGGCCCGCCTTTAGGACCCTCGTAGCGGATCACGACGACATCGCCTTTTTGGATCTGGTTTTTTTCCAGCGCGGCGAGCATGGCTTCTTCCGAATCGTAGACCCGGGCCGGCCCGGAAAACCGCAAGCCTTCCTTCCCGGTGATCTTGGCCACGGCGCCGCCGGGCGCGAGGTTTCCTTTGAGGATTTGAATGTGACCGCTCGGCTTGATGGGGCTCGCGAGCGGCCGCAGCAGATCCTGTCCGGGCGCGAGCCCCGCGACGGTGGCTAGATTCTGGGCCACGGTTTTCCCGGTCACCGTCAGACAGTCCCCCTGCAAGAGCCCGTTTTCCAACAGGTATTTCATCACCGCGGGTGTTCCGCCGAGCTGATGCAGATCCTCCATGACGTAGCTGCCGCTCGGTTTGAGATCGCCGAGGTAGGGGGTGCGATCGCTGACCGCCTGAAAATCGTCGAGGTCGAGCTTGACCCCGACCGCGCGCGCCATGGCGATGAGGTGCAGCACGGCGTTGGTCGAGCCTCCCAGCACTGTGACCAGGACCATGGCGTTTTCAAACGCCTCGCGCGTCATGATGTCGCGCGCTTTTATGTCCTGCTCGAGTAAATGGCGGATCGCCGGGCCGGCCCGCAGGCATTCGTCGAGCTTTGCCGGATCGACCGCCGGCGTCGATGAGCTGTAGGGCAACGACATCCCGAGCGCTTCGATCGCGACCGCCATCGTGTTGGCGGTGTACATGCCACCGCAGGCGCCCGCACCCGGACAGGATTTTTTCACGATGTCGCTGCGTGTCGCCTCGTCGATGGCGCCCGCGAGATACTCGCCGTAGCTTTGAAACGCCGAGATGATGTCGAGCTTCTTATCGCCCCGGCGGCCGGGCCGGATGGTGCCCCCGTAGATCATGAGCGCCGGCCGGTTCAGGCGGCCCATGGCCATGAGGCAACCGGGCATGTTCTTATCGCAGCCCGGGATCGAAATATTGGCGTCATACCATTGGGCGCACATCACGGTCTCGATGGAATCCGCGATAAGATCGCGCGATTGCAGCGAATAACTCATGCCTTCCGTGCCCATCGAGATCCCATCGCTCACGCCGATGGTGTTGAAACGCATTCCTACCAAACCCGCGGCGATCACCCCCTCCTTGATCTTGTCCGCGAGCCGCAAGAGATGCATGTTGCAGGTATTGCCCTCGTACCAGACGCTGGCGATCCCGACTTGCGGTTTGTGCATGTCCGCCTCGGTGAGCCCGGCGCCGTAGAGCATCGCTTGCGACCCGCCCTGGGATTTCGGCTGGGTGATGCGTGCGCTGTAGCGGTTAGCGGGATGGGTCATGCGAACTCCGGAGGTTCTCAATCATGCAGCGGATAGTACACGGCCCGGCTTTGTGTTAACAACCGTGCGATGCTAGTGCGGATGAACCGCGTACATCTTCTTACGGATAGTGCTAGGCTGGCATTAGTGAATGTAGCGTGCGCCGATCATATCGTTTCGCCCAAGGGACCACGGCACCGGGCTTCCCAGCCTTGCATCGAGCGCCCTGCGGCGTAAACTGGTCCGTGGACTGAAGCGACCGGTCGGTTACCTAGGAGGTGCATCATGGTAGATAAAAAATCGCAAGCAGCGCAAGCTCCACCGGTTTCGGGTGGGCCAGAGCCGGATGCGGAGATACGGGACAAGGTGCGCGATCTCACGTCACAGGTCCTGAAAGGCGGTCGCCTGGATCCCGAAGAGGTGAAGGAGGTGGTTCAGGCCATGACCCCCGGATCAAGCGCCGGCATGGAACCGCAGGCGGCCGACGTGAGGCGAGGGTTGGCCGAGGCGGTGCATGGTCTGGATGAGACGCTTATGCGCGCCGCCGAAGCGGCGCATGCCGCGCTCGGGCAACTTGGCTCGAAAGGAACCGGTTTTACCGACAATGACCTGAAAGAAACCTTCGCCAGGCTCAAGGATCTGCAGGGGGCCTACGTCGCGACCGCCAACCGCGTGGCGGAAGCCGCGAGTGGCAACATCCAGCGCGAGCTGCGGGAGCTTGCGGTGCATGCGCAACAGGTCGGGGTGGACGCCAGCGCGCGCGTGGCCGCGGTTATGACGGAGTTCGCGAGTCGCTTGACCTCGGTGTCGCGCGAAGGCGCCTCCGCCGGGTTCGATGCGGCGCGCGACTACGGCGTGCGTATGACGCTGCTCGCGAGCGGCGTCCTCGCCGGCATCGCCGACGCGCTACGCGAGGAGTCGGGGCCTGGTACGAGCAAGTAGGTCTGAAGGTGATCTGGAGGGCCTTCGGCGCAGGGTGGGATCTTCCGCGCCTGCACCAGATCACCTCGGTCCTGATCCGGCACGGGCTCGGCGACCTCGTCCGCCGGGTGGGGATCGGGACAGTGCTGGAACGCACCGGCCAGATCCTGCACTGGGGAGTGGCCTCCGAATCGGCGCACCTGGAGACACCAGGGCGCATACGGGTAGCTCTGGAAGAGCTTGGACCAACCTTCGTCAAGCTTGGCCAAGTGCTTTCGACACGGGAAGACCTGTTCCCGCCGAAGTGGATCGCGGAGTTCGAAAGACTGCAGAGCGGGGTCGCACCGGTGGCCTTCGGCGAACTGCTGCCCGAGGTGGAAAAGGCGCTTGGCAGGCTTCCTCAGGAAGTATTTGTTGATCTCGATACCACAGCCTACGCCTCAGCCTCCATCGCCCAGGTCCATCGGGCTCGCTTGCCGAACGGCACGCCGGTGGTGCTCAAGATCCGCCGCCCGGGGATCCAGGCGACGGTCGAGGCGGATATACGCATCCTCACTCACATCGCCGCCCTGCTCGAAGCGGAGATCCCGGAGGCGCGGCGTTACCAACCGACCCAGATCCTCGCCCAATTTTCCCGCTCCCTCGAACGCGAGCTCGATCTGGCGGTGGAGGCGCGCAACATCGATCGATTCGCCAAGAACTTCGCCGGGGACCCCGAGGTGCTGGTGCCGCGCGTGTATTGGGAGTGGACCAGCCCGGTGATGAACGTGCAGGAGTATATCGAAGCCATTCCCGGCAATGATCTACGCGCAATCGAAGCGGCGGGCCTCGACCGCAAGCTGCTCGCCTCGCGCGGCGCGGATGCGGTGCTCAGGATGATCCTGGTTGACGGCTTCTTCCACGCCGACCCTCACCCAGGCAATGTCTTCTACCTGCCGGGCAATCGCATCGTCATGATCGACTTCGGCATGGTCGGGCGGCTCACGCATTTCCGCCGCAATCAAATCGTCGACCTCCTTTCCGGAATCGCAGGCCGCGACGAGGAAGGCATCACGGAGGTGATCCTCGACTGGACAGGCGACGCC
>JBOIDL010000124.1:0-11843 GCA_050740435.1 Gammaproteobacteria bacterium
AGGCCTACTGGGCGTTTCACAAGGCCCAAGAGCAGACGCGCAACCACCTTTCACGGATGGCGAGCCACAACCTTCGAAAGGCCGCCTGACCCGTCCCGCGCATTGTTTTAAAAGAGCCGCACCCGTTTGAAAAGCTTAAAGGCGACCGCAAGGGCCGTTACTCCATTCGAATCAACGACCAGTGGCGCGTTGTATTTAGATGGGAAGACGGCAACGCATCGGATGTCAGTATTGAGGATTACCATTGAGGTGAGCAATCATGATGAAGAATCCGTTTCATCCCGGTGAGATTTTACTGGAAGAATTTCTAAAACCGGCCGACCTGACGCAAACCGCGTTTGCCAAGAAGATCGGTTGGGCGCGGCCGCGGCTTAATGCGTTCATTAAGGGAAAATACAACGTCACGGCCGATGTTGCGTTGGATTTGGCGGCGGCGACGCGCACCACCGCTAAATTCTGGATGAATCTACAGGCGACGTGGGACTTGGCCCAGGCCATCAAGCGCAGGGCCGCTTGAGAAGGCGATGGCGCGGCGAGGCTCCGAGCGGCGAAACAATGAATTTCAAGGAAGGTTCGATTAAACGCATACCCCGCGGTCGTGCCGCGGGTACCTTAGCGATGGGGTTTCCAAAGGGGAGAGGCGCAGCTCCGCCCTTTGGTCAAGGGCGGGGTTCATACCCTGCCCGCGAAGTATATTGATTATTCGGGGATATCAGTTTTTGTGTTGAGGCCGAGAAGCGTTCACGGAACTGAAATATTTACCGGCCATTCTAGTTCCGAACGCAAGGCTTACCCGCCGGATGTCCGATAGTTCCTGGGGCATAAGAATGAACCAACAGATTGTGCAGCGACGGATCCGGTACACATGGGCTTATTTAGAGGAATGAATGGCCGCCCTCTGGTGTTTCCGGCGACGTGTTTCCTGTGGCTAGCGATGGCCGTTGGCGGAGCCTCGGCTCAACCGGCGCCAGCGGGAGCGGATGCGTCACAGGAAACATCGGCCGCCGCGGTAGAAGGCGCGCCGGAAGGTGAACGCTTCGATATATGGGAATACCGTGTCGAAGGCAATACACTGCTCCCGGTCGATAACGTCGAACGCGCCGTGTACGGTTTTTTGGGTCCTGGCAAGTCCATCGACGATGTGGAGGCGGCTCGCCGGGCGCTCGAGCAACGCTATCGAGACGCCGGTTACGGTACCGTGCTGGTGGATATTCCCGAACAAGACGTTGAGGGAGGTATCGTCCATCTGCGGGTCAGCGAGGGCAAGGTCTCGCGCCTGCGGGTGACGGGCTCGCGCTACTTTTCATTAGGACGCATACGCGAGCTGGCGCCATCGTTAGCCGAAGGCAAGGTATTATATTTGCCAGAAGTGCAAAAGGATTTGGCGGCGCTCAATCGCGCCAGTTCCGATCGAACGATAACGCCGGTACTGCGGCCGGGCGCAACACCCGGCACGACCGAAGTGGAGCTAAAGATAAAAGACCAGTTCCCGGCGCACGCGGATCTGTCTTTGGACGATCGCTTCAGCCGCGACACGACGCGCTTGCGCTTGAACGCCACGGTGCGTTACGACAACCTCTGGCAGCGCGAGCACAGTATCTTGCTGAGCTATCAGACCGCGCCGCAAGCACCGAGTGAAGTGGAAGTGTTCTCGGGTACTTATTTGTTTCCGATACCCAATAGCGAGAACCGCATCGCCTTGTATGGCGTGCACTCGGATAGCGACGTCGCTGCGGTCGGGACCTTGTCGGTTATTGGTAAAGGCGATATTTACGGCCTGCGCGCAATCTTTCCCTTGCCCGAAATCGAGAATGGCTATCATAGTCTCGTGCTTGGCGCGGACTATAAGGATTTCGCCGAGAGCGTGGCTTTGCGCGACGCGGATTCGCTGGACACCCCCATCGAATACGTCAATTTCCTCACTGAATACAACGCGACGGCCGAGGATCGCTCGGGATTAAACCGGCTGAACCTCGGCGTCAACTTCGGGATCCGCGGTCTCGGCAACGAAGAGGAAGAATTCGAGGAGAAGCGCTTTCGTTCGCGCCCGAATTATGTTTACCTCCAAGCGGGTTTCGCGCGCACCCAGAAGCTCCCTTGGGACGCGAGCCTCTTCGCGCGGGTCGATGGCCAGCTTAGCGGCTCGCCCCTCATCAGTAACGAGCAGTTTTCCGCCGGTGGGGTGGACAGTGTACGTGGTTACCTCGAATCCAATGTGCTTGCCGACGACGGATTTACCGGTACCTTGGAGCTACGCTCGCCGTCATTCGCGAAAACGGTGTGGAAAGCATTGAATGATGTGAAGTTGATCGCTTTCCTCGACGGCGGGCGCATGCGCTTACACGATCCGTTGCCCTTACAGCAATCTGAATTCAGTCTCATGAGCGCCGGGGCGGGTATCCTCGTTTCTGCCTGGGATGAACTTTCGGCGTCGTTGTATTGGGCATGGCCGTTTGAAGAAGAGGAGCCTGTACGCCCGGGAGAATCTCGATTGCACTTCAGTGTGAGTTATCAACTGTAAGTCCCATAAGAACAACCATCAGATCCATGCCGGCCTATCGCCGTGACGGCGCTCTCATCACAACCATCCGGTAATAGATCTGACACAATCCCCGGTCACAATCCCCCGTCCCTTGGTGACCTGTAGGATCGACTAGTGAATCGATGCGCTGCCCTCATCGCGGCGATTTTCCTCACGCTTGCCTGCGATGCTAACGCTTGGTGGAACGAGGCATGGACTTATCGCAAGCCGCTGACGATGGATACCACCGTGAGCGGCGCCGACCTGCAAGCGCCCGCTCGGGATGTCCCCCTGCTGGTGCGCTTACACACTGGAAATTTTAGTTACTTTCTAGACGTGCTCGCCGAAGGCGCCGATGTGCGTTTTATGGCTGGCGATGACATTACGCCACTCAAATTTCATTTCGAGCGCTTTGATCCGATCAATCAGATGGCCCTTGCCTGGGTCAAATTTCCGCTGCTGAATGCCGCATCGAAAAACGACAAGGGATGGATCTATTACGGTAATGCGGAGGCTGTCGCCTCTCAGGATGCCGCGGGTACGTACGATGCCGACATGGCGTTGGTTTATCACTTCGACGAGCCAGGTTCGGCCAAAGACAAGACAGCTTACGGAAACCATACCGCCAGTCTGACCGCCGAGTACGTAGCGGCTTCGCTCATCGGAGGCGGTCTGAAATTATCAGGAAAGCCCGCGTTTTCAGTGGCCCCGTCACCCTCGTTGCGGTTCGATCCAGAGGTCGGAATGACGTTTTCGGCATGGGTCAAGATCGATGCTCCTCAAACCGATTCGGTGTTATTGAATTACGGCGACGGCGTACAGTCTATCGCGCTCGCGATCGATGGCACCGGTGCCTATGCGCGATCCACCCCTGCGACCGGGACTCCTATCGAGACGCCGCGCAGCGCCACTATTACCGCAGGGGCATGGCAACATATCGCGTTGATCGCGGGCAAGGGACGCCTGACCGTGCTCATAAACGGCATCGAGGCTGCCTCGGTCGATGCGCCGCTGGTTCCGATCACGGGTGGGCTTAACATAGGCGGTGCTGCTGACGGGACTCGGGTGATGACAGGGGACCTCGACGAGTTTCAGGTTTCTAGGATCGCCCGCGATCCTGCTTGGATAAAAGCTCAGTTCCGCAATCAGGGTGTTGGATCCGTGCTGCCGGGCTATGGCGAGGACGAGTCCGCCGAGGATGAGGGGGGCGGCAACGCATCCTACTTTGCCATTATCTTGCACAATGTAACCCTTGATGGTTGGATAGTTATCGGGCTCCTCGTGGTCATGGGCGGGATTAGCGCGTACGTCATGATCGCTAAAGGCATTCTGCTCAAGCGTGTGCGCCAGCATAACCAAGAATTCCTGCGAGAATATAAAAAGCTTGGCAAGGATCAGGGACGATTGGACTCCATCGATGCAAGTGAACAAGATCTATCGCTGGCGACGGAGCTATTCGGCCGGCATGATCACTTCCAGGGTTCCACGCTCTATCCGCTTTACCACACGGGTATTCGGGAGGTTCAGGCGCGTGTCGGAACGGCTGTGGGCGCCCAGGCGCGCGGCATCGACGCGAAATCAATCCCCGTGATCAAGGCTGCACTCGACGCGACCCTGGTGCGCGAGAACCAGAAGCTCAATAGCCAGATGGTCTTGCTCACCATTGCAATCAGCGGTGGTCCGTTTTTGGGACTGCTCGGCACCGTCGTTGGCGTGATGATTACTTTCGCGGCCATCGCCGCGACCGGCGACGTCAATATCAATGCCATTGCACCCGGTATCGCCGCTGCGCTAGTGGCGACTATTGCAGGTCTTGCCGTCGCGATCCCCGCGCTATTCGGATACAACTATTTGGGTAGCCGTATTAAAGAAACCAATGCCGACATGCAAGTGTTTCTGGATGAGTTCATTGCCAAGATCGCCGAAGCGTATGGTTATGAATAGGCGTTAAGCCATGACCGGCAAAGTTCACGCGGACAACGAACCCTATGACGATATCAACATCACACCGATGCTGGATCTGGCCTATGTACTGTTGATCATTTTCATCATTATGACCACGGCTTCGGTACAAGGCATTATCGTTAATCTACCCAAAGCCAGTGCCGCGCCCAGCCTGACGAAACCCCAAACCAAGGCGATTACGATCACGGCTGACGGCAGCATTTACTTGGATACTTACCCAGTGACGCTTCCCGAGCTAGAGACCCGCCTGCAAGCGTTCAAGGCAGTGAACCCGGACTTGCCCGTAGTCGTCAAGGGAGATGCGCTGGTCCAGTATGGGAAAATTATCGAGGTGTTGGATCTTTTGGGCCGCCTCGAGATCACTCAACTCGGATTAGTGACGCAAAAACTCGTAAAGTGAAGGAAGGGCATGGATGCGAATAACAAGAACCTCGATAAGCTGGCGGGTATCGCCGTCGTCGCCGTGTTTATAGCAGTGGTGGCGTTTGGGCTTTACCAGTTGATGTCGTCGGTACCGGAGAAACCAGGGCGGTCGATTCAACAAATCTCGATCATCAAACCGCCGCCGCCACCACCGCCTCCAAAACTCGAGGAGCCGCCTGAACCCGAGATAGAGGAGCCGATTGAAGAGATCGAACCGGTTGAGGAAACGCCTGAAGCCGAGAATGAGCCGCCGCCCGGGGAAGACCTCGGCGTGGATGCTGAGGGTGGTGCGGGCGGAGATGGATTCGGACTGGTCGGTAAGAAGGGCGGCCGAGGACTCATCGGTGGCGGCGGGAGCCGCTTCGGCTATTTCGCCGGTCTGTTGGAACGGGAGCTCCAGGAGTATCTCTCGAACAACGATGAAGTACGCAAGAAAGGCTACTCCGTGATTGTCCGAATCTGGATAAGTCCGGATGGGAGTGTGACTCGCTCCGAGCTCCAAGGGACCAGCGGTGATCCTGAAGTGGATGACGCGCTAACCGCCGCGTTAACGCGGAGTTTCCGGTTGTCCGAGCGGCCACCCGAGGATATGCCTCAGCCGGTGAAGCTCAGAATCGGCGCTAGCGGATAATGGCAACTAATATCAAGGGAAGCTCTGCAAAAGTTACTGCGCAGCCCATCTGCTTTGTCGCGTGCTCGCTCGTCGCTCGCCTATCTACCTGATATGTCTCGCGACTCGCTCCGCGGCTTCGCGCATCTGGGCTTGCTCGCGACACTCTTGCAGAGCTTCCCAAGGTTCGATCACATGTCGAGGAAAACAATAATAGCAACACTTTGCTTGGTGTTCGTGAGCCCCGCTGCGTGGGCGGATGAAAAAGCGGATCTGCTCGAGTTGAAGAACACCGTGTTAAATCTCATGGACGCCTTGGTGGAGCAAGGGGTTTTGAGCCGGGAGAAAGCCGACTCCCTGGTAAAACAGGCCGAAGAGAGGGCCGCGAGCGACGCCCAAGCCGCGGTAAAAAAAACCATGAAGCCGGGTACAGATGCAGCCGAGACCGCGATCACCGACGAGGCCGTGGAGCCCGGCGTGGTCCGTGTTCCCTATGTGCCCGAGTTCGTAAAAGAAGAGATCCGCGAGCAAGTCCGCCAGGAGTTGCGAAAGGATGTAGCCAACGATGTGGTGGCGCAGGCCAAGAGCGAGCGCTGGGGCGTGCCGGGAGCCTTGCCGGATTGGGTTTCGCGCATCAAGTGGAAGGGCGATTTCCGGCTGCGCAATCAAAGCGATTTTTTTAGCGACAAGAACGAGCGATGTGAAGATCTCAGCGGTAACATCGTGCCATGTAGCTATCTGGACTTTTTGGCGATTAACGATGCCGGCGGATTCACAGCCGCCGGGGTCGATGCGATTCTCAACACGACCGAGGACCGCAGCCGCCAGCGCGTGCGGGCGCGCCTGGGGATGGAGGCGAAGCTCACCGATGAGCTTAAGTTCGGTGCGCGGGTGACCACCGGCAACGAGGTCGATCCCGTGTCGACCAACGAAACCTTGGGGCGTTTCAACCGCAACTTCGATGCAGTGCTGGATCAGCTCTATCTTCAATACGACGGCGAGAATTCGCACGGCTATCCCTGGCTCACGCTCGCGGCCGGCCGTATCCCCAACCCCTGGCTCTCAACGGATCTCGTCTGGGACGAGGATTTAAATTTTGACGGCGCCGCGGCGACCTTTCGTTACAACCTTTCCGGAGCGGATAGCCTGCTCGATTTGCAGGATCGATCTCAGAGCGTGTTTCTCACGACCGGCGCGTTTCCCTTGCAGGAGGTGGAGCTTTCCTCGCGGGACAAATGGCTGTTCGGTGCGCAGCTCGGTTTTGAGAAGATCTTTACCAATCAGTCCAAGGCCCAGCTCGCATTTGCCTATTACGACTATGCCCATATCACCGGCAAGCGCAACCCCTTCGATAGCGAGATCAACGATTTTACGGCCCCCGAGTTCGTGCAAAAGGGCAATACGCCTTTCGATATTCGCTCCGATGACAACCCCAACACGGAGCTATTCGCTTTGGCCTCGGATTATGATCTGATTAACCTCACGGGCGAGGTGGATTTCGCGCAGCTCGCGCCGATCCATGTCATCGTGAGTGCCGATCTGGTCCGTAACATCGGCTTCGACGAAGATGAAATCTTTGACCGCACGGGTGGGCGTGTACGCGAGCGTACCAACGGTTACCAACTCGGCATCACCGCGGGGTGGCCCCAAATCAGTAAGTGGGCTGATTGGCAGGTCTTCGGTGCCTACAAATATTTGCAGCGCGATGCGGTGCTCGATGCCTTCACGGACTCCGATTTTCACCTCGGCGGAACCGATGCCGAAGGCTGGATTCTCGGCGCCAAACTCGGCCTGACCAGACAGACCTGGTTGCGATTGCGTTGGCTAAGCGCGGATGAGATCGACGGTCCGCCACTCGGCATCGACGTGTTACAGGTCGATCTCAACGCCAAGTTTTGATCCCGAATTGCATGACCCGCAAGAACCTTGTTCTCCCTGTTGCCCTGGGGGTGCTTATGAGTGCTGTGGCGGCCGAAATGCCGGCGCAGACTGCGCGTCGCAGCAGCGGGGGTGATCAGGCGGCGGAGAGATCACAGGCCGTTTTGCAACAGCTCGCGGCCGAGCGCGCCCGTTTGCAGGCCGAGAACGCGAAGTTCGTCACGGAACGCGACCAGCTTGCGAAGGACATGGAGGAGACGAAGCAGCGTTTGAAATCGTCGCAAAAAGTTCTGAAGCGATCGGAAGTCGACCTAGAAACCGCGCGTGACGGCAACGAAGCACTGAACAAGCGGTTACAGGGCGCCCACGATCGCATCGAGCGCAGCGAGGGGCGTTTGCGTGATCTGATCGCGAAGCACAAGGCAACGGTGCAGATGCTCGGAACAAGCGAATCGAAGAACCACGAGCTGGAAGATTTGGCGGCGCGGCAGAAGGAGCAAATCGCTACCCTCGAAGGCAAAAACAAGAAGCTGTACCAGGCCGGCATACAGCTCATGGATCGTTATGAAGACAAAGGGATTGTGGATGCTTTGCTACAGCGTGAGCCGCTTACGCAGCTCAAGGATGTCGAAGTGCAAAATGTCCTCGAAGAATACCGCAATAAGCTGGACGATCTGAAGGTCGAGAACCGTTAACGAACCGAGCATGGGACCACGCCATGCGACGACAAAACGCTGCATGGTGGGTCGCAACCAAAAGATCTCTTGGTCCCAAATAATTTCTTCGAGGCTACTGTGCGAAAAATAGAACTGTTGGGTAGGCCGGGCGCGTATATCAGTGCGCAGACCCCTCGTAGCGTCATTGGTGAGTGGTATCAATGGATTAGGGGCATAGGTGGGCATCTGAGGGACTTGTATTTGATTTTTAGATGTGAGTTCTTGATTCCGAACAGCTACACCAAATTCCGAGCCATAGATACGCTTAGAAAGCGAAGCAACGCGACTACGTTCATCGAAGCGGGAACCTATCTGGGCCTTATGACTCGGCGGTGCTCATTTAGATTCGACAAAGTGTATACGATAGAACTGGATATTAAACTAGCGGACCGGGCAGTTTCCTACTTGGCTGACCGAGAGAACGTAACCGTTTTGCACGGTGACGCCTTGGATGTACTGCCAAAGGTCTTGCAGTCTCCGGTCGACAAGGTATTGATCTTTTTAGATGGCCATTTTTCAGGCGGTGTAACGGTATGCGGCGACATGCCGGAGCCGGCTGTTGAAGAACTACGCGTGATTTCTGCCTATAGAGACAAGATTCAAGCAGTTGTTGTCGATGATTTTAGGTGCTTTGGCACGGAGCACGGGTGGCCCTCCAAATCCGCATTGCTGAAAGCGGCTGAAGACTATTTTGAAAAATATGGCTTTGAGCTGAATGCACACTTGGATCAATTGATTTTGGAGCGGAAGGCATGAATGGATATTCATAAACTGTGCTTTGGTATGTTTAAGGGTTCGAAATTCTGCTGGGAGCTTGCGCCAGCTTTTCTGGGCATTTTAACTATTACTTTTCTGCTAATCGCTGTAACCAGGGGGGCTGAGCAACCGAGGACTGTTCCGTATGCCAGAAATCGCTTAGTCGCCGTGCCCGATATTCTTACTGCCGGTAATCCGATCAAGCTTACCTTCACGGACGGCGTATTCAGATTACCCGCAAGGTTAGCGTTCGCCGAAAAGCATGTCGAGATTGATTCGGGCGTGAAGGCTTTGCTAAAGGATGTGCTGATCGTGAATACCGGGGGCGATGCTACGATCTCCGTCGACGTGGCCGATGAATTCAACGCTCCGGAGCTTGAGCCATCCGAGTCCGAAATACTTAAGAGCCCTGAAGCGTTCAGACTCGAGCTTAGGACGAACAAGGCATTAATTGTGGGCCGTACCCGCGAAGGGGCACTGCGCGGTATTGCCACACTTATTCTGTTGGCCAAACGCGCGCGATTTACCAGAGATTTAGCGCTTCCGGGCATGGTGATGTATGACGCACCGCGCCTGCCATTTCGCGGATGGACGCACAACATTGGGCCCCTGTCCGAAAAGGACATTAAGCGTACCATTGACGTTGGATATCTTCTGCGGCTGAACAAAGTTCTTATACCTCTCGACTCCTACAGCAGCCCGACCGTATTTCCATTCGAAAGTTTTCCGATTGGCGGAAAGTCTTTTTCCAAGGTGAAATTGATCGAAATTTTTGACTATGCTCGCGCCCGTGGCATAGAACCGATTCCTTATTTTTCAGTGTATGGGAGGGTTCTTTATCTCGCGAATGCACCGCGAGGCAAGGAATTGTTTGTCGACGAAGCGAAAGTGGGTGGCCATGATAGCCGAAACCTCGATGTGGCCAATCCAGCGGCACTGGAGGTCGCACTTAAGCTGCAAGAGGAGATCATAGACACGCTTAAACCACAGGGGTTTTGTATCGCTATGGACGAGATTCACTACGCCAATACGGTTACTTCCGCGGCGGCCCGCGCCAAACACTGGAAACCGTCGGATTGGTACGTCAAAGCAGTCCAGGCTAGCTATGAACTCTTCGAGAAAAAGGGCGTGAAGTTATATCTTTGGGGCGACATGCTGGACCCAGGCTCTAACGGAAAGTACTTCGATATGACAGGTCCCGCATTAATTGCGCGATTACCTAAGGATATGATCGTTTTCGATTGGAAATACGATGGCAGCAAGGACTTCAATGCTGATCTGCCGTCGGTGAGGATGTTCAGGGATGCGGGGGTCACGACAATTGGCGCTACCTGGTTTGGACCGAAAGGCATCGCGCGTATGGCCCACGCAATAGACAAGCACAAGAGGAATGGGCTACTGCTCACTGCCTGGAATGACACTTCGCTGGAGGCAATGCCTGCGGAGTTCATTCGGGCTCTGGCCTTGACCGCATACTACTCCTGGTCGCCCGAGGACAGCGATCTCTCGCATCTCCCTTTCATCCCGGATGCGCTTACCGAGGCTGCAGCATATTGGACGAAAGTCACCTTTCCGGTTGGACCGACAAGTTCCCTTACCGCCAACACCGGGCTAATGGTGGGCGATGAGTTGTTGAAGCTTATGGATCTTCCCAAAGGAACGGATAGCGCGTTCATCGCGACGCCCTTCAAGAATTATCGAGGTGTCAGCTTTAATGTGTTCAAAAAGGAAGGCAAGCCGGCCGCGGTTGTGGCGAAAGGAAAGGACGGCGGCGATTCTCTGATCACAAATGGTGACTTCGCCACGGGTCTGAGCGGATGGGATATTCAAACTCGCGGTACCGGGGACGGGGTGTTCTCAGAAAATGGGGCTTTAAAAATCGTCCGGGTCGTTGCAACGTCTTCGATTTCCGTTCAACAAGATATCCGGGTCGATCAAGGAAAGGAGTATGTCTTGCGCTACCGGGTGAGAGTAAGCGGGCCAGGAAGCGCCAAAACCTGGATTTACTCAGGTGACAATGAACTCAAATGGGATCCGCTGAAAACAATCGCGGCGTCGGATCGCGAAACTGATTGGGCAACGAAAGAACTCCCGCTTCCGCGTAACCTGGGTTCGGTACGCCTTACTTTTTCCGTCGAAGGGGCAAGCAGCGCTGCCTGGTTCGACGACGTCTCGATTCTCGATAGGGGGACGCAGGCCGGTGCACGGAATGAAGAGAAGCCAAGCATACCGGTAAGGGGCAAAGCGAAAGTCATCACCTTTATGCATGCGACCGGCCCTCACGATATTCTCGAGGATGATATGCACAAGAACACAGCGAGGTTTTCAAAAGTGTCGCTCGGTGCATATGTAATAAACTATAGCGACGGATCAAGCGTAGATATTCCGCTCGCCTATCGCGTCAATGTCGTCGCGGTAAATGATTCAGCGCTCGGTCGGGAAACCGATGTCGGGCTGTTTGGCAAGGTCGGCAGCGTTCCATTCGTGAATCTTCCGACCTTTACGTGGGTGAATCCGTACCCACAAAAGGAAATTACGTCGATTCTTGTTATTCCGGGAAACTCCGCACATAGCAATCTTCTGGTGTTTGGGATATCAATCGAGTCTTAAATGTTTGCATAACAGATGTTTTGAACGGTTTCAAATCGATAAACCGCCACACCGACTTCTTAGGGTTTTATTCGGGTAGACGTCGATCCAGAGGTCGTTAAGGCTCACGGCATGCGCGATGCTAGTTATAGACTGGCGTCGAAGCATAATCCGACAAACTAACGCGTCCAGTAGCGTTCATCGCGCCTGCTAATACCGCACTCGCAACACCGCCACACCTTCCTTACCACTAGCCCGACTTTCTCAACTGGAGGGGATCAGCCGCCGGGAAGGCGCATAAATCGGGCGGTGCGGTCAATAGGTCTCCACTACAAATGGGTGGGTTCGCTTCAGTGTACGAGTTGGCCTGCGGCGGTTATTCGCG
>JBOIDL010000125.1:0-11824 GCA_050740435.1 Gammaproteobacteria bacterium
CAGCCTATTGACGCGATGTCTGGATTTCACCCACAGTGATATCCACCAGAAAGCGAAAACCCACAGAAACCCTATGCCCTACGCCATTTTCAATCGCTAAACGCCAATATTTATGCAACTGGAAGGTCAAGGCTTCGCGCTTCAATGGGATCAATCTGCCCGCCATCTATGCGAAGGAAAGCACGGGCAGGATCGTGCTCAAAAAGCGCTACGATTACCTCGACTATCGGGATCAGTGGGTGAACGGTGCGGATGCTTGCAGCCGCGAAGAGGCCGAGCCCCGGCATGCCGAGGCGCGCGTGCGATGACGGCGGCGCGTGCGGCGCGGCGCTTGCTGGTGATGCGGCACGCGAAATCCGATTGGGACCGCGGTCCCGGATCGGACTTTGACCGCCCCTTAGCGAAGCGCGGGGAGCGCGACGCGCCGCGCATGGGGCGCTGGCTGCGCGAGCAAGCGTTGATCCCGGACCGGGTCGTAAGCTCACCGGCCGCGCGCGCGCGCCAGACCTGCCTCCTGGTCTGCGAGGTGCTTGGAATCAAGAAGGGGCAGATTCATTGGGAGCCCGAGATCTACGCCGCAGAGGTCACGACCTTACTGAACGTCCTTGCGCGTTGTCCAGAGAAAACCCAACGGCTATTGCTGGTGGGCCACAACCCGAGCCTGGAAGATCTGGTTGCCTATCTCGCCGCAGGCACCGGCGCGGTGCCGGCGGGAGAAAAGCTCATGCCGACAGGCGCCGTCGTCGGCATCCGCTTACCCGAATCGTGGGCCGGTTTAAAGCCGGGTTGCGGCGACATCGAGACGCGCATGGTCCCGAAGGCGCTAGCGGAGGATTAGCCGCGGAACGCCGCTCCCATGCGCAAGACTCGCGACCACACAGGCCCATGCGCCGACTCGTCGGGGTCCGCCGCTGGCAAGCGCCGCGCCGGCCTGCGGCTCTATGCGCCCTTGCTCACCACGGTGGTCCTGGGATTTGCGGTCACCGGTTTGGGGTTTTTTCTGGTGTGGGAGTTGACCCATCTTCGATGGGCCGCTTGGTCCGTGGCGAGCGGCTTGTTGCTGATGTTTGCCGTGACCAGCGGTTTTTTGGGTACCAGCTTACGGCGCACGCAGAGAAGCCAACTAATGGCGCGAGCGCTCGCTCAGGAAATCGAGAGCCGCGAACGCTCGGAGCGATCTCTGCGCGAGAGTGACGCGCGCCTGGAGCTGCAGACGGCTGCCCTGATGGCATTGACGGGTGACCGGGTCATTCGCTTTTTGGATCTCCGGCGGGCGATGCAGGAGCTGACCGAGCGGGCGGCCCGGGCGCTGGACGTGGCGCGCGTCAGCGTGTGGAGGTTCAGCGCTGATCGGTCCAAGCTAGAATGCCTGGAGATTTACGCAGGTGACCAGAACGGGCACAGCGTGGACGGGGAGCTCAGCGTGGCGGAGTATCCGGCCTATTTCCAGGCGCTACGGGGATGTTGGACCCTGGCTGCCGATGACGCCCGCAACGATCCGCGGACTAGAGAGTTCGCTAATCACTATCTCGCGCCCTTGGGCATCACTTCGATGCTGGTTGCGCCGGTGCGCCGTGGAGTTCAGCTTGTCGGCATCGTCTGTCATGAACACATAGGCCCCGTGCGCCGTTGGACGCTGGATGAGCAGAACTTCGCCGGGTCCGTCGCCGATCTGGCCGCCTTGGCCCTGGAAATCGCGCAGCACGAGCAGGCGCGGCGGATGCTCGAAGAGGCGCGTGAGGAGCTGGAGGCGCGCGTCGCCGAGCGCACCCGCGAGTTGCAGGAAGCCAACGAACAGCTCAAGGAGCTCGGCCGACTCAAGTCCGAGTTTCTGGCTACCATGAGCCATGAGCTTCGGACCCCGCTCAACTCGATCATCGGGTTCGCGGGGATCCTCAGGCAAGGTATTGCCGGCGAGCTCAACGCGGAGCAGCTCAAGCAGATCTCCATGGTCTATGGCTCCGCCAAGCACCTCTTGACGCTCATCAATGATCTCCTGGACCTCTCCCGAATAGAATCGGGCCGCGTGGAGATCCAGCGCGAGCCGTTCCGGTGCGAGGAAGTCATCGCGGAAGTGATCGCGAGCTTGGGGCCCGCGCTGGCTGGAAAGGCGCTCAAGTTGGTGAGCGACATTCCCGCTCCGCTCCCCGAAGTCCGGAGCGATCGCAAGCGGATCTTTCAGATCTTGTTGAATCTGGCCACCAATGGGGTTAAATTCACCGACGAGGGCGAGGTCCGCATCCGTTGCGTAGCCGGTGGCGAGGCGCTTGAATTCGGTGTGACGGACACCGGGATCGGGATCAAGCCCGAGAACATGGCGCTGCTCTTCGAGGCCTTCAGGCAGGTGGACGGCTCGGCCCGGCGCCGCTATGAAGGCGCGGGGCTCGGGTTGCACCTGAGCCGCCGGCTGGCCGGCCTCTTGGGCGGGGACATCCGGGTGGAGAGCGAGTACGGTAAGGGCTCGCGGTTTACCTTGACGCTACCGCTCGGCACGGGGTGAAAACACATGAGCAAGAAAATTCTGGTGACCGAGGACAACGATCAGAGCCGTTATCTGTCGATGTTTCTGCTCGGCAAGCAAGGCTATGAGGTCATCATCGCGCGCAACGGGGTCGAGGCGATCGCACAAGCCCAGGCAGAGCGCCCGGACTTGATCCTTATGGATATTCACATGCCCGAGATGGACGGCTACGAAGCCATTCAACGGATTAAGGGTCTCCCCGAGACCGCGCAAATTCCCATCGTCGCCGTCAGCTCCTATGCCATGGTGGGCGATCGCGATAAGGCCCTTCGCCTCGGTTGTTCGGGGTATATCGAGAAGCCCATCGTTCCGGAAACCTTCGTGGCGCAGATAGCTCAGTATCTCTAGACCGCAACCGGGCCGCCCGCGGGGGGGGCATGAACATTCTGATTGTCGACGATAACCAGGCAAACCGCTATCTGCTGGAGACGCTCCTGCCCGCCAACGGCTACCGGGTGCGCTCGGCTAGCGATGGGGCAGAGGCCTTGGAGCGGCTCTCCGAGCAACCCTTCGCCCTGGTCGTCTCCGACATCCTCATGCCACGCATGGACGGCTTTCAGCTCTGTCGCGCCGTGAAAGGCGATAACCGCTACCGGCAGATCCCGTTTGTATTCTACACGGCAACCTACACCGACCCGCGTGACGAGGTTTTCGCGTTGAGCCTGGGGGCGGCGCGATACATCATCAAGCCTCAGGACCCCGAGATCTTCGTAGGGATCTTGCGGGAAGTGATCGAGCAGCAAGCGGCCGGGAAACTCGCGAGCCCGCAAGAACTGTCGACCGACGATGCCGTCTATCTTAAAGAGTATAACTCGCGTCTGGTGCGCAAGCTCGAAGACAAGATGCTGCAGGTCGAGAGCCAAAAGGAGCGCTATCGCGTTACGCTCGCCTCGATCGGGGAAGGGGTCATCACCACGGATGTCGAGGGCCGCATCAGCTTGTTAAATCCCGAGGCCGAGCGGCTCACGGGCTGGAGCGAGGCCGAGGCGCAGAGTTTGCCGCTGCAGCAAGTCCTGAATGTCATCCGCGCGCGTCAGCCGGCCGCGGATGAACCGCTGGCGCGATTACTAGCGGAAGGCCGCCTCGGGGAGCTATGCACCGCAGTGGACGAGCACGCGATCCTGTTACGCCGCGATCAGGAAGCGCTCGCGATCTCGGCTTCGGCCACGCCGATCCAGGATAGCGGGGGGAAACTCTACGGGGCGGTGTTCGTTTTTCGCGATATCAGCGACACACGCGAGATGGTCAAGCGCTTGACCTATCAGGCGACCCACGACGCGTTGACCGGGCTCATTAACCGCCCTGAGTTCGAACGCCGCCTCGAACGCGTCCTCGGCACTAACGCAAGCGACGCGCAGCATGCGCTGCTGTACCTGGATCTGGATCAGTTCAAGGTGGTGAACGACACGTGCGGCCATGCCGCCGGCGATGATCTATTGCGCCAGATCACGCTGCAGTTGCGATCCAAGGTGCGCAAACGCGACACCCTCGCGCGCTTCGGAGGCGACGAGTTTGGCGTCCTGCTCGAGTATTGCACGGTGACCCAAGCGCTGCGTATCGCCGATGATCTCCGGGGGGCGGTGAGTGACTTCCGGTTTGTCTGGCAGGATCGGATCTTCGCCATCGGTGTCAGCATCGGTCTGGTGCCGATCCCGGCCGCCGCGGATACCCTGGCCCAGGTGCTGATGGCCGCGGACAGCGCCTGTTACGCCGCGAAGGGGAGGGGGCGCAATCGCGTGCATGTCTATAAGCCCGACGACAGCGAACTGGCGCTACGCCATAGCGAGATGCAATGGGTGCCGCGCATCCACCAAGCCTTGGCCGAGGGACGCTTCCGATTATATGAACAGCCGATCGCGCCCTTGGGGGAACGGGGAACGGAGTTCGAACGCGCGGAAGTACTGATACGGCTCCTCAATGAGGATGGGGTCCTTGTGCCCGCGGCAGCCTTCATCCCAGCGGCGGAACGCTACGGTCTGATCCAATCCGTCGACCGCTGGGTCGTGCGGCAGGTCCTGGCGGTACTGCGGGCGCGCGGCCCCGACCAATGCCGCGTTCGCTTTGCCGTCAACCTCTCCGGGCCGTCCCTGGGTGACGAGGCTTTTTTAGACTTTATCCTGGGAGAATTGGATCGATGGAACGGGCCGCCGCCCTGTCTTTGTTTCGAGATCACCGAAACCGAAGCGGTGGCCGATCTCAGCAACGCGAGGCGCTTTATGGGCGCTCTCAGCGCCCGCGGCTGTTCCTTCGCCCTGGACGATTTCGGCAGCGGCTTGGCCTCGTTCAGTTACCTGAAGAGCCTGCCGGTCGATTGCCTCAAGATCGACGGCGTTTTCGTGAGAAACATGGTGGCCGATCAAATCGACTGCGCCATGGTCGAGGCCATTCACCGAGTCGGGAGCGTGATGGGGATCACGACGATCGCGGAATGTGTTGAGAACCTGGCGACGCTCGAGCGGCTCAAGGCCATCGGCGTCCACTATGCGCAGGGCTATGGGATCGCCATGCCGAGGCCGCTCGACTGACGCCGGGTGGAAGATCGGTCGCGTCCTTCGAACCGCGGCGGAAAGGCGCCTAGGATGCTTTGCCATACTCGCTCAAAACTGCCCGTATGCTGTCCACGAAGTGGTGGCAAAGCGCGTTCGGGTCCCATATTCCGGGCGCGGATTGATGAAACATCTGCTTGCGAAGGCCGACGGGCAGCTCGATTTGCACCCCTCGGCCCGAGCGTCCGCGGTTGCAGATATTGGTCTTCCCAGTGCCTTGGCGCGTAGGGCTCGGGTCCTCGGCCGCGGCGAAGGCCGATGCGTCGAGGGCGGAAATTAAGCGCGCGCGTAGCGCGCTATCCAAGCCCCCGAGATAGACCACGCACCCCGATCCGCCGGCGCCGTGGACAGTTACGACGGTGCGCACACGCCGGACGGCGGTTAAAGCGCGCGGCTCATCGAATTTATCGCTGGTGATATGGAGGGAGTAGTTACGGCGCGGTTTGATCCCTTCAAAACAATAATACGTGTGCTCGTTGCCCGCGATCGCCTCGGCGATCGGTATCGTGCCGCGCTCGATGCGCCCGCCGTGCGGGGCGACCACGGCAAATGGAGAATCCGCAAGCCGAACGTGCACACGGTAGTCCCGCCCTTCGACTTCGGAAGCACTCAGCTCAGCGTAGCTTCCATACCTGTCCACGCCCGCCAGGCGTTTAGCCCCCGCGTCTCCGGCCGTGAGAGCTTGCTAAAACGGAATATCGTCGTCAAGTTCGCCTGCCCCGGCATGTTGGTAGCCGGGGGCGGCGGCGGCCGGGCTCGCCGGAGCCGCGGAAGGTGCCGGCGCCCGCTCCCCCGGAGGTTCGTTCTCGAACGGCACCGTAGTACCCCCGCCACGCGCGCCCAGCATCTGCATCTCGTTCGCGATGATCTCGGTCGTGTACCGGTCATGGCCGTCCTTGTCCTGCCACTTCTTGGTCTGTATCCGCCCTTCGACGAAGATCTGCGAGCCTTTGTGCAGGTATTCCTTGACGATGTCGGCCAGCTTGCCGAAGAACACCACGCGATGCCACTCGGTGCGTTCTTGGCTCTCCCCGGTCTCACGATCGCGCCAGGTTTCATTAGTCGCCAAGCGCACGTTGGCCACCGCTTGGCCGCTCGGCATGAACCGGACCTCGGGTTCGGCACCGAGATTACCGATGAGAATCACCTTGTTAATACCTCGAGCCATGCGTTAGCCTCCTATAGTCGCTTTTGCGCCCATTCACACTTCTAAGATAACATTAACGCAGGCTTTAGAATATCTGGAGGGCCCATGCTAGAACCCGTAAAAAATCCCGTCTCGGAGACCTCTGGGCAGCGGCTCCACGCGGTGTCGGCGCGGCGGCGCAGTGTCGCTGTTACGGTGGGTTCGGTCGTCATCGGGGGCGGCGCGCCGGTGGTGGTGCAGTCGATGACCAATACCGACACCGCCGATGCGGTGGCGACCGTTAAGCAAGTACAGGAGTTAGCCGCGGCAGGATCCGAGCTGGTGCGCGTTACCGTCAATACCGAGGATGCAGCCCGCCAAGTAGGCCGCATCCGCGGGATGTTGGATGCCTCCGGCTGCTACGTGCCGCTCATCGGGGATTTCCATTACAACGGCCATCTCTTGTTAACGAAGTATCCTGATTGCGCCCAGGCCTTGGCCAAATACCGTATCAACCCTGGTAACGTCGGCTTCGGGCCGAAGCGCGATCCACAGTTCAACGTCATGATCGAGGCTGCGCTCCGGTACGCAAAGCCCGTCCGCATCGGTGTGAATTGGGGCAGCTTGGACGGAGCCTTGCTAACCCGCCTCATGGACGAAAACGCCGCTCTGGCGCAGCCGCGGGATGCACAAGAAGTCACCCGGGAGGCTTTGATTCTCTCCGCCCTCGACAGCGCTCGGCGCGCCGAAGCGCTTGGGCTCGGCCGCGATCATATCGTACTCTCGTGTAAGGTCAGCGGTGTACAGGATTTGATCGCCGTGTACACGGAGATCGCTCGGCGCTGCGATTACGCCTTACATCTGGGTCTGACGGAGGCGGGGATGGGCTCGAAGGGGATCGTGGCCTCGACCGCGGCCTTGGCGATGTTACTTCAGCAAGGCGTGGGCGATACGATCCGCGTCTCGCTCACGCCCGACCCGGGGGGTGACCGGAGCATCGAAGTGGTCGTGGCGCAAGAGATCCTGCAGACCATGGGCTTGCGTTCGTTCACGCCCCTGGTGACCGCCTGTCCCGGTTGCGGGCGCACGACAAGCACCGTGTTTCAGGAGTTGGCGGAGAAAATCCAGTCCTATGTCCGCGCTCAAATGCCCCTCTGGCGCGAAAAGTATTCGGGGGTGGAAGACATGAGCTTGGCGGTCATGGGGTGCGTGGTCAACGGGCCCGGCGAGAGCAAGCACGCCAACATCGGGATCAGCCTTCCCGGTACCGGCGAGGCCCCCGCGGCGCCGGTCTTCATCGATGGGCAGAAGGCCTTGACACTGCGCGGGGAGAGGATCGCCGAGGAATTCCAGCAGTTGGTGAATGACTACGTGCAGCGCACGTACAGCGTGAAGCTATAGGTGCGAGCCCAAATTAAAGAATATAACTCACGTCTAGAGTGGCCGAGGAGGGGCGGGCGATGTCTGAGTTGATACGGCGGCTGCAAGGCGAGCATGATAATTTCTCCAAGCTCTTAGCCTTGCTCGCTGCGGAGATCGAGGCCCTTGACCGCGGGGAGAACGGCAACTTTCGTTTGATGACGGACATCATGGACTACATGGCCGTCTATCCGGATGTGGCCCATCATCCTTTGGAAGACCGGATTTTTACCCGGCTCGCGCAACTCGATCCGGACAGCCACGATCTGGTCGATGAGCTCATCGCGGAGCATGAGCGCTTGCGGCACATGGGGAAGGCCTTCTCCGATCTGGTGCGAGGCGTGGTCGGCGGAGGGATCACCTCCGTGGATAAGCTCAGCACGCTGGGACACGAATACGTCGCGCTCATCCGCGCACATTCCGAGCGCGAGGAGAGCGACATATTTCCAAGGTTGAACACGGTGCTGAGCGATGAAGATTGGACAGAACTGACGGCGGCCGCGGCGGCGAGCGAGGATCCGCTCTTTGGCGGTATCGTGGATCAGAGCTATGAGGAGATCTTAGCGCAGATCGAACGCCGGCGATGATCGATCGCCGGGTGCCCCGTTCAGGGAGCCTACCCCCCTTGAATCAGCTCGGGTTGCTCGCATCGCATCGCGGGAGCAACATGCAGGCAGTCATCGACGCTTGCAACAGCGGACGCTTAGCGGCCGAGCCCCGCGTCGTCATCAGCAACAACGGGGATGCGGAAGCCTTGCTCCGGGCGCGCCGCGAGCGCATTCCAGATTACCATCTGAGCCTGCGGACTCACCCCGATCCGATGGCGCTCGATACGGAAATTTTAACGGCATTGACGCGCCACGAGGCCGGACTCGTGGTACTGGCAGGGTACATGAAACGGCTCGGTCCCCGCATGCTCGGGCACTATCAAGGGCGGGTGATCAACATCCATCCCGCCCTATTGCCCCGCTTCGGCGGGCAGGGCATGTACGGGGATCGCGTGCACGCGGCGGTCTTGGCGGCGGGTGAGACGGAGACCGGGGTGAGCATTCATCTGGTGGACGCCGAATACGATTGCGGACCGATCCTCGCGCAGTGCCGGACACCGGTCGAGCGTGGCGATACGGTCAAGACGCTTGCCGAGCGGGTCTTGGCCTGTGAGCATCGCTTCTTGGTGGCGACGCTCGAGCGAATTTTATCGGGCGCTCTGCCTCTGCCCTAGCCCTCGGAGTTTGTGAAAAAACCGTCGCGAGCGTGGGGAGGTCGCGTCCCGCCGGAGCGCAGGAACCGGAGTGTATGTTGAAATACATGAGGATTCCGAGCACCGCCGGAACGCGAGATCCCGAGCGCAGTAGGTATTTTCACAAACTCTCGGCATCGATCCCCTCGACGATGCACGTCGCGTAACACCACGCTATGAAAATACCTGTCTTGATGAAACTGCCAGGCATCTCGCCGATGCAGCCGCCGCGGAATACCGTTACCAGCCTTGCCGTGGGCGCCATCGGCGTGGTTTACGGCGATATCGGCACCAGTCCTTTGTACACGATCCGGGAGGCGTTCGGCGGCCCGTATGGGATCGCGGTCACGCACGGTAACGTACTCGGGATCTTGTCTCTCATCGTCTGGGCCTTGCTGATCGTGGTGTCGCTCAAATACGTGGTGCTTATCCTGCAGGCCGACAATAACGGCGAGGGCGGCATCATGGCGCTGATGACCCTGGTCCGGCGCACGGTGTCACGCGAATCGCGGCCGGTCGGGTTCCTGATGTTGCTCGGGCTCTTCGGTGCGGCGCTGTTTTACGGCGACGGCATCATCACGCCCGCCATCTCGGTGTTGAGCGCCGTGGAGGGCCTCAAGGTCGGAACCCCGGCGCTCGCGCCTTACGTGATCCCGATCACCCTGAGCGTGCTCTGCACCTTATTTATGTTTCAGCGCCGGGGCACGGCGCGCGTGGCGGCGGCCTTCAGCCCCATCATGTGCGTTTGGTTTTTGAGCCTCGCGGCGCTTGGGATGATGGCGATCATCAACGAGCCCCGGGTGCTTCGGGCGCTCAATCCCGTCTACGGCATTCAGCTTTTCGCCGACCATCCGCGCGCTGCATTTTTAGCGTTGGGCGCCGTGGTGCTGGCCATCACGGGCGGGGAGGCGTTGTATGCCGATCTCGGGCATTTCGGCAAGCGCCCCATCCGCCTCGCGTGGTTCGGGTTTGTGCTGCCCGCCCTTCTCATCAACTACTTCGGTCAAGGCGCGTTGCTCCTGCGCGATCCGGGCGCCGCCCAAAACCCGTTTTATCTCTTGGCGCCTTCATGGGCGCTCTACCCAATGGTGACATTGGCGACGGCCGCCGCCGTGATCGCCTCTCAAGCCGTCATCTCCGGAGCGTTTTCGATCACGCGCCAGGCGATGCAGCTCGGCTATTGCCCGCGGTTACGGGTGGTGCACACCTCGGCGAGCGAGATGGGTCAGATTTATCTCCCGGCTATCAACTGGGGATTGCTGATCGGGACCGTGGGCTTGGTGCTCGGCTTCGAATCGTCGAGCGATCTGGCGGCGGCCTATGGCATCGCGGTCACCGGCACCATGGCCATCGATACCGTGCTGGCCTTCGTGGTGATCCGGGGTTTATGGGGATGGAGTTGGCTGACCACGGTCATCGGCGCGGTGTTCTTCATCAGCATCGATCTCGCGTTTTTCGCCGCCAATTCGCTTAAGATCTTCCAAGGAGGGTGGGTCCCCATCGTGATAGCGGCGGGTGTGTTCACCCTGCTCACCACCTGGAAACGGGGACGGGCGGTGCTCGCCGACCGCCTGCGCGAGGAAGCCATCGCTCTCGAATCGGTGCTATACGGTTTCGCCGAGGGCGCGCCGCACCGCGTACCCGGTACCGGCGTGTTCCTCACGGCCAATCGCGAAGGCGCTCCCCATGCTCTACTGCACAATCTGGCGCATAACAAGGTCCTGCACCAACGGGTGGTGTTCTTGACCGTGATCACGGAGGACATTCCCTGGGTCACGGAGGATCGCCGCCTCGAGGTTCTGCCGCTTGCGAACAATTTCTTCCGCATCATTGTCCGCTACGGATTCCAGGACGACCCCGATATCCCCAAAGCCTTGGCGCGGTGCCGTCCCTTGGGCCTCGAGTTCAATCAGCTCGAAACCTCGTTCTTCCTGAGCCGCGAGACCATGATCCCCACCGTGAGGCCGGGCATGGCGCGCTGGCGGGAAAAGCTTTTCATCACGATGTCACGCAACGCGGCGAGCGCGATGGATTTCTTCAAGATCCCGACGAACCGGGTGATCGAGCTGGGGACGCAGGTCGAGATCTGATCTCTGAGCGGCGCCACTGCGCCGCGCGTTCAGTTCCCGCTTTCAGCCGTCGGCAGGCGGTGGCCCTGGCGGGCCAGATAGAGATTGGTGGTGATGGAACCGTCCGCGTTCTCGATCCGGTGCATCATCAGACGCGGCAGCACCTGGGAGACTTTGAACGGGAACAGGCGTTGAAACTCCCGCAGCTTCGCCTCGTCGCGATGCTGGACTTCGACCCGGCAAAGCGTTGCGCGGCAATCGATGTCTTGGAGCGAGGCGTCGGCGAGCTCGTCGCCGGTGAAGACCTCGCGAATGCGATCGGCGGTGCTGCCGGACCAGGCGCTATCCACAGGCTCGGCTTCGAGACTGGCCTCGATCCTTTGGGCGTAGGCTTGGATCTGCTGCTGCTCTTCGGCGATCTCGGCGGTAAACTGTGCCTCGGGATCGGCCAGGTCAACGTCATCCTCGGGCGCAGGGGCGGCCGCCCCCGAGACCGGAGCGTTGGTTCGCGCCCCGAGGGCGTCTTTCACCTCCGCCAGATCGGCGCGCAATGCAGCGAGTTCCCGCCGCAGCGCGTCGAGCGAGTCCTCGTTACTCGGGCCGATCCCCGGCTCGGGAACTGCGTGAGACGCCGGATCGACGGTGGTGACCCCTGGCCGAATCGCACTTTGAGTAGGCGCGGCCGTCCATGGATGGAGAGCCAAGGCCGAAACGAGCGCAACGCCGAGGGCGCCCAGCACGAGAGGAAGCTTGGGAGAGTTAAACATGGGTCAGACGCTGTGAGATCCCCACGAATTTTACTCTGAGAGGCAGTGGTTTCGGATGAGTTCATCAAGGCAGCTGATGGCCGCAAGGAGGTCTCGCAAGCGCAAGGTCACCCGCGGGTCGTCGATGACTTTAAGG
>JBOIDL010000126.1:0-11787 GCA_050740435.1 Gammaproteobacteria bacterium
CGTTGATGTTCTTCATTCGATCGTTCCCCAGTGATGACGTCGGCATTGACATCAATGAGATCTGATCGACAGCAATCGAAATAGTTCATACCATAAATCAACGAGTTAAAAGATCCTACCTATGAATCCCTCCTAATGCGCGTAACGACTTATCTTATCAAGAATCTCCGTGAGCAATGCGATTCGGTTCTCGTTATTCGCGTTCTCTGCTAACGGGAGCCGGTTAGGCTTTTTGCGCTACGGATGCGGCAAAGGAGGTAACGCCACAACCGCCGCCCGGACCGCCTCGGCGGCCTCGATGAGATTCCGCAGCATCGTCGCGTCGGCGTCGAAATGCCCTTCGTACGCAGCGACATTGCGCACTTGGTGCGCCTTGGACAGCACCCGCCAGGTCGCCGCGGGCAGGCCAAGGGTATGCGGCAGGGACTGAAACACCACGTAGCGGCTGCCCGAGCGGTAGCCGTGCCAGCGTAGCGCCGCGCACGAAAAGGCATGTGCCGCGTTGTATGCCAGATCGAACCGGCTCGACAAAGCGAGGCCCTTTTTGCGGGCATCCGCCAACCCCTCGCTCCCTGAAGTCAGCAGCCCCTCGATCTCGCGCCCCGCGCCCGGTTCTGCCGTCAGCTTGCCGATGCGGACGAGATTCGCAAGTTCTTTGGATTTCTCAGGCAAGGTCTTCCTCCGTGCCGATGAGGAATACCTTGGGTTGGACGGCCACTTTCACCACAAAGGCATTGCCTTCCTTCCGTTTCTTGCGCCAGTTCGCCGGGGTATAGACCGTCGGATTCACCGTACGCCCAAGCTTCGCTTCCGCCGACTGCAACACCGCAAACACGTCCGCATAGTCAATGCTGTCCGAGAGCACGAGCACGTCGATATCGCTGGTCGCGGTGTCGCTGCGCTTGGCCACCGAGCCGAACACGAAGGCCGCCGAAATGCGCTTCGCCAGCGGCGCCAACGCCTCCCGCAGCGGCTCGGCCAGACCGACAGTTTTCTGCGCGATGGCGCAAAGTTCCGCGCAGATGGGCGACTTGGGATTGGCCTGATAGTGCTTCTGCGTGCCCATGCGGAAAACCGTCACCAAGCCGCTGTCGGCCAGCCGCGCCAGCTCGCGCTGCACCGCGCCGGAGCCGCCGCCGGCGAGCTTGATCAGCTCGGTGGCGAAGAAACTGCGCTCCGGCTGGCCGAACAAATAAGCGAGCACCCGCTGCCGGGTCGCGGAAAACAGTGCGTCGGCGAGACTGGCGCGCTTTTGAACCTTGGAAACCCGGGTTTTCGCTTTCGTGCCCATAATGGGTATGTTAATGCCCATATTGGGTATGTTCAAGCCGGGTCCCGCGACGCCATTGAAAATCCGCGTCCTTACTTGGCGTCCATGCGGATGATGCGCGGATCGTCGGGTTCGGCTGCTCCGCCTTGATAGCGCTCGCAGAGAGAAAGATAGAAACGCGCCGGACCGTCGCCGGGATAGCTCGTTAGCATGTCCTTGCAACGATCCGCGGCCCTGGCCCACTGTGCCTTTTGGAAGGTGTCGAGGGCCTCGGAAAAGCGCTCGCAGAGCAGTACTTGGTCCGGCGACGCACTGTTTCTTGGCGCGACGATCTCCATGATCGGGAGCGCCTCGGATTTGCCAACGAACTGAAACCTCCCGAGCGGACGCACTAGAAGATTGTCCAGTCCCGCGACGACGGACTCCGTGGCCAGCAACTGGGTGCCGATATGCTTGTTCAAGCCTTCGATGCGCGAAGCGGTGTTGGCGCAATCACCGACGATGCTGTAGACAAAGTGCCCGCCGCCTCCGGCGTGCCCGACATAGACCCAGCCGGACTCGAGGCCAATCCGCAATTTCGCCCCGAGCATGCCATGCCGCTCCTTGAACCGGGCGATGGCCTCGGCTGCCTCCAGGGCGGCCATCACCGCTTTACCGCGGGCGCCGGCGTTCGGCTCGGCCGTCGTCCAGGCGCACATGATGGCATCGGCGCGGAACTCGGTCACATCGACGTGGTGGCGCTTGAGCGGGTGCGCGATCGTATCGAAATAATCGTTAAGAAACGACGCCAGCTCGCCCGGCGCCAGCTTTTCCGCGATGGTGGAAAACCCCGACATGTCGGTCGCGAGACAGGTGCTGTAAACGACTTTGTTGGCGGCGCTCGGATCCAGCCGGTTTTTGGTTAGATCCCTGGCAATATTCTCGGGAAGATAGTAACTAATCGCTTGGCTGATATGCTGTCCACGGCGGCGCTCCAAGAGATACTGTCCCAGCAGGCCAATGAATAATGCGAGCGGAAACTGCGCCAGCAGCGGCGTCGCCATCGGCAGCCATAGGTCGCTCTGGTTGAACATCCATTGGCCGGCCACAGCGTAAATGATTGCAAGCAGCAGCGACAAGGAAACGCCCGCGACGGCCGGAAGAGAATAAACGATCGTTGCCATGACGAGGCCGAACAGCAACAAGACCATGCCGGTCTCCGGCATGCCAAGGGGTTTCAATGTCCGATCGCTCAAGAGATTGCCGAAAACCGTTGCCGCGATTTCAACGCCGCTCAGATCCACGCCGTCCTCACGGGTGAAGACCGTATAAAACCTGTCCGGTTGGCCAGGATCGAACAAGTCGGAGAAACCGACGAACACAACCTTGTTGGTAAAGTCGAGCGCGCCTGGTTTTAGATTAGGATCGCCCCCCTTGATCACCGCCTGGTAGGGAATGGTGGGCATGGTCCCCGGCGGTCCATAGAAGTTGATATACCGACGGGGATCGCCGGCGTAGAGATTGGTCAATGCTTTCAGCAGGCTTACCGTCTCGCGCGACATCTCCGGCGCTTGATCCATGAGCCCGACGATGCGCTCACGAACGCCGGGGTTATTATCGAACCCACGCCGCAAGCCACGCATACGATCGCTAAGCTGGCGCGCTCCCGCCATCTCGGCGGTGCTACGGGGAAAGGTTTCGAGATCCGGGACGTGCAATCGATCGAGCAACCGGATCCATTCGGAATAGACGTTCAGTGCGTGGATCTGCAGCGCCACGGCCGGCATGGAAGGCGCGTCACCGACACTCGCTTTGAAGACCCAGAACTCGTATACGGCCGCCTCCAGCTTCGGCAGGGGGAAGTGGCCGAGGCCGGCGGTTGCCTCGACGAGCGACGGCAACGGCGGAACCAACTCCTCCACCCAAACGAAACCCCGGTTAATGCCTTTCTTGTCGGTTATCGGTTGCCGTTTTCCGGTGAGTTTTTCGACCAGCACGACTCTATCGGCCTTGGCCACGGCCTGCGCAAACGCCAGGTCGTGCTCCGGTGATTTCGGCTTGTCGAAAAGCACATCGAATACGATCAGCGAGGCCCCGCGTTCGACCAATGCATCGACCAGTCGGGCATGAATGGAGCGCGGCCATTCCTGCGGCGAGTCGGGCAGCCCCAGCTGCTTGCCGGTGCGCGAGTCGATGGCCACGACCGCGATCTCCGGCGGCGGGCGGATTGCGCCCCTTATGTTGAACAGCCACGAGAGACCCACGCTTGTTTCGAATGTGAACCCAACCGTAGACAGCCCGAGCAACGCGCCGCTCAGCCCGCTTAAAAGGCCTACCAGGAGGCCCTTCAGCCAGCGCGGCATCTCGGCGCCTGCACTGCGACGAATCATTCTGAAGCCATTAGCGTGCGTACGCGAACCAGAACGATATCGCTCCTACTTGCTTGAGACTCAACCCTTTCTAAACGCCTGATTCGCGTCCGGCACCGGTTTCAACCTGCTGCTGACGGATGGTGCGCTAAGTGATGAATCGCCCTCGTCCGTGATTCCACCGAGTCACCAAACCTTCTCTGCAAGAAACGCTTTGAAATTCACGCAAAAATAGCACATCATAGAGAAATACTGAAAGTGTACCGGCGGCCTTAATCTCATGGGTTGGCGTTGGCAACCGCGCGCGAGGAGTCGCTATGCGTTCGTGCTGCTTGCTTAGGTTCGCGAGCCTGCTCGCGTTTGTCGTCCTGCAGTTCCCTGACGCGATCCATGCCCAGGAACCTTGCGTGTCGCCGGCAGCGCGATTTACGTCCATCGAAGGGTCGGTGGATGTTCAAAGCGGCGAAGCACAAGGCTGGCACGCGGCCAAGCTGGACCACCGGCTTTGCGAGGGAGACACGATCCGGGTGGGAGAACGGAGCCGTGCCGCCGTATACATGGTCAACGAGGCGGTGTTGCGCATCGATCAAAGCACCACCGTCCGTCTCCTCGATGTCTCAGCGAAGAAAGAGGAGCGGACGCTGCTCGACATCATCGCGGGAGCCTTCCAATCCCTTAGCCGCCAGCCCCGGCGGCTCACGGTCAATACACCCTACCTCAACGGCATGATCGAGGGCACGGAGTTCGTGGTCCGCGTGGAGGTCGATCGCGCATCCCTCTCGGTGTTGGAGGGGAGGGTGCTGGTATCGAACGCCCAGGGGAGTCTCAAGGTCGCCCCCGGAGAGTCGGCCACCGCCCAAGCCGGCAAGGCGCCGCAACTGCGCACCGTGGTCCGTCCACGGGACGCCGTGCACTGGGCCTTGTACCACCCGCCCGTGCTCTATTTTCGCCCGGATGAATTTCCGCCCGGACCCGGCTGGCAGGGGATGATTCGACATTCTATCGACCTTTACTCGAGGGGAGATCTCGGGAACGCGCTCGACAGTATTGCGACGCTTCCCGAGACTATCAGCGACCCGCGCTTTTTTGCCTATCGCGCCTCGCTAATGCTGGCCGTGGGCCGGGTGGAAGAGGCCAACGCGGATATTGGGCGGGCACTGAATCTGAACCCGAACGACAGCAACGCCCTCGCGCTGCAAACGATCATCGCCGTGGTGCAAAACGAAAAAGACGAAGCGCTCACCTTGGCCCAGAGAGCGGTCCAGCAGGCTCCCAATTCCGCCACGGCATTGATCGCGCTTTCCTATGCACAGCAGGCCCGATTTGACCTGGAAGGCGCACGAGCCAGTCTTGAAAAAGCACTGCAATCGGAGCCTGCCAATGCGCTCGCGTGGGCACGGCTGGCAGAGATCCATGCTTCCTTCGGCGAGCTCGATGACGCCCTCAAAGCAGCGGAGAAGGCAGTTACTCTAGAGCCGGATCTCTCAAGGACACAGACCGTGCTGGGTTTCGCCCACCTGACCGATGTCAAGACGACACAGGCCACGGAGGCCTTTGCGAAAGCGACGGCGTTGGATCAGGCCGATCCCCTCCCAAGGCTGGGCCTCGGGCTGGTCAAAATCCGCGAGGGTGACTTGCACGAGGGTCGCCAAGAGATCGAGGTTGCCGCGAGCTTGGACCCTAATAATTCCATCGTCCGCAGCTATCTGGGCAAGGCCTACTATGAAGAGAAACGTATGCCGTTGGATGAGCAGCAGTATATTATTGCTGAGGAACTGGACCCCAAGGATCCCACCCCATGGTTCTACGATGCCATCCAGAAACAGACCACGAACCGGCCGGTCGAGGCCTTGCATGACCTGCAAACGGCCATCGAGCTGAACGACAACCGCTTAGTCTACCGGTCACGCCTTTCGCTCGATTCGGACCTCGCGGCCCGCAGCGCGAGCCTCGCCCGGGTATACACCGATCTGGGCTTCCAGCAGTTGGCCTTGGTGGAAGGCTGGAAGTCGGTCAATACCGATCCGACCGGCTATTCTGGCCACCGGTTTCTGGCCGATTCGTATGCGGCGTTGCCCCGCCACGAGATCGCCAGGGTCAGCGAGCTGCTCCAGTCTCAGTTGTTGCAGCCTCTCAACACGACACCCATTCAGCCGCATCTCGCCGAGAGCAACCTGTTCCTTATCAGCGCCGGAGGTCCAGGGGGGCTATCCTTTAATGAGTTCAACCCCATTTTCAACCGAAACGGGTTCACCTTACAGACGAGCGGCCTGGTCGGGGAGCATAGCACGTACGGGGGGGAAGCCGTTGTCTCGGGCATCTACCAGAAGACATCCTTCAGCGTCGGTGGATTCCACTTTACTACAGACGGGTTTCGAGAAAACGCCGACCAGCGGGATGAAATCGCTAATGTCTTTGTACAAGGGGAAATCTCTCCCAAGACCAGTATTCAGGCTGAATATCGATACAGGGATTCCGAACACGGTGATATTCAACAGCGATTCTTCCCGGAAGATATTTTCCCTGGCCGGACAGACGAATCGGAGAGTAACTCCATACGCCTGGGCGGACGGCACGCCTTTTCCCCGGATTCTGTTTTCATTGGCTCATTTATTTATAAAGATGAAGATGATCGTTCAAGGACCGATGACTTCCCTGACCCTGGAAGCTCTAGCGACATTAAAGTTCCGGAGAACTCTTTCAGCGTCGAGCTCCAGCACCTGTTTCGCTCGCGGTACCTAAATCTGCAGACCGGTGGCGGATACTCCGGTGTCGACAGCGAGTTCGACATTACTCCCGAACCCGATCCGATCGACACGGATCTCCAACACTTCAACGCATACGGGTACGCATACCTCAAGCTCCCGAAGGACGTGACCGCCACGCTGGGGCTCAGCTTCGACTCCCTGAGCGGCGATGAGGATATCGACAAGAACCCTGTGAACCCGAAATTCGGGATCACCTGGAGTCCGTTCGCGGGGACCATCCTTCGGGCGGCGGCATTCAGGGTCTTGAAGAGAACGCTGATCACCGACCAGACGTTGGAGCCCACCCAGGCGGCGGGGTTCAATCAGTTCTTCGATGACTTCGACCTGACCGAGGCCTGGCGTTACGGGGGGGCGATCGATCAGAAGTTCACGAAGAGCTTGTTCGGGGGCGTAGAGGTGTCCAAGCGGGATCTGACGATTCCAATTCTGGATGTGTCGGATCCCCGCAACCCAGTCAACCGGGACGTGGAAGGAAACGAGTATCTGGGCCGTGCGTATCTGTTGTGGACGCCGCACCCATTTTTGGCACTTAGGGCACAGTACGCCTTCGAGCGCTTCGAACGGGACCTCATAGGACCCACGAAGCTAGACACCCAGCGTGTGCCCCTGGGGATCGGGTTCTTCCACCCCTCGGGGCTGAATGCCTCGCTCACGGCCACGTACTGGGATCAGAACGGTAGGTTCACGCCCTTCCTTGACCACACCGTTCCCCTTCGGTCCGGCAGCGATAAATTCTGGATCGTCGATGCGGCGATCTCGTACCGTCTGCCGAAGCGGTATGGTTTCATCTCGGTTGGAGCGACGAATCTGTTCGACGAGGAGTTCAATTTCTTCGAGGTTAATCTCGACAACCCGACGATCCAGCCGACCCGGACGATGTTTGCGAGGGTCACGCTGGCGTTCCCTTAGGGTCGGGAAACCCTGGAATCGAAAGGAGGTGATGCTAAAAGAGAGCCGACGAGGCCCTCACAGCAATGACAGGCGCTCTACGTATGGCTGTGGAGCAGTATACAAGCAAGCGGAGGTAGTTATGTCCAAGACAGTTAAGAGAGTGTCCAAGACAGTTAAGAGAGCAATGAGAGTCATGATGATCGGTCTGGTCGCGATGCTAGGGGTCAAGGCCGAGGCGCATTATATAGTGGTAAAGGGGAGGTGTGTGTGGCATAGCCTTGAATGTTATCGGGAGGACGAGGCCCCGCAGGACCCTGTCCCAATCTTGTTTCCTCCGGTGGGCGAAGTTGTTGCCACGCCGCTAAAGGTGCAGGTATTGTGCCCAGGCGGAGTACAAGACCTTGATCTGTCAAAGGAGGAATGGACCCTGGCTGCCCAAAAGCCAATCCTTCAAAGTGACATTACCAGAGTAACAACACCTAGGGGTAAGACCAGTGGGAATGCCGAATGGACGGTCGTCGTTTCTGACGCGCATTTCCTAGAGGATCCCGAAGCTGTATTTTGTCCAGACAGGAAAAACCCACAGGAGGTGCTAATCCACGAGATGTCAGTAAAGATGAATCTATACTGCTCCAGGTTTGATCCGAAGTGCAAACCGAATGTACCCCATAGCACTTGGGAGGCAAAATCGTGCGTGCTTCCGGTCGGATTCGATGTCAAAAACCTTCCGGCTCGTGGAACTCCTTATAGTTGCTCCGAAACCACCCGCTGTCACGAAGGAGTGTGCGAAAAACTGTGATTGCGGGGTCATGGTGACCGCCCGACACAATTACAAGAACGGGGTCGGAGTTGCCCATAGAAGACGACAGTTATAGGTTGGCACTTAAGCCGACGGCGGAACTAGGTGGGTTGGGCGTGCTGTTTACGCCTAACCCACCACCGATCTGCTCATCGGGGTTCACTTCGCCGGCGGCCGATCGACGAACGGCGGAACCAACTTCTCCACCCAAACTAAACTTGGTTAATCCGATCTTCTTTTGGCGACTTAGCATAACTGTCGGATAGCATGGGATAAATCAAAAAATAAGGGTTCGGCTACAGGGTACTACCACCCTTTCAGGCCTGGTGTTGTAAAGCGGTGGGCCGGGTGATTCGATCGAAGGCTTCTGCGCCTTCGATTTTGGGTTGGATGTGGTTTTTGGTGATGGTGCCGAGATCGGCCAGCAGCGTCTGGAAGCTGTGCACGGGCAGGCCCTCCTCGGTGCGTCGGGTAGCGGCCTTGCGTGCCGCCTTGGGAGAGACTTTGGCCGGTGCGACGATGGAGCTACGCTGTCTCGCTGGCTCGAAAGCATTGCCAATAAGTCTTTTCATCGCGGAGGCGCTGCCGGGCGCGGACGCGCCCGGGGTTGAGCGCTGTCACTGCGTAGCGTTGCGCTCGCGATACTGCTGCATATCCGCGAGTGCTTGCCGCGCCGTCTTTTGGACCTCGGCCTCGCTATCGTTGGCGAGCTGTTCGAGGGCGCTGACGGTGGTCTCATCGGCAAATTGCAGATCGACGGCATAATGCCAGAGGGCCTCGGTGGCCTGCATTCGGGCGCGCTTATCCGTGCCCGACGCAGCGGCCTGGATCAGCGCCTCGGTCGCGCGCGGTTCAGTCCGACCCCGTGATGAGCCTGAGGAGCTCGGCGGCCCCGTCCTTGCCGCTAACCCGCCAGCAGCACGCCTCGAGTGCTTTGAGGATATGAACCCGCTCCGCCGCCTCCAGTGGTAGGGTACGCGACGCTTCACCTGCGCACCACCCAATCGGCGTGCTGATGGAACGCAGCGCACCCTACCTTGCTGGATGTTCACCGGGTCGTCGAACTGCAGCCTGTCACCGCGCTCGGCCAACTTCGCCAGCAGAGCACTTTTTTTCCGGTGTGCGTGCCACCGCAGTTACCCGATGCCCTACTCCTTGGAGATCATCCTAGCGGGGGACTGTTACCATTTCGGCTCCTAACCCTACAATGAATGCTATCCAGGTGAGATGAAACACGTTGTCCATCACGATGAACGACCACGGTGCCATCGGCGGCTTGGCAAACTCCGACTTCCCAAATACGCGCATATACCAGCCGACAAACCTCGATCTATCCTGTAGCCAATGTTGAACAGCAATGAGTGACAGTTGCCACCACGATAATCCGATAAATAGAAACGGGATCATGTAGGTAGCAACGTGGACGGTGCATATCCAAGAGGATTCTCTCTTACCTCGTGCCATCCAGTCGTTTTGCAGCACATAGTCACCGATCAAGTGTGCGATTAACCAGTTCATAACCCTATTCTCCTCCGCCCAACGATATTCATTGATAGACCCGTCCCGATATATCCCGATGAAGTGAGTGAAAGGTTCAAGACTCCAGGTCCAGAGAGCCTCGGTGGCCTGCGCGCGGGCGCGGTGATCTTGAGCCCCCGAAGCCGCTTCCACCAGCGCCTGAGTGGCGCGCGGGTCGCGGATACCTGTGACCTGGTCGAGGGCCTGCTGGCTGAGCTGTTCGCCCTTGGTGTTCAGGGCCGCGAGTGCATCGTTTAAGGCCTTCTCACGCTCGGCTCTTTCGTCAGCAAGGGCACCCTCGCGCCCGGCCTGCAAAGGAAACATGGCCGGCGCGGCAGACGTGGGCGTCATATTGTTCTGCCCACCGAGCGGGAGACTCCGGTTGGTACCAGCGCCCGTGGCAATGCGCTGAACTGGCGGTGTGGAGAGCACGATCACGGTAGGCGAATCCGCGCCCTCCATGGGATAGATGGCGTAAGAAAAGCCTTCTAAGATCAGCGTCACCCCATCCACAAAAGGCTGGGATTCGACAGCGGCGGACACCGGCGACTGCCCGTTCTCCGGGTCGTTCAGGACGAACCGCGCCCCGGTGGCGGCGCCAAGCTCACGCAAGACTGTATCGAGAGGGGCTGGTTATCGATGCGGGCGTTGAGGCGCCCGTCTTGGTAGCGAATGGGATTCGCCGTGGCAACGGCCGCGCTTGCTGAGATCAGTGATAAGCAGGCGAACACTAAACTCGGTCTGGAGAAGCGGATCATGCCGACACCTCTGTTCCGGTACAAAAAAGAGGGCACCGGCGCTCCTGCCGATGCCCTTGTTTGACTGCAATGGACTTCTATCCCTGTAGGCCGGTGGACCACCTAGATCCTCTTCTGGTAGAAGGTGACCACGAGCTTGGGTTGAACGGCGGTGAGCGTGCTTACGTCAACACCCTTAACAGCTACGAACCGGTAAGTGACCGACTGACCCGTCGAGGGCGGGCATGAGCACATGGAGGAGGATGAGATCGGGGCGGGTGTCGTGCACCTGCTCGAGCACGGCCTCTCCGTCTTCGGCGACCAGGACCCGGAACCCCCGGGTCTTGAGGAGATCGTAGAGCACCCCGAGATTGGCGGGGGTGTCGTCGACCAGCAGGATCAGGGGCTCGAGACCGGCGTCCATCGGGTCAACCGGAGACCTCGGCGGGTGCAGGACCTACAAAAAAGACCGAAAGAACAATTCCGCGGGGGACGGGCGAGGGGTGCGCTCAAGCCGCCTCGGCTGCATGGTGGCGTGGCCTACAAGAGCTTGACCAGGGTGGCGACGGCGCCAACGGCCACTACCATCATGGCACCGAGCTTAAGGGTCATGCGGTATTCGAGCTCCTTCATGTCATGCTTGAGCGAGGTCTCGAGCTCTTTGATGTCGCGCTTGAGCGAGGTCTCGAGCTCCTTGATATCGCGCTTGAGCGAGGTCTCGAGCTCCTTGATATCGCGCTTGAGCGCCACCTCGAGCTCTTTGAGATCCCGCTTGGTCGCGAGGTTCTCCTCGACCAGCTCCGCCTCGGCGACGGCCAAGGCCTCCGCCTGTTGCTCGGTGAACCCGGCTTCCTTGAGGCGCTTGGCAAACTTCAAGGTGTCAAAGGCGATGGCTGTCATGAGGTTCGCAAGAGGTGGGTGCCGGTCCCGAGCATAGCAAATTCCCGTGCCCCGGCGAAGCACTTAGCCGGGCTTGGGCGGCAACCCGCCGTGGGAACTGCAAGAAATACGTCGGCATTCCTGCCGAGGCTTGCTCTCAAGAAACACATTGGAATAGCCTGATTTCATATCGTTAGATTCTCACATCTTTTTTCTTGGAGAGAAGCTGTGCAACATTGTCATGCAGCTTTGAGTAAATGAATGACCTTGTCAATAGAGTCATCGGCCTTGTGCAGAGCGGCTTCGATGGGGCTTTTCGGTTGAAACGTTGGATGCGGGCGATGATGAAATAAGCTGTTCGCGAGCGGTCCGCATAGACGCTGATGGAAGGGCACAAAGAGGAGTGCGGCCCTTGGAGGTTAGGCGGTAGGCGTAGCGTGTGCCATCGCGTTCGAGGAGGCCGTGGGCCCTGCGGAGGTCGTAGCGCAGCTGGTTGATTCCGTAGCGTTGGGTGGACAGGCCGAAGTGGAAGTGCCTCGTGGAGTTGGCTGGCACGCCAGCCCCCGAGCAGGGTGCC
>JBOIDL010000127.1:0-11760 GCA_050740435.1 Gammaproteobacteria bacterium
CCTTAAAGTCATCGACGACCCGCGGGTGACCTTGCGCTTGCGAGACCTCCTTGCGGCCATCAGCTGCCTTGATGAACTCATCCGAAACCACTGCCTCTCAGAGTAAAATTCGTGGGGATCTCACAGGACCTGACCCGTATTACGGCGAACGCGCCCCCGCGACTCGATCCGCTCACGATCACATTGAAGCACGTCCTGCCTGACCGCGCGCGAGCGGTGCTGAGACTCCACGCGCAGAAGAACAGATTACCCATGGAGGATTACACCGTTTTCATGAACGGCATTCCCATAACGCCGGGATCGGAGCGGCGCCTGGGTGGCAATGCACGCCGGGATCTAATCAAAGAGCTGGAGATCGATCTGTACCAGCGTGAAAACACGGTTCGCGTGGAAGTCTCGAGCGCGCGGTCCGTGGGTGTGACGGAACGCTATATCAACGTTCCTGATCTTGCACGTGAGGCTAAACCTGCGCCGGGCAACCTGTACCTGTTGGCAGTGGGGGTAAATCGTTTCCCCAAGCTCGATGCCGGTTGGCAATTACACTACGCAGCGAAAGATGCGATCGGGATAAAACACGCTTTTGAGGAACTGGGCCGAGGCCTGTACAAACAGGTACGATCCAAGATCCTATCCGATGCTGAAGGCGATCCGCCTGACAAAGATCGCATCGTCGCGGCGCTCGAGTTTATCAAAACCGCGAGGGCGCAAGACACGGTCGTGGTATTCTTCTCCTCTCACGGCCTAAGCGATCCGGAGCAGAACTATTACTTGGTACCCCGAAACGCCTTGCCCAAAGAAATTCGACAGATCGAGCAAGGGCAGGGGGAGGCAGTGCCGTCGCTGATCGGCTGGGAGACTATTTTCGAGGCCCTGCGCAATACGGCCGGCCGGCGGCTCCTCATCGTCGATTCCTGCAAAGCGAAGAGCATCGAGAGGCGCTTTGGGGCGCAGTGGCTCAAGAAGCGCTCCGCCTCAGCGCGTTTCGCCCTGATGGTGTCGTCAAAGGGGACGGAGAATTCATTGGAGGACGGACGATATGGTCATGGCATTTTTACTCATGCCTTACTGCAAGGTCTGATGACGGCCTGCGACGGCCGCTGTGAGGGCGCGATAACGTTGTGGCGGCTCTTCGACTACATCGTGCCAACCGTCAACCGGCTGCGGGCGCTTGATGCTGGCCAGCAGACTCCCCAGCTCTCCGCGCCCGAGGAATTGCGGGACATGGTTTTGGCGCGCCCAGCCGGTTCCTGGATACGGGAACTGCACAGGATGCGGAACTATCTGCGTCAGTTTTGGAGAGAGGGAAACTAGTCATGCGCAAATTGATTGCCTTGACCCTGTTCGCCGTAATTGGGTTTCTGGCCTATTATTTCATCTCCGCTGAGTCCGAACCTCCGTCGGATCCGGTCCAAGCACCTGGTGCGACGGCAAAGGGTGGCGGAGAAACTGAACCGGCGCAGGGGATCCCCCAATTTCCCTGGCCGCCGCCGAAGGCTTCTGCTTTCGTCAAGGTTCCGAATGAGCTGGTTTCCGGAACGGCCGACAAGCCGTTTCTGCGAGATGTGGCGCGCCGCTTGGAGCAGACCTTCGATGCGGCGGGTTACGCGGAGCGCAGCTATCATTCGGTGCCCAATGGTTTCGCCTTGGTCTCGCGCATCGAGCAGATCCTGGCGGATGGAACCCCAAGAGAAGAAGCCGCCCGTTGGGCGGTCTCGAGCGTGCGCCCCAAAGTTGTATCATTGCGCGACTACATCACGGCGCTATTCACGGCCCCGCGCGGGCGCTATAGAATTATCGTCTTTATCGTCACCGATCTACCCGTCACCCAGGAGAAAAAAGAACCGACCCGCGCGCAAGCAACGGAATGGCTCAACAGTGGCGCGCTCAGCTTGCCTCCGTCGATCGGTGGCCAGCCTTATTCTGGGAATTATTATACGACTGCGCTCATCTACGAATTCGAGCGCGGCGCCGGAGACCAAGGTGCGGCCTTGAAGATCCCAAGCGATCTGTCGGGCAAGACGCATCTTCAGCGGGCCGGTATTTGGAGTAGATTGAGAAGCTGAGATGAGCGTGCGTGTTTCCTCGAAGACGGCCAAACGCCGGCTCGCCACGGTGTGGTTCACCGGCACCGGCGTCCTCTTTATCGTATTGATGCTCCAAAGCATGTTGGGGAACTACGGCACCGGAACCGATGAGGTGTGGAATTGGTTCCTACCCAACGTGATTCCCACCTTGACGTTAGTCGTAGGTGTCCTGGTCTCCGATGCCCTGGGCCACTCGGAGGATACCGGTGACGTGGACCGGTTTATATTTCGCCTGGCGTTTTGGCTATCGATTGGGTTCTTGCTTGCCTTGAGCCTACCCGTCTTCATCGCGCCGCTTTCGGAGCTACCTCCGCCCCAGCTCTTGAAATCGTCGCAACTCTGGGTCGTTCCGCTCCAGGGCCTCGTGAGCGCAGCGCTCGGGGCATTCTTCGTGAATAAAAAATAGAAAAGTCTCCGGCTGGCCGAGCACGAACCTTTCATTCGGCCGACTATAAACCTTTCAATTAGCCGCCATCCGGGTTTACACTTGGCCGCGATGACGGATGCCACGCTCTACACGCGCTTCGTTCATCCTCGCCTGATCGAGGCACTGGCCGACACGCCGGTCGCGTTGGTTCATGGCCCGCGCCAATGCGGCAAAACGACGCTGGCGCGTCAAGTGGGCGATGCGGCGGGCTACGCCTATTTCAGTTTCGACGATGACGTGCTGCTCGCGTCGGCGCGCGCCGATCCGGTGGGCTTCGCGGCCGACCTGCCGGACAAGTCGGTGTTGGATGAAGTGCAGCGAGCCCCGGAGCTATTCACTTCGCTCAAGGTAGCGGTCGATCGCGACCGCCGGCCCGGTCGCTTCATCCTCACCGGTTCGGCCAACGTATTGCTGGTGTCAAGGCTGGCGGACTCGCTGGCCGGCCGGATCGAGTTCCTTCGGTTGCATCCGTTTGCGCAGGAGGAGCTTGCATTGAAGCGATCCGGATTTCTGGAAAAGCTGTTCGGCAAAGGGTTCAAAGCCCGGACGCGGCCGCGGCTCGGGAGGGAACTGGCCGAGCGCATCGTTGCGGGCGGTTACCCGGCAGCGCTGGCGCGGTCGTCACCACGACGGCGGGCCGCTTGGTACCGCGACTACATCGAGACCCTGGTGCAGCGGGACGTGCGGGATCTGGCGCGCATCAGTGCGGTCGACGCGCTCCCGCGTCTGCTGCGGCTGGCCGCCGGACAAACCGCGCGGTTGCTCAACGTTGCCGATCTGGCGGCGCCCTTTCAACTGAGCCGGCCGACCATCCGAGACTACGTTACTCTGCTCACCCGTGTCTTCCTGCTGGATGATCTCCCACCCTGGCACAGCAATCGTCTAAGCCGCCTGATCAAGACGCCGAAGCTGCACCTGGGTGACACGGGGCTTGCGTGTGCGCTCCTCGGCGTGGACGTTGCCGCGCTGGCGGCCGATCGCAATCTGCTGGGTCAACTCCTGGAGACCTTCGTCTTTCAGGAGTTGCGTCGTCAGGCGAGCTGGCATGATGTCCCCATCGGGTTCCATCACTTTCGCGACAAGGATAGCGCAGAGGTCGATATCGTCCTTGAACGCGGCGGGCGACAGGTGGCCGGTGTCGAAGTCAAAGCGGCAGCCACGGTAACGGCGGCAGACTTCTGCGGGCTGGGCAAGCTCAAGGAGGCTGCCGGCAAGCAATTTACGGCCGGCGTTGTGTTATACGATGGTGAAGCTACGGCGCCCTTTGGCAACGGCCTGTTTGCCGTCCCGATCTGCAGCCTCTGGGATACGGAATCGATGATGAGCTGCTGAGATTGCTACATAATGTACTAGACCATGAACCACCATCCGGAAGCTTCGCGTTCAAAGACGGCGCGATGGAACTAAACTATCGATACCGCTTGGCGCGGGTGGCCGCTGCGGGTCGCGATCATTGGGCGGCTTCCCAGGCGGCATAACCGCCCGCAAGCGAAACCACGTTGGTGTAGCCCATGCGCTGCAGAGTTTGAGCTGCCAGGGCCGAGCGCCCGCCGCTTTGGCAATAGACCAAGGTCGCCGTCGATGGGTCTTGTAGTTGCGGCAACGAGCCGATCCTGAATTCCAGAACACCCCGAGGAATATTGATCGCGCCCGGAATGGCGCCACGTTGGAACTCCTCCGGTTCGCGTACATCGAGAATTAAGGTATTCGCGGGTTGCGGCAATTCACCCGCGCTTTCGAGACCGACTTCGCGGATCTCTTGTTTAGCCGCTTGCACAAGCATCTGAGCGGTGACAGACATGGCATGCCTCCGTAGAAAAAGTTTTAGGCCTTAGCCCAAGGTCGTATCCGATCGTGCATCGGGGATCGGACATCATGATACCGCGGACGCTCGAGAAAAGGATATCGCTGACGGCGTGCCGGGCGCTTGCAGCGCCGAGCTACCTGCCGAGTGCCAATCTCGATGGCGGATAGAACCTGAGAAAGAAGTTTAAGTTCGTATTAAATTATATTTAATATCAAAGCTATATAGACCTTGTTAAGAGTGATTCAGCGCATAGAAAAGCGCTGTACCGATGCGCTCATATTTTGTATCTTTAGGGCACCGATGAAGATTAGTCACATCAAGCTCTCCGGATTCAAGTCCTTCGTCGATCCGACCACGCTGCATCTGTCCAACAATCTTACCGGTATCGTCGGTCCCAACGGTTGCGGTAAATCGAATATTGTCGATGCGGTGCTTTGGGTGATGGGCGAGATCTCCGCCAAACACTTACGCGGCGACTCGATGGCGGATGTCATCTTCAATGGTTCCAATAGTCGCAAACCCGTCGGCCAGGCCATGGTCGAACTGGTGTTCGATAACTCCGAGGGCGGCTTTCTCGGCCAATACGCGGGGTACGCGGAGATCGCCATCAAACGGCAGGTCACCCGCGATGGCGGATCGGATTATTTTCTCAACGGCGTGCGTTGCCGGCGGAAAGACATTACCGATCTGTTTCTAGGCACGGGGCTCGGCTCGCGCAGCTATGCGGTCATCGAGCAGGGGATGATCTCCCGGGTTGTGGAAGCCAAACCAGAGGAGTTGCGGGTGTTCATGGAAGAGGCGGCCGGCATCTCCAGATACAAGGAACGCCGGAAAGAGACCGAGGCTCGGATCCGCGACGCCAAGGAGAATATTGCCCGCCTCACCGATATCCGCGAGGAGTTGGAAAAACAGATCGCCAAGCTCCAGCAGCAAGCGCGCGCCGCCGAGAAATTTCAGCGCTTGAGAGGCGAGGAACGGCGGTTGCGGGCGGAATCGATAGCACTTACCTACCGCCAGCTCGAGCGCGAAGGCAACGAACACCGCCTGGTGACTCAAGCGCGGACGTTGGCCGTGGACACTGCGATGGCGCGACTTCGCGAGATCGAGCTTGGGACAGAGCAGACCCGTCAGGCGCGAACTGCGGCGAATGACGGTTTCAATCAGGTGCAAGCGCGTTATTACAGCAGCGGGGCTGAAATTGCGCGCTTGGAGCAAGCGATCCAGCACGCCAAGGATCGCCAGCAGAGCTTGGAACAGGAACTGGAACGCCTCGGACAGGACCTCTCGCGGGCGGAGGGGCAAACGGTTGCGGATGAGCAGGCGTGCGCAAGCTTGAAAACAGAGATCGAACACCTTATCCCGCAGCATGAGCGCGCATCAGGGGAAGAGCGGGAAGCCGGGGCGCGGCTGCTTGCGCAAGAGGCCCAGTTGCAAACACTGCAAACGGCGTTGGATACCCATGGCGAGGAGGCGACGCAGCTCTCCCGCGCAGAGAGCGCGGAGGGCGCACGCGCTCAACACTTGAGCCAAAGCCTCGGGGCGACTCGCGAGCGGCTGCGGGGGTTACGGTCTGACCTCAGTGCCTTGGCGTCGCGGGAGGAGGTTTCGTCCCTGGGCTCGCTGCGCGGCGAGCTCACCGGGCTCGAATCGTCCTACCAGGACTTGCAAGCCGGAAAAGCCGAGTTTCAGGTCTCGATCCGAGAGTTGCGCGAGCGGCGCGATCTTCTGAGCAGCGAATTAAATGATTTGCAGACGAAGTTGCAAGCCGCGATCGGACGGCGGGCTTCGTTGGAAGCGTTGCGCGACGGCCATGCGGGCGTTGATCTCGGCGCGGCGCATGCCTGGCTGGAATCCCAGGGGGTCGTGAACCCCGGGCGCGTGGCCCAGGACCTTGCCGTCGATCCGGGTTGGGAGCCGGCCCTGGAGATGGTCCTGGGTGATTTTATTAATGCTTTTAAAGTAAAAACAATAACTAGTATCTCTAGTAAACTTGAGACTTATGGCCAAGGGCTGCTCTGCGCCCTCGAATCGGCGGATGGCGAGTGCAAAGATCCAGGTCCGAAACCTCTTGCCGCGGACCTACTGCTGAGCCGGGTGGGAGGACCGCATCCCATCACCTGTCTTCTGGGTGGCGTGTATGTCGCCGAAGATGTGCCGGCGGCGCTGTTGTTACGGCCGCGTTTGCGTTCCGGGGAGTCGGTCGTGACGCGTGGCGGCGTTTGGCTCGGCTGCAACTGGATAAAATTAAAGCGTGCGGAGGACGAAGACGGCAGTGCGCTGCGCGTGCAAAGGGACCTCAATGCCGCCTTGGAACGCGAGCATGGTTTCGCGGACCAGGCCGATGGGTGCGCGGCGCGCATGGCGGGCACGCAGCAGGCGTTGGCCGCAGCGGAGGAAGAAATCCGATCCCTAGAAGAACATCTCATCGATGTGCAAGGGCGGATCGGGAGTGCAAGGGAAGAGATCGCGGCGCGTCAGGCGGAAGATGACCACATTCGGATGCGCAACGAAACCCTGGGCGCGGAGTTGCGTGGGCTCGAAGGACGCGATCGGGCCGGCACGGCCGAGCTCGAGGTGGCGGAGGTTCGCTTGGAATCGATACGCCGGGACCTGGACGCGCTCGCAGCCAGGCGGGCCGGGGCCGCCGCGAGCCGGGAGCAACAAAAAACGCTGTTGCAAGGCGCGAAGGACGAGTGGCAAGGCGCTCGCGAACGCGTGCACGAGATGGCGCTGCGGCTGGAGTCGATGCACGCGCGTTGCAGTTCCCTAGAGCAAGGCTTTAATCGCAATCGCCTCCAAGTCGAGCAAATGAGCGTGCGCCGCGACGAGTTACTGGCCGCGCTCGGCCAAGCGGCGCAGCCCCGCGACGATCTCAAGAAGGCGTTGCAACAAGCCTTGGAAGAGCGGCTAGGGGTGGAAGCGGAACTGGCTCGAGCGCGTGCGGACCTGCAGGCGCTCGATGCCCATCTGCGGGAAGGCGCGGAGCGTCGCGCCGAGACCGAACGCGGCCTTCAGGGGCTGCGCGATGTGCTCGAGCAAGCGCGGGTGCATGAGGAAAGCTTGCGGGTGCGGATGCAGACCCAGCACGACTTGCTCGCCCCGACCGGCCATACCATGGAGCAATTGCTGCCCGGCCTCCCCGCCGAGGCCAATCCAGCCGCTTGGCAAGAGCGCCTAAATCACATCGAGAGCCGCATCGAGCGGCTCGGTCCAATCAACTTGGCGGCGGTGGACGAATTCCAGCAACTGAGCGAGCGCAAGAAGTACCTCGACGATCAGCACGCCGATCTTAGCGAAGCGCTGGCGACCTTGGACGACGCCATACGGCGGATGGATCGGGAGACGCGCGGGCGTTTTAAAGAGGTATTCGAGGCGGTCAATTTGCGCTTACAGTCGATGTTCCCGCGGCTCTTCGGCGGCGGGCAGGCGTATTTGGAGCTGACCGACGATGATCTCTTGGCCACGGGAATCACGTTGATGGCGCGTCCTCCGGGCAAACGCAACACGACAGTGCATCTGCTCTCGGGCGGTGAGAAGGCATTAACGGCGCTCGCATTGATGTTTGCGATCTTCGAGCTCAACCCGGCGCCGTTCTGTCTCCTCGATGAGGTGGACGCACCGCTCGACGATGCCAATGCCGTGCATCTTTGCGACATGCTACGCTCGATGTCGGAGAGCGTGCAGTTCCTATTCGTGACCCACAACAAAACCACCATGGAGATCGCCGAACGTCTTATCGGGGTCACCATGCAGGAAGCGGGCGTCTCACGTCTCGTGGCCGTGGATATCGGCGCCGCGGTGCGGCTCGCCGAAACGGCGTGACATGAACGGCCTGCGCCTGAGCTTGCTGGTGATCGGGCTCGTCATTCTCGCGGCGATCTATTGGTGGGGTACGGCGTCGCAGAAGGGCAACCGCTGGAAGCGATTCACCCGGCGGCGCCGGCGAGAGCAGCCGCCGCTCGACGCGCTGCCGATGTCGCTCGAACGCGAAGAAGGCGTTGATTACACCCGGACACTCGCCGATCTCAATGAGTTGATGGTGGAAAGGCGCGACGGACGTACGTCTCAACCCCCCATCGGCCGAGCGCTACGGCGTGGCCGCGAACGCCTCACCAAGCCCGCAACCGACGCCGGCCCGCCAGATCCCAAAGCGGACAACGCGCCGGAACCGGAGAAGATACTGGCGCTGTTTCTTACCGCCCCCGCGGGCGAAAGTTATCGCGGCGTCGCGGTTCGGGATGCTGCCGAGGCGGTTGGGCTGCGCTATGGCGACATGGGGGTGTTTCATCATTACGGCCTCGCAGGCATAGCGTCGCAGCAAAGTCTTTTTTGCCTTGCCAATATGCTTGAACCGGGTAATTTCGACCTTGAGAGCATCCACACTCACGAGACCGCGGGCCTGGTCCTATTCATGCGTTTCCCGGTGCCGATCGACGGCAGCGTGGCATTCGAGCTTATGCTCAACACGGCGCAACGCCTGCAAGAGCGGCTGGGAGGTGAGTTGCGCGATGGCGAACACCGGCCGCTCGCGCGCGCGGCCATCGATCGCATGCGGAAGCTGGCGGCGGATGCCCGCGGATAGCCAAACGGCGGCACGCGTTCGCGAGCTCCGCGAACTGATTGACACGCATAATTACCGCTACCATGTGCTCGACGATCCGGTGATCTGCGATGCCGAGTTCGACGGTTTTATGCGTGAATTGGAGGCGCTGGAAGCACAGCATCCGGATCTCATCGTACCCGGATCTCCAACCCAGCGCGTGGGCGCCGAGCCGCTAGCGGAATTCGGCGAGGTCGTGCATGAGGTCCCGATGCTGTCGCTCGCCAACGCGTTCACCCCCGACGATCTCGTGGCCTTCGATCGCCGAGTGCGCAAGGCCTTGGACGTGGAGGAGGTGGAATACAGCGCCGAGCCCAAGCTCGACGGCCTTGCCATCAGCATCCTGTATATAGAGGGCGTACTTGCTCAAGCCGCGACCCGTGGCGACGGGACGCGCGGCGAAGACGTGACGCGGAACGTGCGCACGATCCCGAGCATCCCGTTACACCTGCTTGGCGCCGGGTATCCGCGAGTCCTCGAAGTCCGTGGTGAAGTGCATATGACGAGACAAGGATTCCAGGCGCTGAACGAACATCAGCGGGCGGCCGGCGCCAAGGTATTTTCAAACCCGCGCAATGCGGCCGCGGGCGGCCTGCGGCAACTCGATTCACGCATCACCGCCCGCCGCCCCTTGACGATTTTTTGCTATGGCGCGGGCAAGGTCGATGGCGGGGAGATCCCGGCTAGGCACGATCACATCTTGCGTCAATTCAAAGCCTGGGGTTTGCGGGTCTCCGGCGAAGCCGCGGTCGTTTGGGGGGTGCAGGGGTGTCTGCGCTATTTCGAGGCGATGGAGCGTCAACGCGCGCATCTCCCCTACGACATGGACGGTGTGGTCTACAAGGTCAATGATCTGCGTCAGCAAGCGCTGCTCGGTTATGTCGCTCGGGCGCCGCGCTGGGCGCTTGCTCTTAAGTTTACGCCCGAGGAGCAAACCACCCGGGTCCTCGCCATCGAGGTGCAGGTCGGGCGTACCGGGGCGCTCACGCCGGTCGCGCGGCTCGATCCTGTTTTTGTCGGCGGCGCAACGGTGACCAATGCGACCTTGCACAATCAGGATGAGATCGATCGCAAGGATTTGCGCATCGGCGACACCGTGGTGGTGCGCAGGGCCGGCGATGTGATCCCCGAGATTGTGCGTGTTCTGCTGGAGTATCGTCCGACCGGCGCGCAACCCTTTAGGATCCCGGATCGCTGCCCGGTGTGCGATGCGCCCGCCCTGCGTAAAGCGGGGGAAGCGGTGTCGCGGTGCACCGGCTCCTTGCGCTGCCCGGCGCAGCGCGTTCAGGCCATCTTGCACTTCGCCTCGCGGCGTGCCCTCGACATCCAGGGTTTGGGCGATAAATTAGTCGAGCAATTGGTGACTGCGGGTAAGGTCAAGGATGTCGCGGATCTTTATAAGCTCAATGAACCGGAGATCGCGGATCTCGATCGCATGGGTCTAAAATCCGCAAAGAACCTGGTCGCCGCCCTGGAGAAGAGCAAGAGCACAACGTTGGCGCGGTTCCTCAATGCCCTCGGCATCACGGATGTGGGGGAAGCCACGGCCCGGACCCTCGCGGCGCATTTCGGCTCGCTCGATGCAATTCGCGCGGCGGGCGTCGCGGAGCTCGAAGCCGTGCTGGATATCGGCCCGATCATCGCGAACCACATCGCCGAATTCTTTGCCAATCCTAAGAACCTCGACATCATCGCGCGTTTGCAGGAAGCGGGAATGCGATGGCAAGAACAGGCCGATACAATCCGTCGACCTCTGGAGGGCTTGACATTTGTCCTCACTGGGGCACTCGCATCGATGAGCCGCGAGCAAGCAAGCGAGCGCCTCGTTGCTCTTGGCGCCAAGGTCAGCGCGAGCGTGTCGCGGCAGACGAGCTTCGTCGTCGTGGGAACCGATCCCGGGACCAAAGCCGTGCGAGCCCGCGAGCTCGGCGTCCCGGTTCTTTCCGAGGAGGAGTTATTGGAGAAACTGGCGCAATAGAGAAATCCGTTGGCTGGTTAAGTGAACAAATGTGATCAGACACCACGGGATCCTCTCAGGGCCTGTGAAAAAACCCCATCGCAATCGGAAATACTCTGCCTGGGTAGGGTATAATGGTGGTGATCGGATACTCAGTGATATAGGCAAACATGATAGACGAGACCTTCATGCTATTCGGAGAGGAACCTGGCGTGGAAGATAAGCAAGCGCATGCAGGAACTCCGGTGATCCAGAATGTGGCGCGGGTGTTCATGCCGAACCGGGCGCAGGGAAAAGGAGTGGCCGCCTGCACCATAAGCTCTTTTCATATCAGCTGCTTATGTCTCACACGTGCCTTCTTGCACCCACAGATTACGCGGAGGAGCCAAATGAATTATGAAGAAATGCAGGTTGGAGATTGCCGACGTGCATCATGATGATCGCAAATTCATGGAAATGGCGGTAGAACAGGCCAGAGAACAATTACATCGATACGGCCTGGAGGAAGGCGGAGATAGACCCGATCCAAAGGTCGGCTGCGTCGTTGTCACTAGCGATGGGAAGGTCGAAAAAGGATATCGGGGCGAGTTACGTCCAGGTGAGCATGCTGAATTTACTGTTATGGAAGGAAAGATGGCCCGAGACCAGCTCGCTGGCGCCACCGTTTACACAACTCTGGAGCCATGCGCGGACCGAAAGCCCTCCAAGAAAAGCTGTGCAGATCGACTCATTGAAAGGAAGGTAAGCCGCGTAGTAATTGGACCTTCCAGTTGCATAAATTCTGGGGTAAGCGGCGGGAAATGGCGTCGGACATAGGGTTTAGTGAGTGTTTTGCTTTTCGCTGGATCTCACCGCTGGTGAAGTCCAGCCCTTCGGGACTCTATC
>JBOIDL010000128.1:0-11684 GCA_050740435.1 Gammaproteobacteria bacterium
CCCATGCTGGCCCGGGGGTTTGTCTAAGTGACACTTGGTCTCGAGCGGCCGGGCGCGGCTCTTGAGCGCGAGATCGACTCCTTGGCGCCGGCTTAAGCGGCACGTCGGTCCGAGGTATCTGGCCATAATCTCTTATACCCGCCGCCGCTTCGGCGGGCGGCATCCGTTGTGAGGAATGGGTGTGACATCGGTGATGTTGGTGATCTTGAATCCGGCCGCATTGAGCGCGCGCACCGCCGATTCCCGGCCTGGCCCAGGTCCCTTGACGTAGACCTCGAGCGTCTCGACACCGAATTCTTTCACCGCAGTCCCGACCTTCTCGGCCGCGACTTGCGCCGCGAACGGCGTGCTTTTCCGCGAGCCCCGGAAACCGCTGGCGCCGGACGTGGACCAGCCGAGCGTATTGCCTTGCTTGTCGGTGATGGTAATGATCGTGTTGTTAAAAGAGGCATGGATATGGACTACCCCATCAACCACGATCTTCTTCGACCGTTTGTGCGGACGGGCACTCTTGTTGGCCATGATTATTTCCTTATCGCCTTGCGGGGTCCTTTTCGCGTTCGGGCATTGGTGCGAGTTCGCTGCCCTCGTACCGGCAAACCCCGGCGATGCCGCAGTCCACGGTAGCAGCCGAGGTCCATCAGGCGCTTGATGTTCATCGATACCTCGCGCCGGAGATCGCCTTCGACGGGATACTTGGCTATTTCGGCGCGCAGCGCATCCAATTGTTCCTCACTCAATTCCTTTACCTTGGCCGCCGGCGGCACGTCGGCCGCTCGGCAAATTTCGACCGCGCGATTAAGCCCGATCCCGTAGACATGGGTAAGCGCGATGATAATATGTTTTTGTACAGGTATGTTGACGCCGGCTACGCGAGCCATCGGGAGCACCTCTTAATCATCATAGTGACACCTTGCATAGACCTTCCTTAACCCTGCCGCTGCTTATGCCGTTTTTCGCTGCAGATGACACGCACCACCCCTCGGCGCCGCACAATCTTGCAATTTCGGCAAACCTTTTTTACGGATGTCCTAACTTTCATAGTTTTTCTCTACCGCCGGCCATAGCCCTTGAGGTTCGCTTTCTTCATCAAACCTTCATACTGGTGGGACATCAAATGAGATTGCACTTGGGCCATGAAGTCCATCACCACGACGACGATGATGAGTAAGGAGGTCCCTCCGAAATAGAAAGGCACATTGAACTTCAGGATTAAAAACTCCGGAAGCAAACAGACGAGCGTCACGTAGGCCGCGCCGGCCAAGGTCAAGCGCGTCATCACCCCGTCGATATAACGCGCGGTCTGATCGCCCGGCCGAATGCCCGGTACCAAGGCCCCCGACTTCTTCAAATTTTCCGCCGTCTCCTTGGGATTGAACACCAGCGCGGTGTAAAAAAAGCAGAAAAATATGATCCCGCCCGTGTACAGGATGACGTATAGGGGTTGACCCGGGGAGATAGCGTTAGCAACGTCCGCCAACCACCCCATCCCCTGCGTGCTCCCGAACCAGCTTCCGAGCGTCGATGGAAATAGGATCAAACTCGACGCGAATATGGGAGGAATGACGCCCGACATATTGAGCTTCAGGGGTAAATGACTGGTTTGCCCGCCGTAGGTGCGCCGCCCGACTTGCCGTTTGGCGTAGTTGACGGTGATGCGGCGCTGGCCGCGTTCGACGTAGACCACGACCGCCGTCACCGCGAGAACCAGCGTGAACAGCAGAACTAACGTGATGTAGTGGAGCTCGCCGATGCGGGCAAGTTCAAGCGAACCCCCGACCGCGCTCGGCAACCCGGCGACGATACCGGCGAAAATGATCATTGAAATCCCATTCCCGATCCCGCGTTCGGTGATCTGCTCACCGAGCCACATGAGGAACAGGGTCCCGGTCACCAAGGTCGTGACCGCGGTGACGCGAAAGCCAATGCCCGGGTTGAGCACCAAGGCCTGCGACGCCGCCTGCTGACCCTCGAGGGCGATGGCGACACCCAGAGCTTGAAACAGCGCCAAGCCAACGGTGCCGTAGCGTGTGTATTGTGTTAGTTTACGCCGGCCGGATTCGCCTTCCTTCTTTAACTGCTCGAGCGTCGGATGGACGACCGTCAGCAACTGCACGATGATGGAGGCCGAGATATAGGGCATGATCCCGAGGGCGACGATCGAAAACCGTTCCAGCGCGCCTCCCGAGAACATGTTAAACATGTCCAGGATCGTGCCGCGCTGCTCATCGAAGAGCTGCGCCAAGGCGATCGGGTTGATGCCCGGGACCGGAATGTGCGTGGTGATCCGAAAGACGACCAAGGCGCCTAAGAGAAAAAATGCCCGTTGCCGCAGCTCGCTGAGCTGACCGAGGCCGCCGAGCGCGCCGGTTCCTAGAGGTCGGGTGACCGCCATCAGTCCTCGATTTTACCGCCCTGGGCTTCAATGATCGCGCGGGCGCCCTTGGTCACCGCAAGACCTTTGAGCCGGAGCGCCTTATCCAGCGTCCCGGTCGCAATGACCTTCGCGCGCCTTACTTGCCCGGCGACGAGCTTCGCGGCCTTGAGCGCGGCTAAATCGATGATGTCCGCATCGACGCGGACAAGATCGCCCAAGCGCACCTCGGACACATAGCGCGCGCTTCGAGATGCGAATCCGAATTTCGGTAGGCGCCGCTGCAAGGGCATTTGCCCGCCTTCGAACCCGCGCTTATGGTACCCGCCCGCGCGGGCGCGCTGCCCCTTATGCCCACGCCCGGCGGTCTTTCCCAAACCCGAGCCCATCCCCCGGCCGAGCCTTCGGCGCTCGCGCTTGGAACCCCGCGCCGGCTTCAACGTATTAAATCTCATCTCAAGTTTCTTCCACCGCTAAGAGGTAGGATACCTTCGTTATCATGCCGCGGATGGCGGGCGTGTCATTCACGACCGTGCTGTGTCCGATGCGCCGTAGCCCCAAGCCTCGCACACACGCTTGGTGAGCCTTTAGGCGCCCAAACACACTCCGCACCAGAGTCACTTTCAAGCGCCCTTGCGGTTTAGGCGTCGCCATGGATCTCCTCAACCGTCTTGCCGCGCTTGGCCGCATACCAGGCGGGATCACGGATGCCGGACAGTCCCTTGATAGTCGCCCTGACCACATTGACTTTGTTGGTCGTACCGATGCACTTGGCGACGACATTCTTCACTCCCGCCACCTCGAACACCGCCCGCATGGCGCCACCGGCGATGATGCCCGTACCCTCGGGCGCCGGAAGAATTAGAACCTTGGCCGCGCCGTGGCGCGCGGTGACGGGGTATTGAACCGTGCTACCGTCCCGCAAGGAAATTGAGCTCATGCTTCTTCGAGCCTTCTCCATCGCTTTTTGGATCGCCACGGGAACCTCACGCGCCTTGCCGCGCCCGAAACCGACCCTTCCGGCGCCGTCACCGACCACCGTTAGGGCCGAAAAACCGAAGATGCGCCCGCCTTTAACGACCTTGGCCACGCGATTGACGTGCACGAGTTTCTCCAAAAAACCTTCGCTCGATTCGCTCAAGCTTTCTAACGCCATGCCCGCCCACACCTAAAATTGGAGGCCCGATTCGCGCGCCGCATCTGCCAGCGCCTTGATCCGGCCATGGTACTTGAATCCCGATCGGTCGAATGCAACCCGATCGAGGCCTGCCGCCTTGGCGCGATCACCGACAGCTTTACCGACGATCACCGCGGCCTTTATGTTACCGCCGTAGCCGATTTCCGCCCGTAGCGCCTTATCCAAGCTGGAAGCGCTGGCGACGATCCGAGCCCCGGCCGGTGCTATCACTTGAGCGTAGATATGCCGCGGCGTTTTATGCACGCTTAGCCGATGCAGCCCCAGCTCTCTTATCTTCGCGCGAGTACGGCGGGCGCGTCTGAGCCGGGTCGTTTTTCTGTCCATCTAAATCCTTACCTCGCTACGCTTTCTTTGCTTCCTTACGCCTGATCACTTCGCCAGCGTACCGGATCCCCTTCCCCTTGTAAGGTTCCGGCGGCCGATACCTGCGAATATTCGCCGCGATCTGGCCCACCTGCTGTTTATCCGCCCCTTTTACCACGATTTCCGTCGTACTTGGGGTCTGGATCGCGATGCCTTCGGGAATGTCGAAGTGAATCGGGTGAGAATAGCCGAGAGTGAGGTTCAATACCCTGCCCTGTACTTGGGCGCGATAGCCCACCCCGGTGATCTCCAGTTTTTTCTGGAACCCCATGGCGACACCTTCGAGCATACTGGCCAACAACGCCCGCGTCGTGCCCGCGAACATGCGGCCGGCCTTGGAGCCATCCTTGGAGGACACGCACAACCTCTGGTCTTTATTGACGATCTGTACCAAATTGGAAAACTCCCGTGACATCGTACCTTGAGAACCTTTCAGGATCACGGTCTGGTCCGTCACCGTGGCCTCGACCTCCTTCGGGAGCAGCACCGGATTTTTCGCGACTCTAGACATGACTAGACGATGTAGCCCAGCACTTCGCCACCGATGCCGCGCTGGCGCGCCTCGCGGTCGGACATGAGCCCCTGCGAGGTGCTCACGACGGCGATCCCCAGACCGCCGCTGACTTTGGGGATAGCGTTTTGCGAGCGGTAGATACGCAGGCCCGGGCGGCTGGCGCGCTTGATTTTCTCGATTACGGGCCGTCCTTCGAAATACTTGAGCGTCACCGCAAGCGCCGGCTTTCCATCGCGCTCCTGCGCGGAATAGTCTTCGATATAACCCTCGCGCTTGAGCACCTCGGCAAGTGCGCTTTTTTGCTTGGACGCCGGCAGGACAACACACCGCTTGCCCGCCGCTTGTCCATTACGGAGCTGGGTGAACATGTCCGCAATCGGGTCTTGCATGGTCATACGTTTAGCGTACCTTCCGAAAACGATAATAGCAGGCCGTGACGGCGCGCAGGGTTACCAACTTGCCTTGACCAAACCCGGGACGTCACCGTTCATCGCGGCCAGCCGCAGTTTGTTGCGCGATAAGCCGAACTTGCGGTAAAAACCGCGCGGTCGCCCCGTAGCCCGACATCGATTGCGCAGCCGTACCGCACTCGAGTCCCTAGGAAGCATGTGTCGCTTCACCCGCGCCTGCTGACGATCTTCTTCGCTGAGCGTGGTGTCTTTCATTTGCGCCGCCAGCCGCGCGCGCACGGCCGCGTATTTTTTTACGAGCTTCAGCCGCCGCAGGCCGCGATTGATGATCGATGTCTTTGCCATTTTTTACCTTGGGATCAATGACGCAGCGGAAGCTTGAACGCGGTCAGCAAGGCCCGCGCCTCATCGTCCGTCCTTGCGGTGGTGGTGATACAGATATCCAAGCCCCGGATCACGTCGATCTTGTCGTAATCTATTTCCGGAAAAATAATCTGCTCCTTCACGCCGAAGCTGTAATTCCCTCGTCCGTCGAAGGCCCGGCCGCTCAAGCCGCGAAAATCGCGGATCCTCGGTATCGCGATATTGATCAAGCGATCCAGAAACTCATACATGCGTTCGCTCCGCAGAGTCACCTTGCAGCCGATAGGCCAACCGTCCCGGATCTTGAAGTTGGCAATCGATTTACGCGCTCGCGTCACCACCGGTTTCTGGCCGGCGATCCGCGTTAAATCGTCGACCGCATGATCGACGATCTTCTTATCCGCCACCGCTTCGCCAAGTCCCATGTTCAGCGTGATTTTGACAATCCGAGGGACCGCCATGACGCTCTTGTACCCATACGCCTTTTGCAACTCTGCGACGATGGTTTCGCGATAAATTGTACGCAACCGGGGCATGCCAACACCTGTGTCAGGTCTCTACTACTTCCCCCGAGGACTTGAAATAGCGCACCTTGCGGCCGTCCTCGAGTACTTTGAAGCCGACCTTGTCGGCCTTTTTCGTCTGCGGGTTATATAGCGCCACATTGGAAATATGGATGGGCGCTTCCTTCTCGACGATCCCGCCTGCGGTGCCCAAGCGCGGGTTAGGGCGGGTGTGGCGTTTTACCATATTGGCGCTCTCGACCACGACCCGGTCATTGGGCAAAACGCGCGTCACCGCCCCGCGGTGGCCTTTCGATTTACCCACGGAGATGATGACTTGATCACCTTTCTTGATTTTACGCATTGCTCGCCTCAGAGGACTTCGGGCGCCAATGAGATGATGCGCATAAACCGCTCGCTACGCAGCTCGCGCGTGACCGGGCCAAAAATCCGTGTCCCGATGGGTTGCAACTGCTTATCCAATAACACCGCGGCATTACCATCGAATCGAATCACCGAGCCGTCCGCCCGCCGCACTCCCTTTTTCGTACGCACGACCACCGCGTCATACACCTCGCCTTTTTTTACCTTTCCCCGAGGGATGGCCTCCTTGATCGTGACTTTTATGATATCGCCGACATAAGCATACCTGCGCTTCGACCCGCCCAAGACCTTAATGCACATCAAGCGCCGCGCTCCGCTGTTGTCGGCCGCATCCAAATTCGATTGCATCTGTATCATCGGTCAGTTCCTAAAGGCGGCAATGACCATGCTTCAGAGCTCCGCGGCACGCTCGATAAGCTTTTGAACGCGCCAGCTTTTCCGCTTCGAGATCGGCCGGCACTCTTCGATAGCCACCGTGTCCCCTTGCTTACAGGCACTGGCTTCGTCATGGGCGAGTAACTTCGTCGAACGGCGTATGTATTTCTTGTACAAGGGGTGCAATACCTTGCGCTCGACGAGCACGGCAACGGTTTTTTGCATCTTATCGCTGACCACCTGACCGATCAGGATCCGCGGCGCTTTTAGCGGCTCATTCATGCGGACTCGCCTTGCTTCAATTCGTGAAGCACGGTCTTCACGCGGGCGATCTCCCGCCTCACACCCTGGAGCCGGGTCGGCCTCACCGTTTGACCGGCGCCTCTTTGCATACGCAAATTAAATTGCTCCCGCCGCAAGTCCAATAATAGACTTTGCAGCTCCCCGGGTTGTTTTTTCCTCAGTTCGTTCGCTTGCATCATAACAGCGTCCGAGTCGTCATCGCGGTATTCACGGGGAGCTTAGCCCCTGCCAAGCGAAACGCCTCGCGCGCGATATCGGCGGGCACGCCTTCCACTTCGTACAGTACGCGGCCCGCTTGCACCTGCGCGACCCAATACTCCACGTTTCCCTTTCCTTTGCCTTGCCTGACTTCCAAGGGTTTGGTGGTGATGGGTTTGTCGGGGAACACTCGAATCCACAGCTTGCCGCCCCGCTTCACATGGCGCGAAATCGCGCGCCGCGCCGCTTCCAACTGGCGCGCCGTGATGCGTCCCGCCGTGGTGGCTTTTAATCCATACTCGCCAAAGCTTACGCGTAGGCCCGTGGTCGCCATACCGCGATTGCGGCCCTTTTGCTGCTTACGATACTTCGTTTGCTTAGGTTGAAGCATAATCGCTTAGCCGATTAACGAGGCAGGGCTCCGTCCACGCTCCGATCTTCGATCGGTACCGCGCGATCTATCACCTCACCTTTGAAGATCCAAACCTTCACGCCTATCACGCCGTAGGTCGTCTTGGCCTCCGCTAAACCGTAATCGATGTCCGCCCGCAGGGTGTGCAAGGGCACGCGCCCTTCCCGGTACCACTCGGAACGGGCGATCTCCGCGCCGTTGAGCCTTCCGGCGACGTGGATCTTGATCCCCTGCGCCCCGAGCCTCATGGCGTTGGTCACCGCCCGTTTCATCGCCCGGCGGAACATGATACGGCGCTCGAGCTGACCCGCGACACTCTCCGCAACGAGATAAGCATCCAGCTCTGGTTTACGGATCTCCTCGACGCTGATCTGCACCGGCACTCCCATCAAGCGCGACACTTGCTTGCGCAGCGACTCGATGTCTTCACCCTTTTTGCCGATGACGATACCGGGTCTCGCCGTATGAATAATGATGCGCGCATTGTTCGCCGGCCGCTCTATTTGGATGCGGCTGACCGAGGCCTGTCGCAGTTTCTTGCGCAAGAACTCGCGCACGGCGAGATCCATATTTAGGTAATCCGCGTACTTCTTCGAATCGACATACCATTTCGATGACCAGTCTTTGACGATCCCGAGCCGTATACCTGTTGGATGAACCTTCTGTCCCATGGCTGTCTCGTTACTCCGCGACGCGGACGGTGATGTGGCTGGTCCTCTTCATGAGTCGATTGGCGCGCCCCCGGGCTCGAGCCACTACCCGCTTCATCATCGGCGCGCTATCAATCATTATGGTTTCAACCTTAAGCGCATCGATGTCCGCGCCGTCATTGTGCTCCGCGTTTGCGATCGCCGATTCTAACACTTTCTTGATGATTCCCGCGGCCTTTTTACCGCTGAACGCCAATACGCTGAGGGCGCGATCCACCGGGAGCCCGCGAATTTGATCCGCAACCAGACGCGCCTTTTGCGGAGACACCCGCACGAACCGAAGTTTAGCTGCCGTTACCATGCTTGACCTGCCTTATGCGTCGGTCTTACGGACTCTTGGCCTTGCGATCGGCCGAATGGCCGCGAAAGGTCCTCGTTACCGCAAACTCCCCGAGTTTATGTCCGACCATATTCTCGGTAATATAAACGGGCAGGTGCTGGCGTCCATTATGGATGGCGATCGTGATCCCGACCATCTCCGGCGCCACCACCGAGCGCCGCGACCAGGTCTTGATGGGTCGCTTGTCCTTGCTGTCGCGGGCCTTGGCGACCTTTGCGGCAAGGTGGTGATCTATGAAAGGCCCTTTTTTGAGTGAGCGTGGCACGCGAGCCTCCAGACGCTAAGTTGCCTTATGCCGACGGCGCACGATCATGCCGGTCGTCCGCTTGTTTTTCCGAGTCTTGTGGCCCTTGGTAGGCTGACCCCATGGGCTCACCGGGTGCCGCCCCCCGGAGCTTTTGCCTTCCCCGCCCCCGTGCGGATGATCGACAGGATTCATGGCCACACCGCGCACCGTTGGGCGGATACCTCGCCAGCGCGTCGCGCCGGCTTTACCGAGCGAACGCAGAGCATGCTCATTGTTGCCGACGTCTCCGATGGTCGCCCGGCAATCGAGAGCAACTTTCCGGACCTCCCCGGACCGCAGCCGCAAGGTCGCATGGCCCCCTTCGCGAGCGATAAGTTGCACCGCGGCGCCCGCGCTCCGGGCCAACTGGGCGCCTTTTCCGGGTCGTAGCTCCACGCAATGGATCGTCGTGCCGACGGGAATGTTGCGCAAGGCTAACGAATTCCCCGGCTGAATCGTCGCCTCGCTTCCCGACATCAAACGCATGCCCGCCCGCACGTCTTTCGGTGCGACGATGTAACGGCGCTCGCCGTCCGCATACAGCAGCAAGGCGATATGGGCGCTGCGGTTCGGATCGTATTCGATCCGCTCAACGCGCGCCGGGATCCCGTCCTTACGGCGCTTAAAATCGATGATGCGGTAATGTCGCTTATGCCCGCCTCCCCGGTGGCGCACCGTAATTCGGCCACTGTTGTTGCGTCCAACCTTGCGTGTCTGTGGTTCAGTCAAGGGCCAATGAGGATCACCCTTGTGCAACCCGGGCGTCACTACCCGCACCACGCCGCGCGTACCCGCCGAGGTCGGTTTGAGCTGCTTCAATGCCACGGCGGCTTACTCCTTACCCACGAAATTGATATCGAATCCGGGTTTGAGGCTGACATAGGCTTTCTTTATGGCCGAACGGCGGCCCCGCATGCGGCGATTCGCCTTAACTTTCCCCTTGATTGTGCAAACCCTCACGCCTTCGACTTCGACCCGAAACATCAGCTCGACCGCTTGCTTGATCTCGGGCTTGGTTGCGTTCGGGATCACGCGAAATACAAACTGCCGGGCGCTATCCGCAAGCCGCGTCGCTTTCTCCGAAACCCGGGGCTCGATGAGAACCTGCAGCAACCGCTCCTGGTTCATGCGAGCCGGGCCTCGACGAGCTTGAGGGCATCTTGCGTCATCACCACCGTCTGGTGCTCGATCAAACGGACCGGATCGAGCGCACGCGCGCCGGTGACCTCGACGTGCGGGAGGTTCCTGGATGCCAGATCAAGGTTCCTTTCCTCTGCGCCGACGACGATTAACCCCGCCTCGAGACCCAAGACCTTAAGCCGCTCCATGAGCACTTTCGTCTTGGGCAAATGCATCACTAATACGTCCACGATCTTGAGTCTCCCCGTGCGTGCGAGCTCGGAGAGGATGGACCGGAGTGCACCCGTATACATTCTTCGATTGACCTTTTGCGCGTGATCCCTCGGCACCGCCGCAAACGTGACCCCGCCGCTACGCCACAGCGGGCTGCGGGAGCTGCCGGCGCGAGCGTTTCCCGTGCCCTTTTGTTTCCACGGCTTCCGGCCACCGCCCCGGACCTGCGCGCGGGACTTTTGGGCTTTGGTCCCGCTACGGCCCGCGGCGAGATAGGCCGTCACCACTTGATGCACGAGGGGCTCATTGTATTTGGCGTTAAACAATCGCTCGGAAACGGCAACGCTACCGACTACGGCCCCGGTGTCGCCCGATTGGATCTCAAGCTCCATGCTAACGCACCTTGACCGCTGGCCGTACGACCAGATGGCCGCCGCGCGCGCCCGGCACGGCGCCTTTCACGAGCAGCAGGTTTCTCTCGGCATCGACGCGCACCACCTCCAGATTCGAGACCGTGCGATTCACGTTACCCAGATGCCCCGGCATGTGCTTGCCCTTGAACACGCGGCCGGGAGTCTGACGCTGCCCGGTGGAACCGGGCGTGCGGTGCGAAAGCGAGTTACCGTGCGTGGCGTCCCCGGATCGAAAGTGATGCCGTTTGATCGTCCCGGCGAAGCCTTTCCCCTGTGTGGCACCGCTTACGTCGACCATCTCGCCCGCTTTGAATACATCGACCTTGACTTCCTGGCCGACGCTGAGCGCCTCGCCTTCGCTCCCTTCCAGCCGGAACTCCCACAAACCCTGCCCACTTTCGATACCTGCTTTTTTATAGATCCCGGCCAGCGCTTTACTAATTCGGTTCCGCTTTTGAGAACCTTTCGTTACTTGTATAGCGCGATAACCATCGCGCTCCAGCGTCTTGATTTGTGTGATCCGGTTAGCGTCGGCGGCGATGACGGTGACCGGGATCGCGGCTCCCTCGTCGTTGTAGATGCGCGTCATGCCGCATTTACGCCCGATTATGCCCAACGCCATTCGTGCTATCTCCGAGCTCTCAGCTCAACTTGATCTGGACATCGACGCCCGCCGCCAGATCGAGCTTCATCAGCGCATCCACGGTCTTGTCGGTGGGATTGACGATGTCGAGCAGCCGTTTGTGGGTGCGGATCTCGTACTGATCGCGGGCATCCTTGTCCGCATGCGGTGAGATCAATACCGTAAAGCGTTCCATTTTCGTGGGCAACGGGATCGGCCCCCTGACCTGGGCACCCGTGCGCCGGGCGGTCTCGACAATCTCGCGCGTCGACCGGTCGATCAACCGATGGTCGAAGGCCTTGAGACGGATACGGATGATTTGGTCGTTCATGGATGATTAGTCTTGGGCCCAGCCTTTACGCATGGGCTCCCGTCTTGCTACTCGATGACCTTAGCGACGACGCCGGCCCCGACGGTGCGGCCCCCTTCGCGGATGGCAAACCTCACCCCCTCTTCCATCGCAATCGGCGCAATCAACTTCACCACCATCTTCACATTGTCCCCCGGCATCACCATCTCCACCCCCGGGGCTAACTCCACCGCCCCCGTCACATCGGTGGTCC
>JBOIDL010000129.1:0-11496 GCA_050740435.1 Gammaproteobacteria bacterium
AGGTGGTCGGATGACCAGCGGCTTGCGGGGGAACGCGAGACGCTGGGCTTATACCTGAGCGGACATCCCATCGATCGCTACGAGGATGAGCTGAATGGGCTGGTGAGCTGCCGCTTGCGCGATCTTAGACCGGGCATGCGGCGGATCGGCGGGTTGATCGTGTCGTTGCGGCGCAACGACACGCGGCGCGGCCGCATGCTGACGGCGACGCTCGACGATCATAGTGCGCGCATCGAGGTGGTGGTCTATCCGGAAACGCTGAAGCGTTATGCAGCGGTGTTGGTCAAGGACCGCGTGCTTATCGCGGAAGGCACTTGTGGTATCGATGAGGTGACCGATGCCCACACCTTGGTCGCAGAAAAGCTGTTGGATCTACCCCAGGCGCGGACGGCCTATGCCAAGGGCTTAGTCGTACGCATCGATGCGGCGCGGTTTGCCAATGGGGCGATCCCGGATCTGCGACGGTTGCTTGAGACACATCGCAACGGCCGCTGTCCGGTCTTTATCGAGTATCGGGCTGGAGGGGCAAGCGGACGTCTGCGCTTGGGCGACGCCTGGCGTGTGGATCTCAGTGACGCCTTGCTGGAAAAGCTTCGCGCGCTCTTCGAGGGCGGCCAGGTCACCATCGACTACGGGTTGGAGGCGAGCGCCGCTTCGCCGTGAACACTGCGTAACCGCCCGAGCCCGAGGCGGATGCAACCCTCATCCGGTCATTGCTCGGAGGCTGTATATCGGGTAACTTAAAAAATTCTCACCCCGGCAGCGGCGATGAATCTTAACTTCCTGGATTTTGAACAGCCGATCGCGGAGCTCGAGGCGAAGATCGAGGAGCTGCGCCTTTTGAGTGATGAGTCGGCCATCGATATCAGCGAGGAAATCCAGCGGCTCCAGGCGCGCTCGAAGGACCTGACCAAGTCAATATTTTCGTCCTTGACACCGTGGCAGATCTCGCGCATCGCCCGTCACCCGCAACGTCCCTACACGCTGGATTACGCCAAGCGGATCTTTACCGAGTTCCATGAGTTGCATGGCGATCGCGCTTTCGGCGACGACGCCGCCATGGTGTGCGGTGTCGCGCGTTTCGAAGGCGAGCCCGTGGCCGTTATCGGGCAGCAAAAAGGGCGAACCACCGCGGAGAACCTGCAGCGAAATTTCGGCATGCCCAGGCCGGAGGGCTACCGCAAGGCCTTGCGGGTGATGCGGCTGGCGGAGAAATTCAAGCTGCCGTTGCTCACGTTCATCGATACCCCCGGCGCCTACCCCGGTATCGACGCGGAGGAGCGTGGCCAGAGCGAAGCGATTGCCCGCAATTTATTCGTTCTGGCCGACTTGAAGACACCCATCATTGCCACCGTGATCGGAGAAGGCGGTTCCGGAGGCGCGCTCGCCATTGGCGTCGCGGACCGGGTGTTGATGCTCGAATACAGCACCTATTCGGTGATCTCGCCCGAGGGCTGTGCATCGATTCTATGGAAGAGCGGCGAGATGGCGGAAAAAGCGGCGGAGGCCATGGGAATGACCTCCGCGCGCCTGCTGGAGCTGGAATTGATCGACGAGGTGGTGCCCGAGCCGCTCGGGGGGGCGCATCGGGCGATGGACGACATGGCCGAGCGGCTTAGGCAGGTTCTCATCGACAACCTTAGCAGGTTGCGAAAGCTCGATAACGGCGATCTCCTTACCGACCGCCGGCACCGCTTGATGAGCGTCGGCCAGACGAAGGAGAAACAGTAGCTTACTCCCCGCGTCGGTGTGATCCGCTTTTCACCCGAGGCCTTACGCGCGGTGCTGGCAGCCTTGCCGAAGGCCACGGCGTACTGGATAGCTTTTAGCGGCGGACAGGACTCGCGCGTATTGCTGCATGCCTTAGCCGCGCTGCGCAATGCACTCGAGGCGCCGCTTCGGGCCGCTCATGTCAATCATGGGCTGCACCCCGACGCTTCCTGTTGGGCACAAGCTTGTACCGAGGTGTGCAAGCACCACGCTATCCCGTTATCCGTGGTCCAACTCGATGCGCGGCATCCCGTCGGCAACAGTCCGGAGGCCTGGGCTCGCGAGAGGCGCTATCTGGCCATGCAAGCACTCATGCACGAGGGCGAAATGATGCTGACGGCGCACCACCGCGACGACCAAGCCGAAACCCTGCTGATGCAACTGCTGCGAGGATCGGGACCACGAGGCCTCGCGGGGATGCCTCCTCTGGTACGGTGGGGGACGGGCTGGCTCGCGCGGCCTTTGCTCGCCTTCGATCGCGACGATCTCGCGGCCTATGCCGAGGCTCACCTACTGGGGTGGGTCGAAGACCCGAGCAACACCGATACGCGCTATGCGCGTAATTTCTTACGCCATGCGGTGTTGCCGGTACTGAGGACACGCTGGCCAAGCTTTGGGGCGACGCTCGCACGCGCGGCCCGGTGGCAGGCGGAGGCGGCGGCGCTCATCGACGAGATCGCGGAACAAGATCTGGCGCGGGTCGCATCCGGCGCGCCCGCCGCGGTCTCTGTCTCGCGCTTACGGCGCTTGCCCGAGGCGCGGCGGCGACATGTCTTGCGCGTTTGGTTAGTCCGATGCGGCCTGCCGTCCATGACGGCGGTCCAATTGCAGCAGTTGGCGGGGGAGGCCCTGGAGTGCCGAAGGGATAGTAGGGCTTGCATTCGCTGGCCGGGGGGCGAGGTGCGCCGCTATCGCGACGATCTTTACGCTATGCGTCCCTTGCGCCCGCATGACGCAAATCAAGTGTTCGCGTGGAACTGCGATGCACCGCTCGCCCTGCCGCTCGGTACGTTAACGGTGGAGCGGAGCGCGGACGGTATTCGTGCCGCGGCGTGCGTTAACGATTCGGTCACCGTGCGTTTTCGACGGGGCGGAGAGCGGCTGCGGCCCTACGGTAGTTCCCATACACGCTTACTCAAACACCTGTTCCAGGAACAGGGGATCCCGCCGTGGCGCCGTGATCGTATTCCACTTGTCTACGTCGGTAAGCGGCTCGCCGCGGTCGCCGGGTTCTGGCGCCATCAGGCCCTGGCCGCGGATCCCGGTGAAATCGGGCTATGCTTTCGTTGGACGGAGAGCGAAGAAAATGGCGGGGCCGTCGGCGATTGAATAACTATGCATGCATCGTTCGATTCATGGTTTGGGGCTCCGAGACCGTCGCGTCGGAGGGGCTGACGTCAGCGCCCTCGATCGCGAAAGTGAAACGCACGTCTCCAATATCGATCTCGCACCCGTCGCTGAGCATCGACCGCCGCACCTTCTTATCGCTGACGAACAAACCGTTAAGCGAATCCAGGTCTTTGATGGCGAAGGTGCCATCCGGGTTGCGTATGATTTCGGCGTGATGGCGCGATACGGAGCTGTCAAGGACGACCATCTCATTATTTTTCCCGCGCCCGACGCGCCAGGGCGAGGCGGTGATCACGCATCGTGTACCGGCGTCATTCTTGCGCACCAGATAGGCGCGCGGCACGTTGATCGTGTCGGGTTCGTCGGCGCGCGGCGCCCGGCCCTGCCTTAGATACATGAAGCCGCCGATGAGGGTGACCAGCCCGATCCCCGTTAGCGGATAAACCCAGGGACTATCGGCGGAGGAGGAAGCAAGCTGCGCCGGAGGAACGGATATCGCGGCGGACGGTGTTGGGGCTTGTCCGGCTGCGTGCACGGCGGGGACAGGCTCAGGGACCGTCACCGGTAGCGGTACCTCGATGCTCCTGCCTTGGAGCGCGACCTTCAGGGTTACCCAACGCGGTCCCGAAAGCCCCGCGGTCACCGCGGCGCTCAGATCGATGCTGATCTGTCCGCCGCTATCGATGGCCGCGTAGGGCTGCGTCATAAACCCATTGGGAAGCGAGAAGTCGCGAGGATCGGCGCGGATCAGCGCCCCGTTCGTCTCCTTGCTCAGACGCTTTAGGGCTTTCACCGCCGGGGAAGGTTGCTCGGAACTGACATAGGCGACGCTGTATACCGACACGTTGGCATCGCGTGCCGCGGCAACCAGTTCGCTATGATAATAGGACTCGCTGCTCGCCGCTCCGTCGGTAAAGAAGAAGAGCGCTTTTCGTACCGCGGGGTACTGACCCAGGATCCGCAACGCTTTATAGGCATCATGCTGGGTCGATTGCGAACCTTGCGGGCTGGTGAGCGTGCGCACCGCGGCGACGATATCCTTTGGAACGGACCCGATCGGGAGTGTTAGGGTTGGAGTGCCGTGGAAAGTCGCCACACCCACCCGATGGTGCGGTTTGGAAAGGCCGATGAGTAAGCGTACATGCTCGACGATTGTCTCGATGACGGTCAGGTTATGGAAGGTCCCGGCATCGATGAGAAAAAGAATCGCTGAGCTGCTGCCATCATAGGGGTAGTCCGTCGTGCGCGGGTTGGGTAAAGAGACGCTTTCGATCGCCGCTGTGAATCCGGTCACCGCCTCCGGGGTGAGCAGGCGATAGTCGCAATCCAGTCGCTCGCCTTGCGGTTGAGTACACGCATGCAGAAGCTGTTCGATGCGATTCGCCGCTCCCGTGTCGGCGCCTGCGTTCAGCAGCGCGCCGCCAAGCACGATCCCAAACGCAACGCGGGCCGCCTCGATGAGGGCCGGGCGCTTGGTGTTTTTACTGCGTATGGGCTTACTCGCAGGGGACAATCTCATGGAAATCGGGTGACCGTGACTTCAAGGCCGCCCCGGGCCTCTTTAACCTCTCACCTCATCGCTTGACAATTCGTACCCGCGCCGGCGCCTGGCTAGGAGAGGATCGTGACGACGCCAGCGTCTCGGCGATCACGACTTTGGTGCCGACCCCCACGTACTTTCGCAAGGTATCGATCTGCTCGTTGGTCAGCGCGATGCATCCTTCCGTCCAGTTGACGTTTTGGTGTATGTCCCATTTTTGCGGGGTGACGGCGCCGATACCATGAATTCCGATCGCGCCGCCGAGTGCCGTGTTTTGTGGCGGGATCGTGTGGTACTTCTGCGCCGAGACGATGCGATCGAAGTCATATTCCGAGATCATCCGGCCGCGAAGCCCATAGAATGCATCTTTGACATTGGGATAGTTCAACTGCAAAAAGGTGTGGAATCGGCTGCTGCGCTTAATTTTTACGACGCGATAAGTACCCACCGGAGTCCGGTGATCTCCCCGGTAGTGCTTGTCGCCCGGCCCGCCGCGCCCAGAGGCCATCCTGAAGGCCTTCTCGATCTTGGTGCCTCTTTTCAAGAGCAACATGCGCTCTGACTTAATGATTTCCAGCTCGTAATCGTAATTGCCTGCGTTAACTGCCCAGACTCCCTGGATCGCAGCAGCAGCGATTATGAGCGCGAGACAAATCGTCCTCGTGCTGGAACCGATTTGACGTTGTATCATCATTTTCCCTTTGTTCCGCGGTGTTCCCGCGAGCAGACCGCCGCTCATGCTAAATTATTTAACAATCATTTTACTATGGTATGAATCGAATAACGACGTTAAACCAAGGTGGTTTTTTCCGCAGCCACGATGACCCATATCTATAGTAAACCCGCCGCTCAAACGTTTCTGCAAACGCCATACCCGTTAAGGCGTCGCGCACTGGCTCGGAGGCCAAGCACAGAACACCTACCGCTGCTGACGTGTTTAGGGGGTCGAATTATGAGCGAATTACTACCGTCTGAGAAATATAGTCTACCCGCTGTCCTGCTGCATTGGGCCATCGCAGTCCTTATCGTCGTCCAGTTTAGTTTAGGGTGGATCATGGGAGAACTGCCCCAGGGACCGGAGAAAACAAGCTATTTCGCGCTCCACAAATCAGTCGGAATAACGATATTTTTCCTGGCGGTGCTGCGTTTGGGATGGAGAGTCGGCCACCGCCCGCCGGCGCTGCCGCCTGCCATGACGCCGTGGGAGCGATCCCTCGCCAGCGCGACCCATGCGCTTCTCTATGTGTTGATATTTCTGCAACCGCTCAGCGGCTATCTCTCGTCATCGTTTAGCGGTTACACAACGAGCTTTTTCGGCTGGCCGTTACCCCACTGGGGCTGGAAAGACCCCGTGCTCAACGATTTCTTCTCCGAGTTACACGAGGCGAATGCGTTGCTGCTGCTGCTGGTGACCCTCACGCATATCGCGGGTGCGCTGCGGCACGCGCTGCGGCCCGGCGATCGGGTTTTCCGCCGTATGCTGCCGTGAGAGCTTGCTCTGAGGCGTCTAAAACCCGCCCCTGCGCTGACTGAGCATGCGCGCCAGTGTCTCGAACACCGGCGCCTGCGAGAACCGGTAGCAAGCGATGCCGAGGGCTAGGGCCGAAAAGCCCACCAGCACCAGAAGATCTTGGTAGAGCGCGAATTCCGCACCGAAGGGGGGGCTCGCCCGCGCGGCGAGCGCATGCTTCATCAAATCGACCCCGTAGCTGAACGGATTGATTAAAACCAGCGCTTTTAGCACGCCGGGCAACTGCCCGATCGGATAGAGTGCGCCGCTGAGAAAGTACATCGGAAAGATAAAGAAGTTCATCACCACCGCGAAGTCATCCAAGGCTTTGCTGAATACCGCGATGAGAGTGCCGACGCTCGCGCACAGGAGCGCCGTGCATACCAATCCGCCTACGAGGAGTCCAACGTTTTCCGTGTCAGCAAGGTAGCCAAGAGGTAATAAGATCAGTATCAGCATGAGGGCTTGGGTCAGCCCCACCATGGTCGCGCTGGCGGTCCGCGCGAGGATAATGACGTACCGCGGGAAGGGTGCCACGATCAACATGCGCATCACCCCGGACTCCTTGTCGTAGACCATGGACAGGGAGGCGAGCAAGGCCCCGAACAGCATCACCATGCACAGGAGCCCCGGGACCAGAAACTGCCGGTAGTTAGGCGTTCCGGCAGCGCTCAGAAGAGCGTCGAAACCCGAGCCGATCACGAACAGCCAGATGAGGGGCCGCACCATGGCGCTCACAAGACGCCCGCGTTGGCGCACCATGCGCGTGAGATCGCGCATTATCATGGCGTTGATCGCGCGCCACATTTTAAGCGCCTGGGCGGTTAAGCCAAAGATAGACGTCGTTGAGATCCGCGCGCCGAAGGTGGATCCCGCGCGTTATGTGTTTGAGGTGGGAGGGGAGATCGGACAGCGCGAAGTCCCGATCCAGGATGCGAAACTGTAAGCACCCCTCCTCAGCCAAGGGTTCGCCGAATCGGGGAGTTAATTCCTGGGCGGACAAGGCAGGGGTTTCGGTCTCGACCTCCAGGATAAAAGACGCGACGCCGCTGACCAGAGCGGCGGGACGACCCTGCCCGATCGTTTTGCCGCCTTTCATGAATACAACCTCGTCGCATCCCTCAACCTCATCCATGTAGTGTGTGCTGAGCATCAGGGTCGAGCCTTCTTCGGTGCGCAAACGGTGCAGGAAGCGCCAGATCTGGCCGCGGTTGATGACATCGAGCCCAATGGTGGGCTCATCCAGAAACAGGATCGGCGGCCGGTGCAAGACCCCGCGCGCGATATCGAGGGCGCGCCGCATCCCGCCGGACAGCGTGGACACCGGTGCGTGACGTTTCTCCGTCAGATCGAATAGCTTCAGCAGCTCTTCGCCGCGCTGGCGCGCAATCCGCGGCGAAAGACCCGCCAGCGCCGCGGCGAAGCGCAGGTTTTCTACCACCGTTAGCGTACGGTCCAGCGCGGATTCTTGAAACACTACCCCGATCGCCCGGCGCACCGCGACGGGCTGGCGAACCACCTCATAACCGCCAACCCACGCTTGACCCGCACTCGGTCGCACCAGCGTGCTCAGCATGTGCAGGGTGGTCGTTTTCCCGGAACCGTTGCGCCCCAGGAGCCCGAAGAACGACCCTTGCGCCACGGACAGATCCAGCGCATCGACGGCTAGCAAACACCCATAGGACTTGCTTAGACTGCGGGTTTCGATGGCATGCATTCGGCATCGTCTATGGTGGTCGTGCTAAAAAACTAAGGGACCCGAAGGTCCCCTAGTGATTGACACGTCGTTGCCGATCCTCTAGCGATTGTATATGTACATCGTCACTTCAAAACCGAAACGAAGGTCGACGAAATCAGGTGTTTCCCAGGTCATTTGTCCTCCTATTTATTTGGTTAATGAATAATGCCATCAGAAATGAATTAAGCTGGATTGTTTTAGTCACGCTTTATGCCAACGTTATGCACCGGCGGTAGCCGCTACAGATATCCAATAATTCAATTATATACGAATTCACCCGGCGGCGATCAAGCCCGCGGGCGGAGCCAACAGCTGGAGTGCTTGGTTCAAATCAACCAGGGCCGTGGCTACTATTAGCCTAACGGTGGGATATCACGCATGCTACGATCGCTGCGCGGGCTATTGTTGACTTACGAGCTGGCCTTGCTGCTGTTGGTCATCGTTACCGGCGCGTTGGGCGGAGTGTCGGTGTATTTTTGGCGCGAGGCGTCCACGGAATCCTTGCGCCTGAGCCGCTTGACCCACATCATGCATCACGTGCGGAGCGATTTGTTTCGGCAGATCCGCGAAGTGACCCGCGCGCGGCTCCTGGAGGAAGCCGCTGCCCTCGCCTTGTACTCGCGTTACTCGCGGCGCATCGACGATAAATTCGATGCCTTGCGCCAGCGGAGCGCCTCGCGCGCTGAAGCGCTGGCCATCCAAGGGATGCAACGCGCCTACCGGGTGATCCAACAGGATATGAATAACATCTTCGGTGATCCGTATGCCGCGAACCAGTTGGGACGTCTGCGGATCCTTGAGGCGGATCATGAACAACAGCTCGTCGGCGGCTTTGAAACCGCTTTCCGTGCCTTTGATAAGCTATTAACCAGTGAACATGCGATCTTGGATCGCCGCGTCGGCGAATGGGTGCGGCTGACGCCGGTGCTGATACCGCTTCCCATCCTGCTGGCCGCGGGCCTCGTCTTGTTATCGCGGTTGAGCCTGCAATACCGATTCGTCTCGCCGATAGCGCATCTAATCGAAGGGTCGCGGCTGTTGAGCGCTGGTGCCCTCGACCACAAGCTTTCGGCGGCCGGGGTGGAGGAGGTGCAACAACTCGCGCTGGCGATTAACCACATGGCGGCGGAACTGGCTACAAGCCGGGATGCGCTCGTCGAGCGAGAGCGCCAGGCGGCATTGGGGGCACTTGTGCCCGTGATCGCGCACAATATTAGAAACCCGCTCGCAAGTATCCGCGCGAGTGCCCAATTACTCGATTGCGTTGAAATGCGCGAGGAGATCCAGGAGGTTAAGCAGGCGGTCATAGAGACGGTCGATCGTCTCGGCCGCTGGGTCACCGCGCTCGTATCGTATCTGCATCCGCATAAGCTCAACCGGACCCGCGCAAGGCCGAGCCGCATGCTCGCAACGGCGCTGGGCCTCTTGGCGGCCAGGATCGCCGATAAGGGATTGCGGCTCGATGAGCGCTACCGCGCCGATGAGCCCGAGGTGTGGGCCGATGCCGATCTGATGGAACAGGCCTTATTCGGGCTCTTGTCCAATGCCATCGATGCCTCACCCGTGGGAGGTCGCTTAACAGTGGCGACGCACGGCGAGGGAAACTGCCTTTTCTTGAACATCAATGACGAAGGACCGGGCATGCCCTTCGACCCGGAGGCGGACGGTTTGACGCCCGGACCCTCGACCAAGCGCTATGGAACCGGTCTTGGGATCCCGTTTGCCTTTAAGGTCTGCAACGCCCACGGATGGAAGCTTGCTTTCAGCACCAATCCTGCGGGCGGGACCCGGATCACGATCGAAGCGCCTTTGGGTGGGAGTGGTCCAAGCGTATGAGCGAGCGGCTGAGCCAAACGCGGGAACCCGATGCGCCGCCGGCGCCGGTACGGGTGCTGATCGTCGATGACGAAACCTTGTTCGCTCGGGCGGTCGAGAAACGCTTAGCCAAGGAGGGCTACGCGCCGGTGGTTGCAGGGACACTCGGGAAGGCGCGGCACCTGTTGCAAACCGCCGATCCGCAGATCGTCTTGCTCGATGTGCGCCTGCCGGACGGATCGGGTCTCGAGTTCTTGAGCGAGTTGCGCCAGCACAAGGCGCCGGAGCTGCCGGTGGTGGTCTTGTCCGCCTACGGGGAGATCGAGGACGCGGTGGCCGCGATGAAATTGAGGGCCTCGGACTATCTCAAGAAACCGCTCGATCTGGACGAACTGCTGATCAGCTTAGACAAGGTTTTAGGGGACTCTCAACTCGCCCGCGCGCTGGAGTATTCGCGCGCCCGGGAACACCATGCCCGCGAGGAGGTATGTTTACTGGGACAGCATCCGACGATCGTGAAGATCCGCGGGCAGGCCGAGCGGCTGGGGGCGCTGTGCGCCACGGCAGCGGCGATCCCGCCGACGATCCTGATTCTAGGAGAGACCGGCACCGGCAAGGATCTGGTAGCGCGCTTGCTGCATAGCACCAGCGCAAGGTGCGAGCGACCATTCGTACACGTCGATTGCGCCGCCTTGCCTAAGGATCTCATCGAAGCGGAGCTTTTCGGGCATGAAAAAGGGGCGTTCACCACCGCCCTTACCGCTAGGACCGGGCTCATCGAGGCGGCCGAAGATGGGGTCGTGTTCCTAGATGAAATCGCTGAGCTTCCGGTCGATCTGCAATCTAAACTGCTCGCCGTGCTGGAACGGCGCAGCACCCGGCGGATCGGCAGTACGCGCGAGCGGACCGTCTCGGCATGGTTTATCGCGGCCACCAACCGCGATCCTGAGCAAATGATGGCGGCCGGAGCGCTACGCAATGATCTCTACTACCGGCTCAACGTCCTGTCGATCCACGTGCCGCCGTTACGGGCGCGCGCCGATGACGCCGTGGCGCTGGCCGATCATTTTGCCCGGCAAGTCGCCAAGCGCTACGGGCTGCCCGCGCCGACGATCACTGTCCCGGCGGGCAGCCTGTTGCGGGAATACGCCTGGCCAGGCAATATTCGGGAGCTCAAACACCTCATCGAACGGGTGGTGCTGTTGACCGGGGGAGGTAGCGTGAACGCCGAGGATCTCATGCTGGCGGGGCTGTCCGGGGAGCGTGGCCGAGAGCGGATCACCGCGATCGAGGGCCTGACATTAGCCGCGGCCGAACGGCTCCTCATCGAGCAAGCGCTCAGCCGCACGGGTAACAATGTCTCCGAGACCGCCCGTCAATTGGGCGTCACGCGCATGGCCATCCGGTATCGGATGAAAAAATATGGTTTTCTAGACGTTTAGAGCCGCGGAGCGCGAAGGACCCGGAAGCGCCGCGCTATAATTCGTTTACAGCTCAAGGAGGCCAAGATGGACAAGACTATACGTACTGAACTTGAGGCCGCGGCTTTTCGCCGGCTTTTGGATCATTTCCGTACGCATACCGAGGTTCAAAATATCGATCTGATGAACCTGGCCGGTTTCTGTCGCAACTGTTTATCGAAGTGGTACCGTGAGGCTGGGCAGGAACGCGGCGTCGAAATCAGCGATGAAACGGCGCGGGAAATCATCTACGGGATGCCGTATCGCGACTGGAAGGCCAAGTATCAAAAAGAAGCGGCGCCCGAGAAGCTCG
>JBOIDL010000130.1:0-11339 GCA_050740435.1 Gammaproteobacteria bacterium
TATACCAGATAAAGCAGTCAAGTACAATTCACCAATCAATATATTAGTGGCTCCGTTTCCGGCCGGAAAACTCCCTACCTCATTGTTTCTACGACAATACCAGGGAAAAGTTACAGGAACATCCGTTTCAACTTGGGTTGCGGGCGTAAGCCCGCGCTAGGAGGCAATCGAAGGTATTAGACTCACTCTGCAGACTTCTGCCTGCCGCTCAGTTCGGTTTACGCCACGCCGGGGCCTACCCGGAGGCTTGGCCTCGCGCTGCTGGCCTGTCATCCGCTCAATCTTGGCGGAGAAGCGCTCGTTGCCCGGAGGCTGGTTCCGATTGCCGGCAAAGCGCATGTCGTCGATCGCTTTCTCGAAAACATGTTCATGAAACAGCGCCCGAATTTCGGGCATGGTCCCTCAAATCAGATCCGCTACTTAGCCTAGGTATCCGTTCGCGCGAAACCAATCGATAGCGTCACGCAAAGCGTCGGTGGGCGGCCGGTGGGTATAGGCGAGATCGCGTTCGGCTTTTGCGCTGCTGAAGAACATTTTCTTCTTTGCCATTCGCACCCCATCGACGGTCGCACGCGGCTCGCCGCGACCGAAGGATCGGGCCCAGCCTTCCATCATATACGCAATAGGTAACACGAGCCCATGGGGCAGACGCAGTCGCGGCGGGCGCCCGCCTGTGATTGAAGCCACGCTTCGGAGGATCTCGTACAAGCTCATGTTCTCGCCGCCCAGGATGTAACGCTCCCCGACGCGGCCACGGTGAAACGCATCCAGATGTCCCTGGGCGACGTCGTCGACATGGACGACGTTGAGCCCGGTGTCGACATAGGCGGGCATGCGTCCGCGAGCGGCATCCAGCACCGTGCGCCCGGTCGGGGTTGGTTTAACATCTCTGGGACCGATGGGTGCGGAGGGGTTGACGATGACGACCGGTAATTCCTGGTCCTCGGCCAAGCGGCGGACTTCGGCCTCGGCGAGAAACTTGGACCGTTTGTAGTGGCCGATCATGTCAGGGAGCGTGGCCGGGGTCTCTTCGTCGGCGGGGCTACCGTCGGCGTTTATTCCGAGCGTCGCGACGCTGCTCGTATACACGATCCGGCCGACCCCAACCTCGGCGGCGGCGAGCAGCAGATTACGTGTACCGGTCACGTTACTTTCATAGATCTCCTGCGGGTTCGGGGCCCAAAGACGGTAATCGGCCGCGACGTGGAAGAGTGCTCGGCAGCCCGAGATGGCCTGTTTCAACGGGGCCGCATCGCGGAGATCGCCTGTCACCACCTCGATGTTCAGCCCCTCGATATTTCGCTGGAGGCTTCCTGGGCGCGCCAATACACGCACCGAATGACCCGCGTTCAAAAGGCAGCGGAGCACGGCCGACCCGACGAAGCCGGTCGCACCGGTGATGAGCGTGATCATTGCGCTTGGTGCGGCGCTCGCTGCAATGCTAAGAACTGTCTCACAACCAGCCCGGCCGCGATCGGCGCGCCGAGGGCAGCGGCGGCCAGAAACGGCACGAGAGCGTTCGAGAACGTGACCACGGGCAGCAAGTACAGTACATCTTCCGCCTCGAATCCGCCCCACCCGGGCAGCTTGGTTTCTGCCTTTCCATACCGTTGCTCGATCACATTGCGCATATGGAAGATCGACGCCACCGCCACGCCAGCGATGACGCCGGCGGGCAGCGCCCATGCGGCTGCTCCCGTGTTCCAAAGCCCGCTGCCGATGCTCGCAAAGAGCGTCACGTGCACTATCGCATCGCTGGCCAGATCGTAGAGGTGTCCCGCGCGGCTCGTCTTTGCTGTGAGCCGCGCCAATTCGCCATCGGTATGGTCGAGCAGGTTGGAGAGCGCGAGTAAGATCGCCGCCAGGTTCGGCCAAACGCCGCTCGAAAAAGCCGCGGCCGCCGCAATTCCCGTCAGCAGGCGGGCGGTCGTTAGATGATTGGGCGTGATCGGCGTGTCTCGCAGCGGCCGAACCAAGAGCGACGCGAGTCGGGCGTCCCAGGGTTTCATGTGGTTTGTGGCGAACTAAGCTTCGCGCTCCCCAGCAGGGCGAGCAGGCTCGGCAAGACGATGAGTGTGCAGAGCAGCATGAGCACGATCCCGACCGAAAGCAATACGCCCATACTCGCCGTCCCCTGATGGGGGGAGATGGCGAGGTTGCTAAAGGCACTGGTGTTCGTGAGCGCGCTCAGCACGACGGCCCGCGCCGTACTGGTGTTTAAGAGCGTGCCGTCGTCGGGCGGCGCGGTACGAAAACGGTGCACCATGTGGATCCCATTGTCCACCCCCATGCCCAAGAGCAGCGGCAAGGCGATGATGTTGGCAAAATTGAACGGGATCCCGAGCACCACCGCCGTGGCGCCCGTCAATAATGCGGCCAGCAGCAGGGGCGTCAACACCAGCACGATGTCGCGTTTACGTTCCATGAACACGGCGAGGACCACGGTGATGATGAGCAAGGAATACAAAAACGCTTGCTGGAACGCGGTCACGACCGCGCGTCCTCCTTCCAAGTAATTTATCGGAACACCGCTTACATCGGACTTGACGCTGCGTACCTCCGAGACGAATCTTCCCAATGCCGCCGAATCGTTGAGATTGCCGCGCGGAAAGACCTCGATGCGGACCGATCCCTGGGGCGATACCCAGCGCTGCGTCAGTTCCTCCGGTAGATCATCGAGACTGACCGTTGCGGCGTCCAAGGAATCCCTGAGGGAGTCCAAACGTCCCGGCAGCGAGGCCCTGAGACTGCTCTCGAGCGCCGCCAGGTTTCGTTCCGCCGCTGCCGTATCCAGCGAGTCAAGGTGTTGCAGAAAGGCCTCGATTTCTCGTTCGAGCCGCAGGCCGCTCGCGGTGATAGTCGCCTCGGGATGCGCGCCGAGATAAGCCGATAATAGGGTTCGAAAGTCTGCTAAGGTTTCTTGGGTAGGTGCTACGGCCGCGGCGCTCGCCGAGGCAGTGATGAGCTCGGGGCCGAGCGTCAAGGCCATGTCTTCGATTATCGGCAGCTTCTCGTCTTGGTCATCCGGGACGAAGCTCTCAATCGTGATCACGTCATCGACGCTCGGGAGCGCCTCCATGCGCGCCTTCGTCGCACGGGCCGCCGCCAGGCTTTTCTCCAGCACGACCAAGGACCAGGGAGAATGCTCGCTGGTCGCCAAAAGCTCCTTGAACGTCTGGACTGACTCGTTCGCCGGATCCTGCAGGTTCAGGGGATTGTCATCAAAGCTGGATGCGGGAAGGACCAGGACCGCCGCCGTCGCCAGCACCGCCGCCGCGATGCATACGCTTTTCGCGTAGCGCATGGGAAACTTGAGCAGCCCGGCCGGGAAAGGAAGGCCGGTCAGTTGCTTGCCATTGGCGCGCGGAACTCTAGGGATCACGCTGAGCAGAGCGGGGAGAATCGCCAGCGTCACGCCGAGGCTGATGAACATCCCGCCACCCGAGATCAATCCGAGCTCTGCTACGCCCGAATAGTCCGTGGGGATGAACGCGAAGAATCCGATCGAGGTCGTGATCGTACACAGGGTCAAGGATCCCCCCACGTGAAAGACCGCCCGTTTTAAGGCATCGCGCCGATCGGATTCGATTTGCGCCAGCTCCGCATAGCGCAGACACAAGTAAATGGCGTAGTCCGCGCCGAGCCCGATATACATGACCGCGAAGGCCACGGAGATGAGGTTCAATTGCCCGACCGCGAAGGTGGCAAAGGCCGCGGTGAAAATCAGACCCAAGATCAGCGCGGCCAGCGTACCCAAGGTCAGCCACAGGGAACGCAAACCGATGAACATGATAAGGGTGACGAGCAGCAGTGCCCCGACGCCCGCGTTCTGCGTCGCGAAGCTTACGCTTTGCAGTTCTTCGTAGGCGAGGGCGGCGCCGCCGGTGAGCCTGATCTGCACCCCGCGCTCGGCGGTTAACTCAAGCTTGCGGGCCAGGTCGCGGATGCCGCGCATCGCGCCCTCCCCGGGCAATAAACTGCCGAAGTCGAGTTTGGGTTTAACGATCACGAAGGCGCGCCGGTCTTCCGGTTTGGCGTCCTTCCCGGTCATCAGTTCCTCCCAGGAGAGCCGGTAGCGCCGGCCTTCGCGGACAGACTGAAGGGCGGTGCCGATGCGATCGAAGGCCGGGCGCAGATCGAAATCCGTATCGGATTCGGTGAGTGCGTCCCCCAAGAGCGAGAACAAACCCTTGATGCCGGGCCCGGATTGCAGCCGCGCGAGAAAAGGTTGCGCCTTGGCCAGATTATCGGCGAGGTCTTCGAGCTCCTCCGCGCTTAAAAACAGCAAGCCATTGCGGCGAAAATAAGGCAATGCATCGGGCATGTATACCCATTCAAACAGCGCCGGTTGGCGCTTGAGATGCTTTGCGAGCAGCAGGCTCGCGTCGCGGGTCTGATCGGGTGTGTCACCATCCACGACGATAACGATGGTGTCGGCGTATTGAGGAAATGCCTCCTTAGAAGTCCGATAGGCTTGGCGCCAAGGCAGATCCCACGAAATGAGATCGGAGGTGTCGGTGTTAAACGTAAGGTGTTTAAAGGTGTAATCGAAACAGATGCCGGCGCTGACCAGCGCTAACAAGATCACGACCACGGCGTAGCGCTGCACGCCAACAAACCAATATGCCAGAAGCGGTTGCGAACCGTTAGGATGGTCCGGATTCAATTCGAGCCCCCGAATATCTTTAAGACCGCGTTTCGTGCCGCGCGTCGTGTACCGGCACCCACGGGCCCGGGCAGCTTGGATGCAACCGCAAGGAAAGCTTTAAGAACAATGTGGTGCCCGCTATCGCCGGTGAGGTAACCTGTCCCCACAAGAAACCAACTGGTGTTGTGAATAGATTATACTTTCTTAGAATGTTACCACTCGAACCGGGACAATTATAACAAACGGGCCCTCGTATATTGCGTCTTAGCATACCAACTGTTCCCGCGGGCGCGCTTTCTCTGCCAGGCGCACGACGGTCTACCGTCGATGGGCTATGAATCGCATCCGTGATTCGTTGTTATGCCCACACCAACGTTTAGAACCTGCCGCGGCTTGGCCGCGACTAGAGGGTTCCGGCCAGTACGTCGATATAGTGGGCTCACTGTATTAGGCATTCTTTCTGCCATCTGCGGCCCCAGCACCAGTTGGGCGCATGCAATACTGATTGATTCAACAGTTCTCCAGGATGCCCGCCTGACCGAGTCCCCGAAGAATATAGGTCTGCGTTTTAACAGCCGCATCGAGCATGGCTTAAGCCGATTCACGCTCGAGCGCAACGGCGGCCGAGAAGTCACCGCGCTGCAGGCGGAACCGCGAGGCCCCGAGCGTATCGTCGTGCACATGCCCGCATTAGCGCCAGGCACCTCTGTGCTCCGTTATCGTGTGTTAGCCGCCGATGGCCATATTACCGAGGGCGTCCTGCGTTTCCATCTCACGCCGGGATCCCGATGATCCAGCTCGCCGGTTTCTTGGATGTCCTGCTCCGTGGAATCAGCCTGATCGGTTTCGCCATCGCCGCCGGGGGGATGGCGTACATCCTTTGGGCATTGCGGCCGTTCGAGGCCCTCTCGCCTCTCAAGGCCCGTGTGCTACGCCGATCGCTCTGGTTTGTCATTGGCGGAAGCTTGGTGCTGGCGCTGTCGCGGTCCCTGTTGTTGTTCGTGTTGCATCCGTGGGCCTTGGCGGATGCCGCCGGACACTGGCCGGTCGCCGCGTTCTTAACTACGGAGCATGCCCGTAGCGTTGTCAGCAGCGTACTCTTGGCTCTTGGGTTGGCTGGCGCCGCTGCCCGTCTCCTAACCCAGCCGAGCAAGCGCGCGCTGTGGGCGGTCGCGGGGGCGATATCGATCGCGCTCTTGATCGATTCCGCCTGGCTCACGCATGGCGTCAGCCGCTTGGAGGGACGAGCGCAACTCATGGCGGTCACGCTATTGCACCAAACCGGTGGGCTCATCTGGGCCGGCGGTATCGTGCATTTGCTGGTCTTCTGGAGGCTTTGGAACCGGGGCCCCGAGGATCCAGCTCTAGCTCCGGCGGTCTTTAGCCGCTTTTCGGTGCTCGCCATCGTAAGCATGATCATGGTCCTCGGACCCGGTCTTTTTATTGCCTGGCGCTATATCGGAGATTGGGGTGGTTTGACCGGGACCGGTTACGGAGTGATGGTGTTGACCAAGGCCATGCTTCTCGGCGCCGGTTTGATTCTGGGCGCGATGAATTTCTTTCTGGTGCGCGATTGGGCCAGCCAGCGTGAGGCCGTGACGACTCCGTTGCGCGTGCGCGCCTTTGTGGAGGCCGAGGCCGGTCTCGGCGTTACCCTATTGCTGGCCGCAGCTTCCCTGACCTCCCTCCCGCCCTCCATCGACATCGTCGCCGATCGGGCCACGCCTGAAGAAGTGATCGAGCGTTTCGTTCCCAAGATGCCACGCCTGAGCTCGCCGTCGGTAGCGGATCTTCTTGCCGTGGCCGCGCCGATCGATGACACGCTCGCCGCCCGGCAACCAGAGGAGTACGCGTGGTCGGAGTTCAATCACAACATGTCGGGTCTCTTCGTGTTTGCGATGGGGCTTTTAGCCCTGCTGGAGCGCACCGGTAAGACCCCTTGGGCGCGGCATTGGCCGCTGCTGTTTCTGGGGCTTGCGGCCTTCATGTTCTTGCGTAACGATCCGCGCGCTTGGCCCTTGGGACCGGCGGGTTTCTGGGAGAGCATGCTGCTCCCCGATGTCCTTCAGCACCGCATCGCGGTGCTCGTCGTCATTGGTTTGGCGGTCTTTGAATGGATGGTGCGTACCGGGCAATTACAGTCGCGCTGGCGGTTGGTGTTCCCTCTGCTGTGCGCGTTCGGCGGAACGATCCTGCTGACCCATTCCCATGCGATGTTTAACCTCAAATCCGAATTCCTTACCGAGGTGACGCACGCCCCGCTCGGGCTCTTTGCCGTATTCTCGGGGTGGGGACGCTGGTTGGAGCTCAGGCTGCCGCCCGAGGATCAGCGCCTTCCCGGCTGGATTTGGTCGACGGCCTTCGTGATGATCGGCCTGACGCTACTTTTCTATCGGGAAACCTAGCCGGTTTTGCGGGCGCATGTCCCGCAGGCGGTAGTGTCTCAGTTTGAATTTCGGCTTCCGACCCAAAGCGAACATTTGAGATTTCGCCATGAATAGCTGGCCTGTGCCGTACCGGCCACCCAACTAAAAAGCTTCTTGGGTCAGCAACCATCGTTCCATGGCTTTCCACAGCTATATAAATACTATATAATATTAATATATGAAGCTCAAAGCTGCGAAGCGAGACAAGGGCCTCATGCTCACGCTCTCGGAGAGCGAAATGATGGCGCTTGGACGGCTTGCGGACGGCAAGGGACAGACCAAATCCGCCATCCTACGGCAAGCACTTCGCCTCTATGAATCCCTCGACGCTAAGCTTTCGCAGGGAAATCGCTTGCTGCTCGAAGCGCCAGACAAAGCGGACAAAACCGAGGTACTGCTGCTTTGAGCTTGTCACTAGCGACGTTCGATTTACTCAACCACGAGAGTGGGGAGATTCTTCGCCTTGATCTCGTCGAAGGGCTAACTCGCCAGCATCTGGACTTCGTTTCTAATGAGTGGTCTCCACGACTTAAGGCGTCCAGAGATCGAGCCGCTGTCGCCTTCCGCGCATTACCCGAGAAAAAGCGCAACGAGCAGATGTGGCAGGAAAAGCAGGGGCTCTTCGGGGCGCCTGACTCGCACTGGGACTGGGATGAGAAATGCCAGACGATGATACGGTCGGTGCATCGCATGTTGGGTCTATTAAAGCTCTCAGGAATTAGGAAGCTGTTTTTTTGCGTAATCAAGTTTCCTATTTTCTGTCTCAGTAAGCATATCCTTAATCGTTTCGTACAGACTCACAACAGTACTATAGTCCTTTCTGTTCCAAGCTGACAGGACCTTCTTTCTAATACCGTTCACTCTCTCCTGCTCATGCCACACTTTGACGGCGCTGTCGCGCCTTGCTTTCATTTCTTCAAACGTTGCCTGATCGCCTGTCAAACAAGCCGCCCCGCATTCTCGCAACACCTGAGCAAGTCCTGAAATAAGCTCAACCAAGACCGTACTGTTTGGATTAGCCGGATCCCATTTCCAGCCAGCGGAACTGTTTAACTGAACCAAGTCACCCTGATCAAAGCTATATGCCCCGGGCGCATCATCAATACCAATCCGTCCAAAAGATATTGCAGGTTCATAGGCTGGCGGCCCATAAGACAAGTTGACATAAATCGATGGTGATTCAAATCTGGTTACTTTCGCATAACCAACTTGCTTTATCTGGTTAGGTCGAAACCCGTACTGCTGTTCAAGGAAGTAGAAACTACGTTTTACTTCATCTTCAAACACAGCATAGTTGTCCAGCCTAGATGAGTTCATGTTCATTACCTCTCTGGAGGATTCCAATTTTCACCATCGAACGTCCGACCTTTATTCGTTAGTTGGTTTCGCTCCGCGCCGGTGAACGTTTGCCGGATAGTCCGACTGGGGTTTAATTCGGTTGGTGCCAGGAAGCTATCAGGTTTATATGCTGACGCATCTCGAATAGGAACGCCTTTGCGCATTTCTTCGCGCAAAACCGACATGTTTTGGTAGTAGTTGGCTTTTGGATTGCCGAGATTTGGCAAACGATCCAACAACGTGTACTCGCCAGGCTTAAGTGCGCCGGGCAGCGAGATCATCCATCCTACCAATAACCGGTCCTCCCTTTGCCACCTCCGAGCTAGGCACGATACCACGATTTCCGCCGCCAGCCTCCGCTACCCCCTCACCGGTGGTACGAGAGGAAGCCTGGGCACGAGAAGTACGGCCATACCCCATGCCATAACTCCCTCCTCCGATGCCGAGATCAAAATTCAACTGGTAGGGAACTTTTGGCGCTCTTCCATCTGGATCCACGTACTTGTACGGATTATTATTGGCATACGCATACCGGTTGAAGCTCTGGAGGTTCTGGGGGTCGAACCCGGCGGGGTCGATGGCGAGGAAGCGGCCTATCCGGGGGTCGTACCAGCGGGCGCCGAAGTTCTGGATCCCTAGGTCGGGCTCCTCGAACTTGCCGGTGTAGCCGGGATCGTTCGGGGCGGTTTGGTCGATGGGCTGGCCGTAAGGCGCATAGGCCTTTCGCCATACCACGCGGCCATCTTGATCGGTCGCGACGATGGTGGAGCCCAAGGCGTCGTTGTGGTAGTGGATGACCTTCTCGACGCCCTGAGCCATGAGGCTCAGGCACGCGAGGAACGGGGTGGCCATAAAGCGTATCATTCCGTGATTCATCTGGGTCTCCTTGCGATTTGCCACTTGAGGGCCTCGACATCCCCCGGTCTATCGGCGGCGCAGAACGCCACTGCGGCTCGCCTCGGGCGAGCCGGAGAAGGGGCTGCTGTACGCGCGCGGGACAGGAGATTGTCCTTGAGGAATGTCACGTTATCGGCGCACCCTTGTTCCGGTACAGCGTACTTCCTCAGCCACAACCCAGGCCAGGCGCTCCTGACCGACACACAGGTCCCCACAGCGTTCGAGAGCAGCGCACGCCCATACTACAGCTTGATGCACACGTTTACAGCAGCAAGACGCCGAGGACATCCTGCGCCTGGTCCTCGGGTCCTACGACAAGGTCGCGATCTCTTTCAGCGGGGCGTGGCGCTTCGGGCCGATGAAAGCCAGGCCCAGGGGCTCGTACGAGCGCCAGCCGAAGGCTGGCCGGGGCCGAAGGCGGCCCTACTTGGCGGGCCGAGGATGCAATAGCCCATAATTTACCCGATTCTGGACCGCGGTCTCGCGTGTTTGACAATTCCCAGGTCCGAGGCCCTCGCGGAGCTGCCTGACGACGTCGGCAAGAGCCCGGTGTTCAACGCGGACCTCGCGCCCGTCTAAGAGCTGACGGACCACGTACAACTTCGCGACATATGGAAAAATGGCTCCTCAGCAGAATTTGTGGGCGAACTCAGGTTCGGGTAGAGCGCCAAGACAAAAAAGCCGGGGTCAACCCGGCTTCAAAGCAAGATAATATAAGGTAGGGGTAGGCTCGTTACTTTGACGCTCGGCCTGAAGCTCATTTTCGATCTTTTTGACTTCGCCGATAACCAGAATATTGTCCCCGGACCTCTCGAGGGCCTTGCGCCCAGCCTCTGTTAAGTAAGGACGATCAGCAGGAGTTATTTCGAAACGCATATCGTCAGGGAGGCTTTCAAGAAGCCTGGGCTGGGGGACCGCTTCTTCATTGCCGATCTCGTAACGCTCGTGTATTCGGCCACTGAGTTCCTCGCGCTTCCCTTCAATGCCGTCGAGCTCATCATCGGTAAAGGCACCCACGCGGTAGAGAGCTAATCCTATAAGCCCAACCAATACAGGAATCAGCATTCCAATTTCACCCATAACCCGTCCTTCTTATAATAATTAACATACTTTGTATAACGCCCCGTCTTGCTGGGCCTTGCCCTTCAGCTGCTTCCAATTACCCTTTACTTGATCCCAGTTCATCATTCGATCCTCAATTTTGATGAATTTCTCGTAATCCGCTAGCAGTCCGCGTAAGTAATCCTCTATGACCTTTGCTCGTTGGCGAGCTTTTGCCATGGGTACGGGTTGCGGAAGAACAAGGTAAATCTGCTGCAAAAAGAAAACAGCGTCAGAATCCATGCTATCCTGAACTGCTGGTCATCCGTGAGAAGCTTCTGTCTGCTGAGGTAGTTTGTCCATTGCCATCCGAGGCCTGTGCTGAGCGCAAAAGCGACAGTGGCGATCTTTTTGAGCATAGGTGCTCCAGCAGAGACGGAGGTCGCTTGGGCTGTACGGGAAATCTGCAATGCACCGGAACGTTGGAAGCGCTACGATTATGCAACGCGTCGGTTCATGCTGCCGAATTTTCCGTTCAGTATCGTCTACCGAGTGCATCAGGATGCGATGCAGGTCGTCGCCGTGGTTCATCATCGGCGGCGCCCTGGCTACTGGCGTGATCGTTAATCCGTCGCCAACTCATCGCTCAACCGGACGCCGGAACCGTCGGCGTTTTTCTTCAGCGTCCTGGGCTGCGCCGGTGGCGTTGATATGACTTTAGCCGGCGGCGGCGCGCTCGGCGCGTTTGCGTTGGTGTTCGTCGAGGAGCTTTTTGCGCAACCGGATGGCCTTGGGGGTGATCTCGACCAGCTCGTCGTCGTCGATGAATTCGAGCGCCTGTTCCAGATCGAAGCGGATCGGCGGGGTCAGGATAATGTTCTCGTCGGAGCCCGCGGCGCGGATGTTGGTCAATTGCTTCGCCTTCATGGGGTTGACGATCAGATCGTTGGCGCGCGAGTGGATGCCGATGATCATCCCCGTATAGACGT
>JBOIDL010000131.1:0-11194 GCA_050740435.1 Gammaproteobacteria bacterium
CGCCGCAGGCCAACTCGTACACTGAAGCGAACCCACCCATTTGTAGTGGAGACCTATTGACCGCACCGTCCGATTTATGCGCCTTCCCGGCGGCTGATCCCCTCCAGTTGAGAAAGTTGGGCTAGCCCCGGTGATGAATAGCGGCCGGTTAGCGGTCGACCGAGACACCGATCGGGCTGCACGTCTCGTAATCGCAGAGGAACTCGGCCATCACCGAGGTGATGTGCTCTCCTACTACATAGGCGGACGCGCTGTATGAGTCATGTCCGACGTATTCTCAAAGCTGCATTACCTGGCAAGAACAGCAACGTCGCGCGTCGTATTCGCCGAGCAGAGCGGATAGAAGCAGCGATCTATCACCGATATCAAGCAACGCCGTGGCGATGGCAAGCGAAACATATCCGCTGGTTCTTCGAAGTGCACGCGCACGCTTGGAAACCAGCAAGCCGTTATGATGCCTGGCGCGAAGTCCGGGCAGTGCTCGAAGCCGTAGGAAAACCGCATGTCGTAGCAATCCTGATCAATGGCCCGAAAGCTGACTACCTGAGACCCACTGGAATCGCGGGGCGACTATCGGCGGTGGGACGGCCACCGAAACTTAGTCAACGAAAGCGTTCTATGACTCCGCATTCCTCCGTAATGGCGACACCGAATCGGCAGATTAGGGGTTAGCGTCGCGTCAGAGTTGGATATTGTAGCTTATTAAAAGATAGTAGCTTGTCCTTTAATACGATTGCAGTTTAGTAAAGCAAGCTTCATTTCCACTGCCAGTTGGCTGAACCGACTAGCCTAGCTTTCGGGCTAAGTCTTGGGCTCGCAAGTGCGTGTAACGCTTGAGCATTTGCGGTGTTTTGTGACCGGTGATAGCAGATACTTCCATCATATCCAGTCCAAGCTCGAAGAGCCGCGATGTAGCCTCGTGCCGCAAATCGTGAAAGGTGAGGTTGACAATCCCAGCCCGCCTGCACGCCCGGTCGAATGCGTGCGTAATGCTATCCGGCCTTAGAGAAAAGACTCGACCATCGAGTAACCGTGGCAAGGATTGCAGGACTTCGATCGCGCGAGACGAAAGGGGAACAGTGCGGGACTCTCCGTTCTTCGTGTCGAGGAGCTTGACCACGCGCTTGTGTAGATCGACGGTTTCCCACTGCAGGTCGCACAGCTCTCCCCGCCGCATGGAAGTTTCCAACGCGAAGAGCACTATTCCTCGTAGCTCACCCGATTCAGCATGCTCAAGAAGGGCATCGAGCTCGCCAGACTCCAGTCGTCTATCGCGACCTTGAGGTTTTTTCGGCCGGCGGATTTGTGCTGTGGGAAGACCTCCATGCAGTGCGATCCCCCAGTCGATGTGAGCTGCCTTGAGCACGCGATTCAGTAAGCCCAGCTCGTGAATGACCGACTGCGGACCAACCTCTTTCAGCCGTGCATCTCGAAACTTAGCGACGATAGACGACGTGAGGGAAGCGAGTGTATAGCGTCCAAAGTAGGATTGCAGGGTTTTAAGTCGGGCTTCATCGACCCGGCGCCCTTTCTTTGTCGGCAAAATTTCTCGAGCGTAACGATCGAGGGCCTCATTGACGGTAGTCCTCTCCGCTTCGGCACGCGAGACGAACGCGCCGCGATCCATCTCTGATTCCACCATTCTCGCCCAGGCCTCCGCGGTGGCTTTGGTCTCGAAGGTTCGAGTCTGCGGCGGATACCCTTTCTTGCGCACCTGGACATGCCACTGAAATTGCCCTTTGTTTCGAATCGTGGCCATAGTGTGGATTCCCCCAGTTTCCGCCTATCACTGTGCCACGAGTGTGCCAAAAAAAGGGCGTGCGTGTCTAATACTTTGTTATTACTAGTCCTTCTATTGGCCTCCGGAGCCAAAGGTCAGAGGTTCGAATCCTCTAGGGCGCGCCATATCTGTTCCAATCCTGTCGATTTTGATTTTGGGTATAGGCACGACACAAGGCCGCACTTCAGACTCTGTCCTCCACATTTATTTTCCGACCAGTCGGCCTTTTCAGTTGTCTCTTTCATTGTTTGATTGAACTTGCTGCGCTCGTCTTTTGAGCTTGGCGGCATGGCTTCAGCTCCTCTTTGAAGTGATTGGCAGGCAACACTGTCTGAGTCCGGCGAGATCTTTACCACACATCCTCTACTGAGCCCGAACCGCCTAGCTCACAGAGCGCGAAGCAGAGCGTTCATGCGCGGCTCGCCTGGGGAAACCCAGCCTGCCTCATGTAACTCTTACGTGCCGAAGCGTGTCATTACCATGGCTCAGACAGCCGATCCACGACATCTTTTCTCGATAGAACTCTGGAACACAACTCCCATCGATCCTTATCTGGATCAATCGCCTCTTGGTAACGCATCTCGAACACGTCGCGCGCTTGCTGTCGAAGATGGATGTATTCGTCCATCATTTCGTCTAGTCGCTCCACACTCTCTATCCAGTCGTCCTCGATCGTGTACTAGGCGAATAACTGCTAGTGCCACAATTCACCCGTTAGTTGCCGTCTTGCAAGCGAGCTCCTTCAAAGCCACAATGTTTTGTTGCACGGTAGTTGTGTACATGCGGAATTGACATCGGCGTTTTTTTCTTGCTAGAAACGCCTCCGAATAAGTAAAGGAATGGTAGGATTGGTAAGCGTAATTCGTTGGTGCTGTTAGTTCTTGCATCGGTCCTTACAGCGTCAGGACGAGCAGGCGTGCACGGATGAATCGCTCGATTACTGTATGAATGCTCTGGGGTAATTGCTCCCAGGTTGCTGATCGACGCATGAACTGGCCTTCGTCGTTGATTCGTACCATGGCGCGGAAAGCCCAGAGAAACACGACCGCCTCGCAACACCGTAGCCGGTTATACAGTTCCTGTTCCCAATTACTTCCTGCGGGGATTCCTTAGACTGGATGAAAATCCAGAAAGACGCTATATCCGTGCGCGGTTAACTGCTTTAGGACCTTCTTAGCGAGCACGTTGTCCGCGTGGCTATGGCTAATGAAGATGGCACTCATCTTTAACCGGCAACCCCTCATGAACCGGGAGGTGCTCACTCACCTAACACTACTCGATTTCGCTATCAACCACGCGGCGTTTTGATCGATTCGAACACTTGCGTTTACCCTTAATCAGCTCAGCTATAATACTCAAGACGATATCATAATGGTGGGTGGCAGACATCACCTACGTTCCCACTCTGGCCGGCTTTCAGTGATCGATTGGACCGGACCAAGTGATCGGTTTGCTTGCTCCGGAATCGGTGATCGAATTCGCCGGAATACGCAGCCCCTCGGATGACGCCAAAGGAGGGCGATAACCGTCATGGTCGAGGACCAGGTGCAGCGTTTTTTGACCACGGATTGAGTGTCAGAACCGTCATTGAATGCGGCTCACTTCTAGCCGGGCCTCTCGTAGCCTTACCCAAGAATTTTGACGCTTCAACAAGGATAAATAACCCTGGCATATCAATTGCCTTCCCCGTCGAGCCCCGAACAGGGCAGGGTTAAAGAATTTTCGGGACAGCGCGATGAAAAATATCCTGTTATTAGTTTAGTTGGCTTAGTTTTAGTCGGTGCCGCTACAGCCGGCACCCTCTTTTACCGGCGCCCTGGTCGGCGCCGAGAACGCTCCGGCAACGCACACGGCCGTCGCGGCGAAAGACTCTCAGGCAAACCGCTCCGAGGGAATTTATGTCCGGTTCGATCCGGATTTCACCGTTAATGTTCCAGACAAGTCCCGCGGGCGTTTCTTGCAAATAGCATTAGTCGCGGTTGCCCTGTTGACGGCCGACGCACGGCCTAAGAGAAGCGATGCTGATGGTGTGCTGGGCCCATTCCGCTCATACGATTCGCCCGATTCGCCGGCCGCCGAACCGCTTGAATACGCGTAAAAGCGGAACTCGAGGGTAGGATGTTGCCGAGCGCTTCTTGTTCGTTGTCGATGGGGATCTAAATCCCCGGATTTAGCCCACCGCGCACGGCTAGGGATGCTCGGCGAGCAACGCCTCGATCTGCGCGCGCATGACGCGGAAGTCGCCGGTGTCGGGCGCGAGCTTCCCGCCCAGGTGCACGTGACGGATCACGCCGCGCCGATCGATGAGGGTGACGCTCGTCCACGACCGTTCGTGGCCGTCGAGCCACCAACGCTTCAAGGTCTGCCAGTCGGGGTCCACGGCCACGGGGAAGCGGAACTGGTAGTGCTCGACGTAGCCCCGCACCGTCTCGACATCAAGCGGCTCGGGGTCCTTGTGGTGGTACACGCCGATCACGACCAGGCCGCGGCCGCGGTACTCCTCGTCGAAACGGTTCAGGGCCGGCGCGGTGGCGCTGCAAAGCGGGCAGCTCGGACCCATGAACCAGCGCACCAGCACGACCTTGCCGCGCAGGTCCTGGAGCGTGAGCGGCTCGGAGTTGAACCAGTGCTCGAGCTTCCAGCCGGGCGCGGGCTGGCCGCTGAGGTCGTCGGTGGCCGGTGGGTCCGCGGTCGGGAGTGCGGAGACTCCAGCGCATGCGGCGAGCAGGACGACGGGGAGGATCCAGCGCATGGCAGCATGGTAGCCCACGGCCGACTTGCGCTGAAGTGGGCCGCGAGACAAGCCATGGCCAATGTCACGCTCAAGGGCAATCCCATTCACACCGTCGGCGAACTCCCCAAGGTCGGCAGCCCGCATTAGGACGGCATTGGCGATAGCAGCGCCAACTTCCAGAAGCGGGGATTGTTTGTTGAACGTAACAGTTTAGCCTGTGTGTGGCGAATTGCTAATTTTACGGGAGAGTCCGCACTAATTGCAGTCTTGCATTCTCTAACAGCCCGAAAGACCGTCACGCCTGTGCCCCTGGCATAGTCCGGTCGACGTTCGTTTCCCATCCTGGTTCTGGCTTCTGGCCTTTCCCCCGCGTCAACTACGCGCCAATCAGGCTCTGGCACGGCGTTCGTCGAAGCGCCAGAGCCCTGCCTTGCGGGCGACGGTATTGGCTTGTGCCATCTCCTGGTCACTCGGGCAACGGTTGATCTCCACGTACTGACCGTCGGGGGCCGCTTTGCATTGCTTCCCCGCACCTGGTATCCGAGCCCGTCCTCACGGGTAATTAATTTCTTATCCCGAAGCTGTATATACGCCTGTCTGACTGTCTCCGGGGAAATGCCGAGTTGTTTACCAAGTGATTGCGTCGAGGGCAGCGAGGCTCCGGGTTTAAGCTCGCCGCTCTTGATGGAATCGCCTATTTGCCGCAACATTTGCGCATTCAGTGTCTCGCGCCGATTTTCACTAGACGTCATCGACCCGGCGCCCTTTCTTTGTCGGCACAATTTCTCGAGCGTAACGATCGAGGGTCTCATTTGAAGGGCCCGAAAAGTCCCCGACATCGCAATAAAGGTGTCACAGAGCTTCCTTAAGCTAGTTGAACGCATGGGATTCGATGACAACGACTTGTCTGAAATCGCCTGGCCGGGCCACCAAGGGATAGGACCTTGGCTTGAGGCGCGATGGAGGACGAACGGAGGCAGGGGCGTGTTCGCCACGATGACTTGGATACTCCTCACCTCGATGGTCATAGTCGGCTCGGCGTTCGTCCTCATCGCACTGGAACGCCGCATACCCTATGATTCGCGTCAGCGGCTATTTCGCAAAGGGCTAATTGAAGACCTAGTCGTCTACGGGCTATTGCAGAGTTACGTTCTCGCTCTGGTTATCGCGACACTCATTGAACGCATGGATGGGGTCACTGGTCTGTTTGGCCTCCATCTCGTTTCAAGTTGGCCGGTCTGGGTGCAGCTTGTCTTCTTCTTGGTAACGCACGATCTCTATATTTACGCGTTTCATCGATTGCAACACCGGGTGCCGCTGCTTTGGAGGCTCCACGAGGCGCACCATGCGACTGCCGATGTGGACTGGATCTCCGGGGCACGCTCGCATCCGATCGAGATTCTGATTAACCAGACAATTGAGTTCGCGCCGATCGTGCTTCTGGGCGCCGCTCCGGAGGTTATCGTGATGAAAGGTGCGCTCGACTCGATTTGGGGCATGTATATCCACTCCAACATCGACGTGCGCAGCGGATGGCTCCAATACATCATGAACGGTCCCGAGATGCACCGATGGCACCATGCGGTTGAGATCATCGATGTGAACTTTTCGACCAAGCTCGCGATCTGGGACTGGCTCTTCGGAACTGCTTACCATCCGAACCAAAAACCGCGTGGCTACGGGTTGGCGAAGGGCAATTTTCCAAGCGGCTACTTCCGACAGGTACTCTACGCCTTTAGGATCCCCGGCCGAAGCAGACCCGACATTAAGGTTTCAGCCACCGGACGGGCCCCGCCCCCCGCTATAGCCCCATAGTCCCATTATAATTGCTATTGAATTGAACGCAATGGCGAGCCGAACCCCGAAGACTAGAAAGCGGAAATCGCCATTCTGACGGCCGAGCAGCCGTATAGTACATACATAGAAGCCTAAGTCTTGTAGGCATTTTGAAAGGAGAAAGTTCATGGCAGTAAACCCAGTTCCAGAAGGCTATCACAGCGTGACACCGTACCTAAGCATTAAGGGTGCGGCTGAAGCCATTGAATTTTATAAGCGGGCATTTAGCGCGACTGAGTTGTTCCGTCTGGTTGCGCCAAGTGGTGAGATTGGGCACGCCGAAATCAAAATCGGCGATTCATTTGTCATGCTAGCCGACGCTTGTGAAACAGGTGCGTTCCGCAGTCCACAGTCACTGGGTGGTTCGTCGGTTGGCCTGCACGTGTACATGGAGGATGTGGATGCTCAATTTGCCCAGGCCGTTGATGCGGGCGCGAAGAGTATCAAGCCTGTGCAAGATCAATTTTATGGTGACCGCACAGGTACGCTGGAAGATCCTTTTGGGCATGTTTGGTTTCTCGCCACCCACAAGGAGGATCTCACACCGGAGGAAATCAATAGGCGTGCCGAGTCACTTTTCAAGCAAGGTGGCGCCTAACAGGAAATTTGTGATGCAACGAAAAGCGCTAACCGAAGGGAGCCCATGACCTCGACATCGCGCCGACCTTCCCGCCGTGCGGCTTTGGCGTGGGCGTCACTGGCAGACGCTTGTCCGAAAGCTATGGCTAGCAAAGGGAGGGCGGGGCGGCCGCGATAGCCACGTAGCGACGTTAAAGTCATTGCGCGAGCTTGCGCGCGAAGTGGATCGAAGTAACGCGAACCAGCGTAGGACGTCGCCATGCTCGAGCCTGATTTCCCGTCGAAAAAGAGCATCACCGGCAGCGTCCGAATCGGTGCCTGAAGGCTTTTTCGCAAGGCTTCCCGTAGGTACCAACTCATTTGCTTGAGTTGGGTCCCCCCCGTACACTTCCCCGGTGCCCTTCACCATAAGACAACGCATTGGGCTCGCCCTGGGGCCGGTCCTGTTCTTGGCCTTGGGCTTAACGGCCGGAGGGCTCGGCGGTCCGGCCCGGTGGACGGCGGCGGCGGTGGCCTGGATGGTGATCTGGTGGATCACGGAGCCCGTGCCCCTGTGGCTCACGGCCTGTATTCCTCTGGTGGTCTTTCCTCTTTGCGGCACGGCAGCGCTACCCGCGGTGCTGTTGCAGTACGTCGATCCGATCAATTTTCTGTTCCTCGGCGGCATGATGATCGCGGCCTCGATGCAGCAATGGGGATTGCATCGGCGGATCGCGCTCGCGATCGTCGCGCGCGTCGGCAGTAGCCCGGCGCGCATCGTCCTAGGGTTTATGCTGGCCACGGGATTTATCAGCCTCTGGATCTCGAACACGGCCGCCACCATGATGATGTTCCCGATCGCCATGGCGGTGCTGCTCAATTTCGAGGAGACCCTCGGGCGCAACGATCCCGGATTGCGGCGCTTCGGGCTTGCGTTGATGCTTGGTGTGGCCTATGCGGCGAGCATCGGGGGCATGGGCACCAAGATCGGCACGGCGCCGAATCTGGTGTTCGTCAAACAGGCTGAGATGCACCTCGGCCATGATGTGGATTTCGTCACCTGGCTCAAAGTCGGATTGCCGGTGGTGCTGGTGGCGCTGCCGCTCGTGTGGCTGTACCTGGTGCGCTGGGCGGTTCCGGTGCAGCAGACGGAGTTAGTCGGTTACGCCACGGCGGTGATCGCCAAAGGCCGCATGCGTCTCGGCCCGATGAAGGCGGGCGAGTATGCCGCGCTCATCGGGTTTCTGCTTGCGGCGTTGCTTTGGATCTTGCGTAAGGACATCGACCTCGGATCCATCACCATCCCGGGTTGGTGGGGGCGGGTTCCCTTCGGATGGGAGGATTGGATCGGGCGCCCAATCGACACTCTCCCGGCACCCCTAGCGCGGCTCTTGCGCCAGGACGCGGGCGATGCGGCCGTGGCCATGGGGATCGGGGTTATGCTTTTCCTCATTCCGGTGTCGGTTCGTCCCTTCCGGTGTGCCTTGGCGCCGCGGCAGATGCAAACGTTACCTTGGGGTCTTCTGGTCTTGCTCGGGGGCGGTTTTGCGATGGCCTACGGGATGCAGGAAAGCGGACTCTCCGCGTGGTTCGCGGGGCTCCTGAAAGGCGCGGATCCTGCATCGCCGCTCGTTGTATTTATTCTCGTATGTCTCTTCACCACGGCGTTGACGGAGGTGGCATCCAACACTGCGACGGCCAACGTGCTGTTGCCGATTCTCGCTGCGAGCGCGCCGAGCTTCGGGCTGCACCCCGCACCCTTGATGTTCGCCGCGACGCTCGCGGCATCCTTGGGGTTCATGCTTCCGGCGGGGACTCCCCCGAACGCGATCGTCTACTCGAGCGGCTATATCACCGTAGCACAAATGGCGCGGAGCGGTATTCTCATCGACCTCACCGGTGCGCTCTTCATCGGAGTTCTGTGCTACTTCCTCGCGCCGTGGGCGCTGGGAGTGACCCGGCTCAGCCCTTAGGGAAGCTCTGCAAAAGTTACTGCGCAGCCCATCTGCTTTGTCGCGTGCTCGCTCCTCGCTCGCCTATCGAGCCTGATATGTCTCGCGACTCGCTCCGCGGCTTCGCGCATCTGGGCTTGCTCGCGACACTTTTGCAGAGCTTCCTTAGAGCCGTCACTACGGCACGTCTCTTGTAATCGCACATTTTACCCCCATTTGTTTAGGCGCCGCGCAAACGGATTATCAATATGAACACACTGATCCCCGTCTTGCCGATCAAGAACAGCGTGCTGTTCCCCCACCTGGTGATGCCGCTCGCGGTAGGCCGGCCGATCTCGGTTGCGGCAGTGGAGGCGGCGTTGATGCGTGAAGACAAGCTCATCGGGGTGTTCGCGCAGCGGCAACCATCGGTTGAGGAACCGGGGTTGGCCGACTTGTATCCGATCGGAACGCTCGGGATCATAAAAAAAATGGCCCGGTCCGATGACGTCATTCAGATCGTCGTTCAGGGGACCCGGCGCGTGCAGGCGGCCGCCGTGGCGCAGACGCATCCTTTTCTGGGCCTCGCGATCGACGAGGTTCCACAGCCCGAGGACAGCGGCGCGGAGGTCGAAGCCCTGCAGCGGGCGGTCTTGGAGCTCGCCGGCAAGATGCTGCAGCTGGTGCAACCCCAGATCCAATCGAGCTTGAGCCATATCATCGCCGAAGTCGAAGACCCCTTGCACAAGGTGTATCTGATCGGCTCCCTGTTGTCGCTGGAAGTGGAGAAGGAGCAGGCCTTGCTTGCGGCCATGTCGCGGCGGGAGGCGTTACGCCTGGCGCACGGATATTTGAATCATGAGGTCCAGGTCCTCGAGATCAGGAACAAGATCGCGAGCGAGGCGCAATCGGAAATGACCCGCCAGCAGCGCGAATACCTGTTGCGCCAGCAGTTGCGGGCAATCCAAGGGGAGCTCGGCGAGCAGAGCCCCGAGCAGAGCGAGGTGGCGGAGTTGCGCAAGCGCATGCAGGAAGCGCATCTGCCCGCGCTCGTCGAGAAAGAGGTCGAGAAAGAGCTTAAGCGGCTCGATCGCATGCCCGCGTCGGCTCCCGATTACCAGATCGCGCGCAGTTATGTCGAGCTGACGCTCGAGCTCCCATGGAGCAAGGTCACGACCGATATTTACGATCTCGGCCGGGCGCGCGCGATCCTGGATGCGGATCATTTCGATCTCAAGGAGGTCAAGGAACGCATCATCGAGCACTTAGCGGTCATGAAGCTCAATCCCGAGGCGCGCGCACCCATTCTCTGTTTCGTGGGACCGCCGGGGGTCGGCAAGACCTCCTTGGGGCAGTCGATCGGCCGGGCCTTGGATCGGAAGTTCGAGCGCCTGTCCTTGGGCGGCCTGCACGATGAGGCCGAGTTGCGCGGCCACCGGCGCACCTATATCGGCGCCATGCCCGGGCGCATCATTCGGGCGATACGCCGCGCCGGGGTGAGAAACCCGCTCCTCATGCTTGATGAGGTCGATAAGCTCGGCCGCGATTATCGCGGCGATCCCTCGGCGGCCCTGATGGAGATTCTGGATCCCGCCCAAAACAACGCCTTTCACGACAATTACCTGGATCTCCCCTTCGACCTCTCGCAGGTGTTTTTCATCACCACGGCCAACACCTTGGACAGCATCCCGCGGCCGCTCTTGGATCGCATGGAGACGCTGCGCCTCGCGGGTTACAGCGAGGAGGAGAAACGCGAGATCGCCCGCCGCTATCTCATCGGCCGCCAGATGAAGGGATCCGGACTCGGTGAAACGCAGATCACTCTTCCCGAGGAAACCTTGGCCTATGTGATCCGGCGCTATACCCGCGAAGCGGGGGTACGCGAGCTCGAGCGGGTGCTCGGCCGGATCTGCCGCAAGATCGCGACGCGCGTGGCCGAAGGCGATACCCGTCCGGTGACCGTCCATCCCGAAGACCTGTCCGAGCTTCTCGGACCGGAGCGCTTCTACCCCGAGGCGGCCCGCCGGCAATTGGCGCCCGGCGTGGCCGCGGGTCTCGCCTGGACCGAGGCGGGCGGGGATGTGCTGTATGTCGAGACGGTGCTTCTGCCCGATGGCAAGGATCTGGTGATGACGGGACAGCTCGGAGCCGTGATGCAGGAATCGGCCAAGGCCGCGCAGAGCTACATCGCATCGCGGGCGGAGGCTTTCGGGATCAACGAGGCGCTGCGTCAAAGCGGGGTGCACATCCATGTGCCGGCCGGGGCGATCCCGAAGGATGGGCCCTCGGCGGGCGTGACCATGGTGACGGCGCTGACCTCGCTTTACAGCGCACGCCCGGTCCGCAGCGACACGG
>JBOIDL010000132.1:0-11118 GCA_050740435.1 Gammaproteobacteria bacterium
CTCCAAAGGCCATCAGCTCACCGCCGCCCTGTCCGCCATCCGCCAAACTAACCTCAAACGCCTCATCGGCACCCATCCCACTCCCGCATAATCTGCGCACGGCGCGAGGAAATCGAGAAGTAGTAGAACAGACGACAAAATGTACGTTGTTCAGACTAACGCTAAAGTCGTCGAGCGATGCCTCCTGATGACCACCGACCCAGGGGACCTGGTGTTAGACCCCACCTGCGGCAGCGGCACCACCGCCTACGTCGCCGAGCAGTGGGGCCGACGCTGGATCACCTGCGACACCAGCCGCGTCGCCCTCGCCCTGGCGCGTACCCGCCTAATGGCCGCCAAGTATCCCTACTACCTGCTGGCCGACTCGCCCGAAGGCATCAAGAAGGAATCGAAACTGACCGGCAAAATGCCACCTGATTACAAGACAGAAAGCGACATCCGCAAGGGCTTCGTCTACGAGCGCGTGCCGCACGTCACGCTCAAATCCATCGCCAACAACCCGGACATCAAGGAGGGAATGACGCGTGAGCAGATCGACGCCGTCATCGCCCGCTACAGCGACACCGAAACGCTCTACGACCAGCCCTATGAGGACAACAAGCGGGTGCGAGTGTGCGGGCCGTTCTTGGTGGAAAGCCTGTCGCCGCATCGGGTGCTTTCCACCGCCGACGAGAATCAGGACGGCACGGTGAGCGAGCAGGAAGCCCGCAAGCAGCAGGACTTTGCCACCATGATCCTGGACAACCTCAAAAAGGCGGGCGTGCAAAACACCCGCAAGGGAGAACGACTCAGCTTCGATCGGCTCGACCCCTACGCCGGGGCATGGCTGCACGCGGCGGGCGAATACACCGACGCCGACGGCAAGACCCGGCGCGTGGCCGTCTCCATCGGCCCTGAGCACGGCACCGTTGGTCCGCAGCAGGTGAAGGAAGCGGCCAAGGAAGCGGTGCAGGGCGTGGGGTTCGACATGCTCGTCGTTTGTGGTTTCGCTTTCGACCCGCACGTCGCCGAAGAGGTGAAACGCTACGGCAAGCTGACTGTGCTGCCGGCCAAGATGAACCCCGACCTGGCCATGGGCGATGAACTGCTCAAGAAGACCGGCGCGGGCAACCTATTCATGGTCTTCGGCGAGCCGGACGTGGAGATCACGAAGCAGAAGGACGGCCAGATCGTCGCCGAGATCAAGGGCATGGATGTCTACGACCCGACCACCGGGCAGATCCGCAGTGCGTCCACCGACGACATCGCCTGCTGGTTCATCGACACCGACTACAACGGTGAGAGCTTCTTCGTGCGCCACGCCTACTTCACCGGGGCCGATGAACCATACGATAAGCTCAAGCGGGCGCTACGGGCGGACATTGACGAAGCGGCTTGGAGTAGTCTCTATAGCACCGTGAGCCGACCGTTCGACAAGCCCGAATCGGGCAAGATCGCCGTGAAGGTCATCAACCACTACGGCGACGAGGTGCTGAAGGTGTTTGAGGTGTAGCGGAGAGCACGCACCGCGGCCAGTACGACATCATCGACGGGTAAAATTGTGGCTGACAGAGCCGAGAAAACGCCGGGCACAAAGGGAACTCCAGAAGTCTGGAGCCCGTGTCGCGGTGATGTTAAAGGAGAGCAGCGCCTTGCGCGCTCGTTGCAGGGTTTGGAAACTGAACGGCTTATCCTATGCTTTTCTGTGGATTTTATCCCAGGTTGCCGAGAAATTGACCTACTCTTGATTCACCGCGATATTGGTCTGTTCATCGTCGAAGTGAAGGCCATTCCTTTGCGAGCTATCACGAGCGTATCGCCCAACAGTTGGCACATTGAAGGCCGCGCCAGCGATGAAAACCCCTTGCGTCAAGCATACAAGCAATGGGAAGGATTGCGCTCGTACTGGTGCGCGCGGACGTCCGTCAAGCTACCCCCAGTTGGCGTGACTGCCTGCTTTCCACAGATATCGAGGCATGAGTGGCGTCTAGCGTTTCCGGAGGGCTACGCGGCCTCTCTTGCCGACGGGATGCTGTTTAGTGAGGATTTGGTGGGCGCGGCGGCTCTGAAAAGGCGGCTTTCTATGTCAATCGCATCGCCGCCGATCCGAAGTGGACGGCCACCGGGCCCTTCAAGCGCCCCTTTCATTGACCGATTTAAGGCGCTGTTTGCTCCGACACCACCACTCCGCCCAAGCGTTAGCGACCGCGAGCGACTCAAACAGATCGAACGAAGCATCAATGCGCAGTTGCGTGGAGAGTTTCCCGCCGAGGGCACCGAATATGCTGTATTTAGCGGGGCGCCAGGTACTGGCAAGACCTTTCGCCTTCTTTCCATCGGCCTGCATCACGCTTACTCCAAGAAGCAGGTCTTGTTCGTATGTTTCAACAAGACCCTTGCAAGCGACATTCGGCGTCTGCTGTCGTTTGAAGAGAACCTTAAGCACGTAGAGCATGAAATGGATGTCCTCGACGTCAATCAACTTGCGGGGCGCTGTTTTGAGATGAATCGGCTCCAATACTTCGGCGGCGGGAGCCCCGATGAGTGGGGACGAATGGTGGTTGAAAGCCTCGAAGCGTCCGGTGACACTGCCGTGATCGCGCATTACGACACCGTGCTCGTAGATGAGGCGCAGGATATGCACGATTCTTCTGAGGCTTCATGCAACACCACATGCGACCATCTGCTTGGCCTTAGGCCAAGGGCAGGAGATCTATCGCGATGATTCGTCCGCGCTCGCGTGGCTTGATTCATTTTCGAATGACAAGCCCGTAAAGCGAAAGAACCTACGAAGAAACTTTCGGAATCCAAGTGCGCAGTATTTTGCTGCCGTCGCCTTTCACGATGCTTGGCCCGACGCGCTTCGCAAAATAGAAGCAGCCTTCAATCAGATCTTTAAGCCAGGCCGTGGTCAGTTAGTGCTTGAGTTTGAGAGAGTCGGCGCGCCGCTTACATATGTGCCAGTTCCCGCAATTCCAGGCGAGTTTGATGACGATGGGCATGAGCAGGACAATCTGGTATCGCGTGCATATGCGCAGATACTTAAGGATGAGATTGACGCTATTTCAGCGGACGAGAATGCCGTTCCGGTGGGGATGCTAGTGCTGGTACCGAGCGAAGAGTCGCAGCAGGCGCGATGGGCGCGTTTAGCGCTGGAGCAGCTGACTTTGAGCCATGATGACATTGCTTTCATCGACTATACAGATGACCGATTGCGTCGAAGCATGGCTCTTTCGACGGAGATTCGATTGTGTACCTTTCACAGCTCGCGCGGCCTAGAGGGAGATCGGGTGGTCATCTTTGGACTGGAGCAGCTAGAGGCTTTGACGAGGGCGATAAAGGTGAAGCCAGAGAACCTCGGCTTCATTGCGCTGTCCCGGGGAGTTTTCCATACGACTGTTGTTGTTCGTACTTTCTTTACCACTCCGATCCACACACTTCTTAAGGAGATCCTCAGAGTCTTCGAGACTAAGTCGCATTAACGAAATAGCCCACTCGATTGCTCTTGGGCGCAACTACGGGAATAAAAGTTGAGATCGAGCGACGTATAGGATTTTTAAACGCTCTTTCCTCATCGCCGACCCACCCGCCACCTGCGATCGCCCCTGAACCGCCGTAGGGCTCGCGTAATCGGCGATGCGCCACCTTACTACTCGCATGACAGTAATTTTCACACCCACGCCAAACACCTTTGCCTCAAGGCTCTTAATCGTGAATCGCGGTAAATCTCAGCCTACGGGAATGCTACCCACAGTGCTACCCAAAACCGACTGACATAAAGCGGCCGTGAGTTAACTTATTGATTAATTGGTGGGCCGTGTAGGGCTCGAACCTTGCTCACAACCTTTGGACGAGGCATTCTAAAGCGTAGAGTGGCCCGTTTCCTGAATGCCGGTTTGACGATGGCTGTGTCATCCGAATTACAATCCAAAATCCTCCGACGGAACGTCGCCCCAAACGAGTATGAGGTTTATCGCGCTGCGCTGGAGTGGGACCTGGCGGACCCCATTGTCATCGAGACGGCGCGAGACCTGAAGTCTGAATCTCGTTGGCGAGAGAACCTCGCCCCCTACCATCATCAGGTCACAAATCTCATCACGTTCTGCCGCCGTCTTCCCGTAACGTTGCTGGCCGACGAGGTCGGTCTGGGCAAGACTATCAGTGCGGGCCTAATTGCAAGCGAGCTGATCTCTCGCTCCCGCCTCTCGAGAATCCTCATCGTTTGCCCGAAGCTGCTCGGCCCGCAATGGAAAGATGAACTTGAGACAAAATTCAACATTCCCTCCGAAATAGCCACCGGAGCTAGCCTCATCGATGCCGAGCCGGAAGAGGTAGGCGCTATCATCACGACCTATCACTCGGCGCGGGTGCATCTGGACAAGATTCCGGAAGATCGCTTCGAAATGCTGGTGCTCGATGAGGCGCACAAGCTGCGGAACCTGTACGGCGTCGATCCGCCGCCGCAGGTCGCCATTCGCTTTCGCAAAGCGTTGGAGAAACGACGGTTTCGATACGTTCTGATGCTAACCGCCACCCCAATCCAAAATCGGCTATGGGACCTTTATTCGCTCGTCGACCTGCTTACGGTAGCGAGAGGCCATGAAAACCCCTTCGGAAGCGAGGGGATGTTCGCCCGGAAATTCATCGCGGATAAACGCGATCAGGCGCGTGTGTTGAAGACGGAAGCACGCGAGGAATTCCGGTCGATCGTTTACGGCTATATGTCCCGCGTCCGGCGAGGCGATGCCAAACTCTACTTCCCGGACCGGATCGTTCAACTTCACAAAGTTGAGCCGACGGCCCCGGAGCTCGAATTGATCCGGATTATCGCAAAGCCGATCCAAAAGCTTAATCGGCTTGCACAGATTTCCATCCTTCAGGCTGTGACCAGCAGTCCGCACGCACTGATGGCTCAGCTCAACACGATGGCGAGAAACGGGACCGTCCCTCAAGAACTTGCAGCAGCGGTTCGCGTCATTGTGGCACCCATGGGAACCAGCGCGAAACTTCAAGGGCTTGGCGAACTCGTCGAGAGACTTAAACGGGATAACCCGAGCGGCTGGCGTATGGTTGTGTTCACCGGCCGGATCGAAACGCAGACCACGATTCAGGCCTATCTGGAAGAGCACCACATAACGATTGGCATCATCAATGGCTCGTCCGGTCAGCGAAACCAAGACACGATCGCGCGCTTCAAGCAAAATCCTCCAGCGTGCCGTGTCATCGTGTCCACCGAAGCCGGTTCTGAAGGTATCAATCTCCAGGTCGCCAATGTGCTCGTCAACTACGACCTGCCCTGGAATCCCATGATCGTGGAACAGCGGATCGGTCGCGTGCAACGTCTAGCTTCCGAGCATGCGAGCGTCAGCATCCTCAACGTCATTCTGCGCGGTACCTTTGAGGAATACATCGTGGGGCGCCTCATGGAGAAGCTACAAATGGCTTCTCACGCGATTGGCGATGTGGAGGCGCTGCTTGAGGCTTCTGGGATCAGCGATGGCGAAGAAAACGAAGCGACCAGCTTCGACGAGAAAATTCGCCAGTTGGTGATTTCGGCGCTCGCTGGCAAGGATGTAGAGACCGCAACCCGAAAGGCGGAAGAGAGTATTGCCGAGGCAAAAGCCGAGTTAGAGCGTGAGGAAGCAAGCATCAACGAAATGCTCGGCAGCATGGACGGCGCAGAATATATCGGACCTCGCGCACCGAAGTTGCCGAGCGTCACACGGGCGATGGAGCAGCGTGAATTCACCCTCGCAGCATTCAAGAGCCTGGGAGCTCAGGTGACGCCGCATTCTCCTGGCGTCTATCTCTCCGAGCAGGATGGAGGACGCGAATTCATCCGGCTCGAGGAAAATGTGACAGGCCCTGCCGCAAAGGCTCCGCTCTATGCACCGGGAACGGCTTCATTCATGCGGTTGGTCAACAAAATTCTGGCCACGGGCGTACATCAGGTGCAGGACGCGGACCAGAACCCCGCGAAGGAAGCGGAAGAGATCGCGCGCGCCTGGATCGAAAAATTCGGTGGAATGCCGGTTGGCGGACAAGTCGAGGAAGTTCGCCGCTGTTTTGAGGGCACGGCGCTGATTAGGGTTCGCGCCACGGTCGCGCATGACAGCTACGAGCGCCTCGTGGAGGTTCGCTGTTCCCCAACAGAGCACAACGCCGTGACGGGTCGCGCCGGATTAGTGGCGCTGCCTCACGTCATTGAAAACGCCACGTCTGTCGGGATCGATACTGAGCGCTTGGCGAATTCCGCCAAGCTCGATTCCGGCATCTCGGAATTCTGCCGGTTCTATTTGGAAAGACGGGCGCAGGAATCGCAGGCCGCGGCCGGGGATGCCCGCAAGCGGAAGAAATTGGAGGATGAGTTTACGCCCCGACTGGAAATGACGGTCGTGGCACTTGAAGGAAAGGTCCATCGTGACCTGAAGATGCGGATGCAATACCGCCTGGAGTCCCCATCTGATTATTGGAGCACTATGACCATTACGCCTCATTCCGGCGAGTTAGCCGATGCCCCTGAACTAACTGTTTGCTCCGTCACTGGACAAACCGTTCCGAAAGAGTGCCTAAGACGATGCGAGATGACCGGCGTCCTTGCGCTGCGGCATCTGCTTGGAAGCCGTACCTCTACGATATCGCCTTTCAGCATTACGTGGTTCAAAACGCTTACCCGGAACTAGAAGTCGTACCACACCTTTTCCTCGCTAATAAGAAATCCACCTCCACAGTCGACGGGCTGAATCAGCTTTTCCGTCTGGTAAAGGCGGCTGGCCGGGACAAAGTCCTCGTCGATGAAAAGCTCAGCGGCTCTGACCTGGGGGCGAGGATCCTTGTCGAAGTGAATGTCTCAGACCAGGTCGAGGCGATTCAATCCGGGAAGCCAAATGGAAAGGACGCTCCTGATTGGCCCAAGGAGCGCCCCTTCGCAGCCTGGCTAAAATACCTCGCCTTGGAGTATCGGAGCGACAGCCAGATGGCACCCAAGGTGACCGGCGAGTGCAAAGCCTGTGAGTTCCGTATCGACAAGCGGGAGTCCGAATTGAAGAGCGGGTTCGAGGAGTGCTGGACCAAAGCGTTAGCGCTTCGTCCAGGGGAGTTCAACCACCGGATCCCCATCTTTGGTATCTGGGGATTACAGGCCCCGAAGCTCTTGGAGAAGGGAGTCTATTTCATCGACTCGCTGAGCGAAGACGACCTGATTCCCAAGACCAAGTCTAAGACAGTGGAGCCCTCGGGCCTGAACGCGAGCCGGCGCCGGGTTTTGCAGTGGTCCAAAACCCTTGAGAACAGCTCCAAACACTACTTCGACAAGGGGAGCTTCCTCAAGGCCATCGAGGACTACGCCTACCCTCTTCATTTCATCGACTTCGAGACCTCGATGGTCGCCATCCCCTTCAATAAGGGCCGCCGGCCCTATGAAACAGATTGCCTTTCAATTCTCGCACCACGTACTCGAGAAGGACAGCACCATCGCGCATAAGGGACAGTGGATCAGTGAGGAGCGCGGCAGTTTCCCCAATTTCGACTTTGTCCGGGCCTTGAAAAAGGAACTCGAGCACGACCGGGGCACCATCTTCCGCTACTCCCACCACGAGAACACCGTCCTTGGCCAAATCCGCAAGCAACTGCAAGACAGTGAGGCACCAGATCGGAAGCCGCTAGTGCAATGGATCGAGTCCATCACCGAACCCTCGGGCAAGTGCCCCGATCCCTGGCAGGCGACCCGCCCGATGGTCGATCTCCTGGAACTCGTGGTGCGGTTCTTCTGGCACCCTCGGATGGGTGGCTCAAATTCCATGAAGGTCGTCCTCCCAGCGATTCTAGAGGCTTCCGCCTATTTGCAGGCCAAGTACTCAAAACCGGTCTACGGTGCCCCGGGTGGCATCAAGAGTCTCAATTACAAAGACCATACCTGGCTGAAGCGGGGGCCGGGCGGAGGGATTCAGGACCCATACGGGGCGCTGCCGCAGGTCTTCGATCAATGGGAGAGGAACACGCTTGACCGGATGTACTCCGAGGACGAGCTGGCCGACGGCGGCGCTGCCATGATGGCCTACGCTAAGATGCAATTTTCAGAGATGTCGAAGGCAGAGACGACACGCATTGCGGAGGCTTTGCTTCGCTACTGCGAACTCGACACACTCGCCATGGTGATGCTGTGGGAGGGGTGGCTCAATCTTGAGAACAGCATCTGAGCTGCAGCGACGCAAAATGGGAGAGAGCTTGGAAAGCGAAAGCCAAACCGAAGCCACCAAAAGCCAAGTCGGGTAATGTCGGTGTGGACTTAGGATCTTCCCCCGTATTCGTGGACGGTTAGTAGTCTCAGTTTAGTTAGTTCTGAATTATGTTTCTCCTTTTCGGACGGCCTATTTTCATCACGGCTCCCCCAGTGGTCAGGATAGCCGAACTGATCCTCGTTACTTACGAAAGTTCATTGCGGGACACAATACTAGCTTTGCCTGGATTTCGCGGACGTCGGCGATTCCAGAGCACTGCTCAAGAGTATCGACCGGAACACGCTGCTCGGTCGGCGCAACCACGCGCTCTTTGCGCTGATGTTCAATACCGGGGCGCGGGTGCAGGAGGTCTTGAACCTCAGACGACGCGATATCCGCCTCGATGCGCCATGCCAGGTCCGTCTTCTCGGCAAGGGGGGAAAGACGCGACTGTGCCCGATCTGGCCGGCGACCGTGCGGTTGCTGCGTGATCTCATGAACGAGTGCCCGGTAGGGGCCGGAACGGCCGATACACTCCTCTTTACCAACGCACGCGGCCGACCGTTGACCCGCTTCGGTGTGCGCTATTTGCTGCGGCGATACGTCGCCGCAGCGACGCCTTGCGCGCCCGCGCTGCGAGACAAGCACATCCATCCCCACTCCTTGCGGCACAGCACAGCCGTCGCGTTGCTAAAAGCTGGCGTCGACTTCGCCACAATTAGCCAGTGGCTGGGCCACGCCGGACTGAACACGACGATGCGCTATGCCCGCGCGGACATCGACCTTAAGCGACAAGCATTGGCGCAGGTGTTTCCGGATGCGCTGGCGCCACCGCGCGGCGGACACCTCATGCTGGATGGTCGAGAGCTCGTAGGGTGGTTGCGCCGGATGTAGCAGAAATATGTGAAGCTCGTTTATCGCTGGGGGCACGGCTGGCGCGGCCGTACCTCCAGCTCCACATATCAGATAAGTCCACATTCGGCGAACGACACCACCTCGGTGCCGCCGATAACAATGTGATCGATAACGCGGATATCGAGGAGGCTGAGGCCTTCTTTAAGCCGTTGCGTTAACAACTCGTCGGCGCGCGATGGTGTAGGGTCGGTGCTGGGGTGATTGTGATAAATCAGAACCGCTGCGGCGTTCATCCGTAGTGCGGCCTTCGCAACCTCGCGAGGATGCACGGTACAACCATCGATAGTGCCGCGGAACAGATCTTCGAAGCCGAGCACGCGGTGCTTATTGTCGAGTAATGTTGAGCTCAACATTAATCGATTTATGTGGAGCGCCTTCTTATGCGCAGTAATGAAACCGCATTTAGATGATTAGCGAAGTTTCCGATTTATTTGCTCAACATTAATAATAATGCGGACGTAGCATGGTTTACCCCATTTCTGGGGATTTGGAGGTCACCATGCGTATACGACTCTTTCTACCGTACTACTCCTGCCAGTATTCGACGTCACCGGTTGCCAACTGGCTCAATGACTTCGCCGATTGGCTGAAGACCACTGGCTACACGTGTAGGCCGATGCGCGGCCACATAGCGGTCGCGAGGTCCGCGCTAGAGCAGCACCTACCTGCGTCGCGTAATGCGAGCTTCTCGTGTGCGGACCTGCAGCGGATTTTCGCATCTTCCAGGAAACCGCGGCGCTTTCGGACCACCCAGCGGGTCTTCGAGCGGTTCCTACGCTCATGTGGGCAGTGGCTCGAAGAGCCACAAACTGGTCCATACGCCGTGTTACTGGGCGCCTACCGCAAATACCTTCTGGAGATGCGCGGTCTATCCGTTATCACGGCGGATCAGCACATTGTGGTTGCAACGGCGCTTCTCAGAGACGGCTTGCCATCAAGCGGGCGTCTTGCGGATCTGTCGGCGTCTGACATCGAAAACTTCGTGGCCGCTATCGCACACCGGGTGGGGCGCTCCAGCCTACAGGGTGAGGTCGGCTATCTGCGGTCGTTTCTGCGGTTCTGTCACGACCGCAGTGAAATAGGCACACGTCTTGACGCGATCGATATGCCGCGCAGGTACCGCGCCGAACGTCCTCCACGGGCTATCTCCTGGGATCTCGCTCAGCGGCTGGTACGCTCGATTGATCGCTCCACCTCTCTAGGGCAGCGCGATTACGCTATCTTCTATTTGATGGCACACTGCGGTCTGCGCACCGGGGAGATTGCTGCCCTTAAGCTCGAATCGATCGACTGGGACATGCGAACGCTTCGGGTCGAGCAGCGCAAGACACAATCGGTGTTGGTTCTGCCGTTGACCGATCCAGCCACCCGTGTTCTAAAGCGCTATCTACGCAAGGGGCGCCCGCCGTGCGACCACCCGGGACTGTTCCTGTGCATGCAGGCTCCAGTGAGGCCACTGGGGGTACCGGCGATCGCGCAGATCTTTCAACGGCGGGTCCGCCAGAGTGGCTTGCCACTCGAGAGCTATTCCCCCTACGGCTTCCGCCACGGATTCGCAATGCGATTGCTGGACCGCGGGGTAGGGCTCAAAGCTATCGGCGATCTTCTCGGTCACCACACGCTCGAGAGCACATGCGTCTATTTACGCCTCAACACCGATGCCCTTCGGGAGGTGGCATTACCTATCTCGCACATCGTGCGTCACGAGGCGACCAAAGGGGGTGCGCCATGAGTCTCTCCGTACCCGTAACGCCCTTCGAGCAGGTCGCCGCGCGCTACATTCGCCACCAGCGTGTCCTTGGATGCCGGTTCGACCACCAGGCCTGGGTCATAGGCACATTGTCTAAGTTCCTCGCAACTGCAGGCGCTACCGACCTAGACCCTAACGTTGCAAAAAATCCGGTTGTTCGGCGGCTCACGCGGCTTTCAAAGCCGCCAGGTAATGCAACAGTTCCTCCTGGACCGCTTGATTGGCTGACATAGTGAGGGTGAGCTGTCCTTGCGG
>JBOIDL010000133.1:0-11084 GCA_050740435.1 Gammaproteobacteria bacterium
TCTTTCGACACAGAAAGGTAATGCCGGTTCTCCATAAACCCCAGTTCCCTCAATGGGCCACTCACCGCATCATCGGCAAACAAAAGCGCACCGGTGGCGGGAATCTCGAAGTATTTAGCGACTACATATTTAAATGTGAGGCTGTCCGTAAAAGCTGCCCGATACTTATTAATTGTTTTGGCATACCCGCCGCCAATATCCTGATCGTTTTCGTAGTCATATCCGGTGTAATATCCTGGATGGCCATGGTAGGCAATAGAGTGGGGCCCTGCGCATGCAAGGCTTTCATTTGTTGACGTAGAGGGTAATAACGGCTTATTGCACCGCTAAGCAAAATGGAATTTTCGGGACAACGGTTGTATGGAAGCATAAAATCTGGCGAGGCTGAATGAGGGATCCATACTACTTTCTTTGTGCCGGAGAATTCGGGGTAAAACCTAGCCCAAGTATACCCATAGGTAGACAGAATCGTGTCACATAAGGCGAAGCTTACTAACTTTCTTTGTCTCATCCGCTCATCCCGCCAATGCAGATCGTCGGCCAAAACGAATTTACGACAGTCCAGACGATAGATATCCCTCGCCTGTGCATGTAAAAGCTCGTAGCCCTCCCAGAATAATATGCTTTCTGGTAGTTCCCCGAACTCATCGATGAGCTTGTCCCTTATGGTCCCCGCACCATTCCATAATTTACAGATTTCGAGGTGCCGCCAGCCATGAGTCGAGATAAGATCCCTCATGATGTAGTAAAACTCGCGGCTGACATATGTTCTCAACGCTTCTAAGTGAGATACGATTAGCTTCATCGCGCGCACTGTGACCTCAGATTATTGGATCTTTGCGTTACTCTGCTGCTCGCGGACAGCAAGGATTTCAAAGCCGTGGATCTGATCTACTCCGCCTGGCTTCCGCGAGCTGGGCGTCACCCCGTTGCCGACCCGTACGGCCTTCGCCGTGGCGTCGCTTCCAGCGGGAGCGCTGGTTATGCTCGACCGCGTCGCTGCATATCCGAGTGATTGACAACGATGTTCGTGCCGCCATCAGCCAGACGTCCAAAAAAAGGGACGTATCATACTTCGTAAAGGACCTCTAAGTAGTATGATTTTTCGGGGAACTAAAGGCCCTGCGCGCGCGTCCATAACGCCAGCTTCATAACCTCAACTCATGAACAGACGAAACGTTCTGCGCACCCTCGCCGCTGTCGGCGCCACGTTCGGATTGGGCATCGCTTGCGTGCGGGCCGCTGCCGCCGAGTCCAAACCTAGAGTAAGCAAGCTCATGAAATCCAAAGACGAGTGGAAGAAACTCCTCAGCCGCGAGCAGTACCAGGTGCTGTTCGAGGAAGACACAGAGCGTCCCGGCACCAGCCCGCTCAACGGCGAGAAGCGTCCGGGCCTGTTCCTCTGCGCCGCCTGCTATCTGCCGTTGTTCGACGCCAAGCACAAGTTCGAGAGCGGCACCGGCTGGCCCAGCTTCTTCGACATGCTGCCCGGCCGCATCGCCACGCGGACCGATTACAAGCTGATCTGGCCGCGCACCGAGTACCACTGCGCCCGCTGTGAGGGCCACCAGGGCCATGTTTTCAACGATGGCCCCGCGCCTACCGGTCTGCGCTATTGCAACAACGGCGTCGCGCTGCGCTTCGTAGCGGCAGACGAGCCGCTGCCTGAGCTCCGGACCTGACATGAACCCGCGAATCAAGCGTGCCGCCGCTGCGGTCGCGCTGGCGCTTTGCGCAGGCTTCTCCGGCGCCGGTTCGGCGGCCACCGCCAAGGCCACGTTTGCCGGTGGGTGCTTCTGGTGCACCGAAGCTGACTTCGAGAACGTGCCTGGCGTGATCTCGGCTGTCTCCGGCTACATCGGCGGCGGCAAACCCGACCCCAGTTACGAGGAAGTCTCTGCCGGCGCCACCGGTCATGCCGAAGCCGTGGAGATCGTCTTCGATCCGGCCAGAGTCAGCTACCAGAGGCTGCTTTACGTCTACTGGCGCAGCGTCGATCCCACGGTCAAGGACCGCCAGTTCTGCGACAGCGGACCGCAGTATCGCACCGCGATCTTCACGCATGACGAGACACAGAAGAAACTGGCCGATGCGAGCAAGGCAGAGCTGGAGAAGGTCGGCAAACTAAAAAGCCCGATCCAGACCCAGATCGTCGCCGCCGGAATCTTTTATCCCGCCGAGGACTATCACCAGGACTACTACAAGAAGAATCCCCTGCGCTATCGCTATTACCGGCACACTTGCGAGCGAGAGGCGCGGCTGCAAGAGATCTGGGGCAACGAGGCCGGCGCGCATTGATGGTGAGCAAGAGCAGCCCGTAGGCCCCACACCCCCGCAGTTTCTGCGCACGTTTCGCCGAGAGAGGTTTTTGACCCCATGCAGATCGGTTCCATCCGTCTTAAGAACAATCTGATCGTTGCGCCCATGGCGGGCGTGACCGATCGGCCTTTCCGTCAGCTCTGCAAACTAATGGGTGCCGGTATGGCGGTCTCGGAGATGGTCGCGTCCAACTCGCTGTTATGGGGATCGGAGAAAACCATCCGCCGCGGTAACCATGAAGGCGAGGTCGAGCCCAAGGTGATCCAAATCGCCGGCGCCGATCCGGGCATGCTTGCCGAAGCCGCGCGGTACAACGTCGACAGCGGCGCCCAGATCATCGATATCAACATGGGCTGCCCGGCCAAGAAAGTCTGCAATGTCTACGCCGGCTCTGCGCTGCTGCAGAACGAAGCGCTGGTGGCGCGCATTCTCGAAGTCGTCGTCAAAGCGGTGAGTGTTCCCGTCACCTTGAAGATCCGTACCGGCTGGAACAAGGACAACAAGAATGCGCTCATTATCGCCAGGATTGCCGAGCAATCGGGCATTCGGTCACTCGCAATCCATGGCCGCACGCGCGCTTGCATGTACATGGGCGACGCCGAGTACGACACCATCAGGGCGGTTAAACGATCGGTGAAAATACCCGTGATCGCCAACGGCGACATTGCCACGCCGCAGAAAACGAAACACGTTCTCGAATATACCGGCGCCGATGCGGTGATGATCGGCCGCGCGGCGCAGGGCCGTCCATGGATTTTCCGCGAGATCGAGCACTACCTTAAGACCGGCACGGAGCTGCCGCCGCCGCAGGTTGAGGAAATCCATCGCGTGCTGCTCGGTCACCTTGATGACCTGTATTCGTTTTACGGAACCTTCACCGGCGTGCGGGTGGCGCGCAAGCACATCTCCTGGTACACCAAGGGCTTGGTCGGCTCCGCCGCCTTCCGTGCTCACATGAATACGCTGGAAACGGTCGCAGCACAGCTTGGAACCGTGCATCGCTTTTTTGGCGAACTAGGCGCACGATGTAGACAACTGCGGTATTCGGAAGACGATTTGGCGCGCTCGCCGCTTCTATAAGCATTCTGCACTAACGTGTCCGATTATCTGGCAACCTGGGGACGCCAGTGTGTCTGTGGATACCTCTCTGGGTCGCTGCGCACAGCCTTACATAGCGCGACCCATACCGGACCTTCGGCGGCCGCTTGCCTCAATAGAGCCTGGGATCAGCCGTGACGTCCGGGCACAGTAAGCATCGTAGTCGGCCGATCAGCGCGAAGGGTACGAATGACCCAGCGGTTGGCACGATCCTCACGCTCGCCGGGGCTCAGGTTTCCGCCACTGAAGAGCGCTACGCCGGAGAGCACGAAGAGCGCGATCGCAAGGGCAATCAGGGCCGGGTGCGAGAAGAAGGCGGCAAATCCGCCCCAGCCAAGGATGGCGAGCCCGAGATAGGCAAGGGTCGCCACTATGGTGATAACCGCTAATCCGGGTGTGGGCATCATGGCCGCCCCATTTAGACGATCTCTCTTTATACCAGGGGACCTTGCCCGATGGCCGCTCTCCAGAACGTCGCCTTCTTACCGGCAAGCGACCGCACTAGGCGGCCGCCTCCGGTTTTGGTTTCAGACTTCGGTCTGCTCAGACATCTCCAGGGCATCGTCAACCTCAATCCCTAGATACCTGACGGTGCTCTCGAGCTTAGTATGCCCCAGGAGCAACTGGACGGCTCGGAGATTCTTCGTCCGTGGGCTCCCCGCTCTGCTCGCCCTGCCACTGCCGAGGCGCACGGGGATCCGGCGTGCTTGTACTACAGATCCTCCGGTTTGGCGGTGAGATTCTGACAAAATGCTCTTACCAACTCAGCAGCATCCCCAGGCGCCTCTTGTAATATGAAATGTCCCCCTGCGACTTGCCTGACGTCCAAGGAACGACAAACCCGTTTAAGGTCGATAACCTTGCGTTCTGGGACTAACTTATCTTTAGTGGCTTGGATGCACAGACAGGGGACGGTCAATTCTTGAGTCGGCGCGGTATCTAAGTTTGCAATCGCCATCAGGCGTTTTCGAATCGCGTTTGGGTTCACCGAGCGAAAATTTTTGGCAATCGCTTTGGCTACTGCGTAGTCAGCCTCGCGGCTCAAAGAGAGCGCTCTTACCATCGACGGCCTCGACAGGAAAAAGGAAAGTAGCAAGGGTGGCATCGCTGTCAGGATCTTCAAAACCAAAGGGTTCGGGTTGGTCAAATAGGTCGCGACGAAAATAGCGCCCTTGCATTTTTCTGCATCCCTCACCGCCACCTGATACACAATGGGTCCCGCAAACGACTCCCCTAAAACAACGTAATCAGGCGTTTCATGAATTTGCTTTCTTATTCCGTCTGTTAACGTGGAGTAATCTTGCGGACCGGATCCCGGATAGGAGATCACCGTCGTCTCAAACGCGTTCCCTAATTCTTTCACTAACGCGTTGAACATTGATCCCGTCCCATCGAACGCGGGAAGCAAAATGAGTCGCATCATACTTTTGCCTTTGAGGTGTTGAGGTGTTCTTGTACCAGTGTCGTCTCTACCGGCTATTCACCTTCGGCGAACCATGTTTCCTCTGCACATATCCGTTACGATTTCGCCATACACACGATGTCATTCTTTGGGACCTGCGTGGAAAGCAGAATTATGTAACGCAGAAACTCGGTGACCCTATCGGCATAGATATCGTTGTGGTCCGGTATGATCCTTTTATCGACGTTGATGACAAGATAGGGGTTGCGTGCGACTGTGTTCGGCGTACGTATCAGCACGGAGCCGGGAAACTCGATCTCCTTGCCCGGTTTATCCTCACACCATCCTTGTTTAACTTGCGTGAGACGTTGGGCTCGGCCATCTTCGGACCCGGCCAATTGATCGCGGTACTCGAGTCTATGAGTCCGATAAGGTTCGAAATGCCCTACTGCGGTTCGGTCGGCGGAGCCCTCCGAGATGACTTCAGTTCCTTTTTCGACGGGATTACGCCGCGTCATATCCTTATGCTTTTCGAACAGTGTCGAAACGAATCGTCCGGCCGAGAACGCGTACTTCGTCGCCCAGTCTGCCTCTGACGTAAGAATCGTTACTACAGGCAGTTGCAACGGAAAATATGTGGGCCTCGCGTTTGCCATATCGCTCAAGGGAGCGAACCGCAGGGCCTCAAAGGCGGGGTTAATTAAAACGACCAGGTCGGCGAACCCCGGTACATCCGTATTCGTGCCTAGCGGTCCCTTCGTGACCACGAAGCGTTGCGCCAAAATCTGCGACAGCGCCGAATATACCAGGGCGCCTCCAAAGCTGTGGCCGATGACGACCAGCCGGCTGTGACTCTGCGGCTCACCGGTGATATCGTGCATCACGTTGCGAATATCCTCGAGTCTCGAGAGCACTTCGGTCACAGCCCCATGCCCGACCTTATGTGCGGTGTTTTTGCGATCCCAGAACGTTACATCATCCACCCAGGGAATATCGATCGACTCGCCGCGCCAACCGAAATAGATACCCACGACCTTGCGTGGAGCCCGGCCTTCCAGCTTGCTGGATATACTTTCCAGGTGACTGAGTTTTGCGAGCGTGGTTCTGAAACTAGCGACGTTGCCATCATCCGGCCTGGCATTGTGCTTCCACCCGTGAACGAAAACGACCATGAGAGCATTTCTTGAACGTGATTCATCACGTCTGGCCGTGTACTTGATGATTTCGTCGATCACGGCGTCCATCTGCTCGCGATCTTGCAGTTGCCCTTGATCATCGAATTCAACGAAGCCTAACAGATAGTCATTGTCTCTGTGGCCGGCAACCTCGTATAGTTCTATCGACTTGCTTCCACACTCGGTGACGGGGTCCGTACTTGTGCAGACCTCGTAATCGGTGCGGTACTGCGAGGTCTGTGTGCAACCGGAAAAGCACGAGGACAGAACGACGAGTTGGAGTATTCTCGCGTTTGTGATCCTGCAAATCATGCCTCCCACCCCTGTTTGCATATACCCTCCTACTGCAAAGCGCTATGCTGGAAGTTCTAAGCCACGGGACGGCCCCGCGGCGCTATTCCTGCGATCCCCCCATTGTTCTTATATCACTCGTTGCTAATATCGCCGCGGTTGTTTCCCATTCTCTACCGCTGGCTTCGCGGCGCTCATTTCCCCAGTTAAGTCGCTTTCGGGAGCACGACCTTGTCGACCTCCACCGTTGCCGGCTTGTGGAAGCGCTTCCCCGAAGGCGCATCGCAGACCACCAGCGCCTGGTCCTTCTTCCACAGCGTGAGCGCTTCCGGGCGATCGTGTTTGCGCTCGGCATCCTTAAGTTCCGCCCGCACCCACAAGTCCAGCTCGCCGCTTTCCTGCCAGACAAAACGTTGCCGCCCGTCCATGCCGCTGCGGGCCTTTTCCCAGCGGTAGATCGTCACCGGCCAGTCAATCGGCATAGTCGGCCCCGCGAGCACCAGCAAATCGTTGCCGCGAAAACAAAGATCGCGAACAGAGAGCCCATCCAGATCGAGGAAATGCCACCGGAAAGGCTGACCATGTGCCCCGATGCGCTGGAGCCGCAGCCGGCCGACGCCACTAGCGCCCGCGAATTCTTCGGTGACCTTCAGCTCCAGCAGCATGGCCATCCCGAGCAATACCGGGCCGCGCAAACCCACGATCAGGCGCTTCTCCTTAGCGTCCCAAGCGAGCCCCTCGATGTCCACGCCATTGTCTTTCCCCGGCAGTTCATGTCCCGCGATGAGAAACTGCTTGAGAATTGGATCATCGTACAACGCATCGAGTAGCTCGCTGGTACGCTCCGTGCCTGCCAGGCGTGCGCCGAAATGATCCGGCGCGTAGGCTCCCCGCTGGACGACTGTGGACCGCTCCTTTGCGTCAACCTTCAATGGAAGGCGCCCCAGCAGAAAACGGTTCCCATCGGTTGAAATCACCGAGAGCCGCGCGAGGTTCTCCGCGTCATCGATCGGGCTGCCCTTCTTGGTGGCAAACTTCGCCGCTGTTCGCTTCAGGCTGTGCGAACCGACCATCCAAAGATAGCCGCCCTGTGCATCCCAGTCCATCCCTTCGAGGTTCGGGCAGCCCACCCTTCTCGTCCACTGCTTTTCCGGGCAGATCCAGCTCCTGCACGAGATCGATCTCGTCGACTCTGCGAAACGGCGGCTTGCTCCTCTCGCCTTTGTCACGGCGCAAACACATCGCTTTGGTGCCTTCGTCGCTCCCGACCCACAAGTCATCGCCTACACGAATCGCGGCGGAGAGGGATTGGGCGAGGTCGGCGTCGTCCTGCGGAAACTCAAGTTTCATGGGTCGGGGAAAGACGAGGGAACACTGGTTTTGTGCCGGGCGAGCAGTATATCCTGAAACGGTGGCTTTGCGGCGCTGGGTCTCCAAACGATGCCGCTGATCGTATTCCTGGAAACCCGTAAGCGGCTCATCCCATGCCCTTCCCAAGGAGCGTGCCCTCGCGACTACCGACCTCTCGTGCCCCTTGAGGGACTCACCGCGCTGCCTTGGATGGTCTGGGGCCACATCCCAGAGGATCACCGTATCATTATCTACGACGCGTGTTCACCGAATTGCACACATCGAAGCACTGCGTTGGGCGATCCGTCGGATCGTAGCTTTGGGATTCCGAAGGCCGCGCGCAACTCGGCTCAACCCTAATCTAGTTCGTTCCTCCCATACCTCGAATCTTGATCGAGGATTCACCGGAAACAACAGGAGATCTGGCCACTCTCGCTCGACGACGTCCTTCCAAAATCGACGCTCTCGCTTATAGTTCACCGGAAGAGACAACATCAGCTCGATGATTCGGCGATGAGAATAGGGGAGGATGTCGAATGTACTGTGGGCTTCACCGTATGGCATTACACCAGCCCAACACCCTAGGCGCTGCTCGATGTAGAACAAATGGAGAATTGTGAGGAAACTGCTAATAGGCGGTAGAGAATCAAGCCATGCTTGAAAAGCCATTCTGACCTCTGGAATAAGCGGTGCTCCACACTGCCGTGCTAACCGCTCTAGCGTCATGGGGCTGGATGGAGAATCCTCCTTCCGCCACCAGAAATCCCGTGTGAGTTCCCCGCCCGAGCCTACTATCGCCACTCTGTCCGGTCTGAGCTGCTTTATTGTCCTTACAGTTTGCCACCCCCGCTCTGCACTGACTTCGCAGCCCGTTTTGTAGAGCCACTCCTCAAAATCTGAGACCGAGGCATCTTGGTGTCGAAGGATTCTGTGCTTGAGGCCGAGGCGTCGGGCAATACTGCCGCTGATCCTTACGTCAACCCGGCAAGTTACATCCCTCGGGATCTCGACGGTGTATAGCTCCATCTCCTGTGCATACTTCTTGGCACACGCGAGAAGGACGCGAGAGTCCCCCCCGGCAGTGAGTGATAATTGAACACTATCGTGGGCAAAAATTGCGCCCAGTTGTGTCTTGAGTATGTCAACAATCGCTCCTACTGCGGTTTCGGCGTCCCCCTCTGCTAACTCACCTTGCGGCCAGAAACGTTTCGGTTCCCAGTTCGCAAGGTCTAAGTAATGGTTCGGAAGCAGCCTTTTCACCTGATGCCTTGGAGTCAATCCGACTGGGTACCCCGTGCTATGGTTGAAGGGCATCCTAAGAGCCTTCTGGAGTCCGATGTTGTCACAGGTGGCGTTGGAATAAGGAATGAGAAATGAGGTTGAAGCAACTACTTCCTCTATAGGACTGTATACGGTGCCCAGGGTGCCGCAGGGATCCAAATAGACACGTTGGAAGGGACCGTCGAGTAATACGAGGATATATCTACCGCCAAACCCCGCCAAACGCTCGTGCAAAGAAGCAAGGGTACCACTGGAAACAGAAGAAAGGGCTATACCTTCGCGTTCTACAACGCGGCCATGTGGATCAATAGCGTAACCTATAACCCAACCGTGAGAAACGCCTTCTCGACCTACGATGGGCGCTACTGGTAGTGACGGGTGAGTTGCAAGTATCCACCCGGACAACGAGTCCTGTCTCCAGGTTTCCGGAATGATTTCGGGTCGCTTCGCAAGCACGAACTGCCCGCGGAGTAACTTGGGTTGGTACTTGCCACTGAGTGCGCTAGGTAACGTTTCTATCCGCATCTGCCCCTCGTCTTTAGTCTTCGGTATTTACCTAGTCATTTCCACAGTTCTCGGTTCGCCTTGTGGAGAAACGATTTCCGGAACTGGCGATGTCTATTTCACTTCGCGCCGACGCTATCATCCCTTAGAGACCGGGTCAACTCGAGGCTGCAGGGCTATTAAATTCTCGGCTCTATGCTCGACTTTTCCCCATATCGAGAGTTGAATACCGTTTTGATCGCCCATATCAGCCCCGCGCGCTGCCCTCTGTGCCATGAGACACTTTTCTTCGCGAAATTTACTGTAGAAAGGTGGAGAACATGAGGAAGCCCGGCAGGCGGATGCCGATCCGCAGGCGGTGGTTCGTAACCGTTAGGTTTCTTGTTGCTCAGTTGTTTTTCTTTTCCACTTTTTGGTGAAATCAGCGATCTCGGAGTCACTGTACAGATGACGCACATACTCGCAGGCATACATCTTTTTGATGTAGTCGTCGGGAAGTCGTAAAGATTGTCGAAACGCCTTGTACACAGGATAGTATGAGTGATCCGTTGCCATCCTGGCGTTAACGAGCGGGATATCGACGCCCAGGAATTTCTTGATGGCTTGCGTAAAACAGCGATCGAGATATTCGAGTTTGATCAAGAGCAGTTCGACGCCGTCCCCTGAGTAGATCTTATACCCTGCCGTTCTTGGGAACTCACTCTCGAGAATGTCGATACCGAAGAATTGCTCGAGCTCCACATGAAACCATTGAAAAGGCATTTCATAAAAGTCAAGCTTTTGATGGAATTCTGCGAGGTAGAACTCCGAGAGTTGGGCAAGATCCAGGAGGTTGTTCGCACAACGCTCCTCAAAGTCGGGTATCCAACGCTCGATAGTTGCAAAAAGGCCGGATACGTTTCTAGCGATCGGATCGCGAGTCAGCGTGATCACCTTCCAAGGCTTACGGCATTTGTCTCGAGCCCACTGTTTCGCCAAATATTTGCTGCGCATAATTGAGATGCTGTTCGGCAAACCTGATTTTCGTAACCAACCCCGTTTTAGTCCGAAGTGGGGTACTTCTTCCCAAGCGATACCTTTGTCGGTCAAAACGTGTATGTGATGGAGAGGCGTCTCCGGTCGTGCTTTCCTTAACGACGCGCACACTGACGTTGAGCCAACTTTACCCATTTGGTAGACGAGAACGGGAGTTTTTCCGGCAGAGTTCAACGAAAACGAGAGATGATAAAGGCTTTCCGCGATTGGATAAGGACAACTCCACACGAGCTTTCTAATCATTAATTTAATTCCGTTTGGCATCTGCGTGCGCATCGTGAATCGAATCCTAGCCTACAAAATAGAAGAATCTGTCGATACCGAGCTACCTTGCACCTAGCTACCCGCGCCGGCGACTGCTCAAAGACTGGGCATGAAAAATAAACGGCCTTCTTCGCGAAAAAGGATACTGAGGGACTACTGAGTTGTCAAAAATATGTAGGGGACAGTGCGGCTTGGCAATGCCGCGTACTTTAGTGGGTGGGACTCCCACCTGGGTAAGCGCTAGCCACGGGCCCAGTATCGAGCCTTGCAGTTTATCTGGTGACAGGCAGATTGATGCGTAGGCACGAAAGCAGGCGAGGTGCAAGGGTAACGGGTGATGCCGAGCTTGAAGGTATTGAGCCCCG
>JBOIDL010000134.1:0-11036 GCA_050740435.1 Gammaproteobacteria bacterium
CCTACTCGTGGAAAGCGTGGTGTTGCCCGCCCAAACCTTGGGCGAGCTGTACCGGGTGCTTACGGCTAAGGCCAGGCGCGAACCTCGGGCCGCGCGGGCGGCGATCCTGGAATGGTCGGACACCTTTATCGTGGCCGATTCTACTTGGACCGCGTTTCAATCCGCGCTGGATCTGGCGACCACCCACGCCTTGCAGATCTGGGACGCCCTGATCCTCTCGGTCGCCGCCGAATGCCAATGCCGCCTATTGCTCACCGAGGATCCGCAGCCAGGCTTTGTTTGGCGCGGCGTCACGGTGGTCAATCCCTACGCGGCACCTGCGCACCCGCTGCTTCAGCGGGTTTTGGAGGCCCGCTAACATCGGGGGTCATAAGCAGGCGGGCACGGCCCCATGCCGTACCCATCGCCCCCTCAGGGGCGGCTCAAGGGTCTGATCGAGGAGGCGGACCGGCTTACCTGCGACCCGCCGGCGGGTCGGCGTCGGGCCGGGCGCGGAACAGGATCCACAGCGCCGCCGGCAGGGCGCTGAAGTCGGCCAGCATCGAGAGCAGGAAAGCGAGCGCGGCGAGCAAGCCGAACTCGCGCATCGGCGGCAGCTCGGCCAGCATGAAGGCGAGGAAGCCGCCGGCGTTGATCAGCGTGGCGAAGAGGATGGCGCGCCCGGCCACCTGCAGCGTGTGCCGCATCGCCTGCTCGACCGTGCCGTCCCGCCGCCCCTCGAGGTAGTGGTAGAAGAAATGGATCTGATCGTTCACCGACGCGCCCAGCACGGTCGAGGCGATCAAGATGGTGGCGATGTTCAACATCAGGCCGGTAGCGCGCATGAATAGGAACATCACCAGGATGGCGAAGATCGACGGGATGATCGCCATCAGCCGTGCGGCGCCGCTGCGGAAGACGACCAGGAAAGCGCCGAAGATGACGACTACCGTGAGCGCGAAGCTGTGTACCAGCGTCGGCACCAAGTTCTGCGCCGTCTTGGCGTTGAGAGGCGCCAGGCCGACCGTCTCGAGTGCGAACGCGGCGAGCGCCGGGGTCGCCGCTACGGTCTCGCTCCAGATCCGCCGCACCGAGGCGTTGAGGCGCTGGAAGCCGGGATCGTCGATGGCGTGCGAGATCACCGTCACCTGCGCCTGCGCCAGCTCGTACGGCTGCACGAAGCGCTGCAGCATCGGCTCCTGCGGCACCAGCCCCTCGAGGTCGGCGGCGAGTTGCTCGACCGCCGCTGGATCTTGCGGCCAGGCGTCGCCCTCGCCGCTCAAATAGCGGATCAGGCGCAGGATGCTGGTCGGACCGATCGCAGCGCCGACGTCGGCATCGGCCTCGAGCGCCTGCTGGAAGCGGTGTAGCCCGTTGAGCACATCGGGCTCGGAGACGCTCCCGAGATCGCCGCGCAGCCACACGTGAGTGACCGAGAGTCCGGGCGTGATCGGACCGAGGCGTTTGCTGTCGCGATAGAGCGGCGCCGAGTGATTCATGTGCTCGACCGGGTCGGTAAGCAGCGGCATCGGCGCCAGCAGGCCCGGGAAGCCGAACAGCGCCGCGGCGCCAGCGGCCGACAGGGCCAACGCCACGCCGACCAGCGGCCAGCGCCAGCAGTAGCTGAAGCGCGGCAGCCACGCCGCCAGGCGGTCAAAGCCGATGCTGGCGGCGCGCCGCTCCTGCCGCGTCGGCGTGCGCAGCGCCGCTTGTAGGGCCGGGAAGAGCGTGAACACGATCACCCAGGAGGCGGTGACGCCGACGGCGACCCAGATACCCATCTCGCGGATGGGCCGGATGTCCGACACCGCCAGCGCCGCGAAGCCGGCCGCGGTGGCGAACATCGAGACCGTGCAGGGGACGAACTTGTTGCTCAGCGCGAACACCTGGTGCGCGGCGATCGGCCGCGCCAGTGGGCGCTCGACGAAGCGCGAGTGCAGGTAGACGAGCGTAGCCGTGGCGGTGACCAGGATGGTCATCGGCACCATCGGCGAGACGATGGTGAAGGTGCCGCCGGTTATCCCAACGTAGCCGACCGAGACGGCGAGACAGACGCCGAGCGTGATGAGGAACGCGCCGAGCGTGCGCGCCGAGCGGTAGAGGGCGATATTCAGCGCGATGACGAAGGCGGTGAAGAGCAGGAAGTAGATCGGCGCGGAGCGCTGCGTCTCGTCGAGATACACATTGACATACGGTTGGCCAAGCCGGTGCAGGCCGGCGATGGGACCTAAGCGCGCCGCGACACGGGCGATCGCCTGCTCGATCTCGTCGAGCAGCAGCAGGCGATCGGCGCTGCCGCGCACCTCGAAGATCAGCCCGAGTGCGATGTAGCCGCTGCCGAGCAGACCCTGGCGGCGGAACTGATCGGTGCCGGTGGCGAATTGGCGGAAGGCGGTGAGTTGCTCGGGGGTGGGGTCGAAGCCGGCCTTGGCGCGCCGGTACACCGACAGCACCGAGTTGGTGCTCACGCGCGGGTTGGTTTGGATGGCGCGCTCGAGCGCGTCGAGCTTGGTGATCACCTCGGGCGCGAGCGCGTCCGGCGCCTCGACCAGCAGAAGCGCGTACTCGCCGCCGCCGAACACCTGCTCGAAAGCGCGCGTGGCCACGTAGTCGGGATCGGTGGCGACGATCAGCCTGTCGATCGAATTGTCCTGCCCGACCTTGGCGGCGTAGTAGGCGCTCGGCGGCAGCAGCAGCGCATAGCAGCCAATCACCCACCAGCGTCGCGCGATCAGCGCCGCGAAAAAGCGCGCCAGCGCGCCGCCGGCTTCGGTCGAGGTATCGATGGCGAGTCGCCGCCGCAAAAGTATCTTGCTTATCCCCTCATCCCGCTCGGCCTCTCCGATGTGCGTCCAGGCTGGCTCGGCCGGAAACCGACGTTCTTGCCGTGGGACCGTGGCCGGTGCTTGTTCATGGCATCGGAACCGGCACTTATGCGCGGACCGTTCTGACCGCGATGCAGCGGCTTGGGTTTACGCGCCCCCGGTTCGGGGCCGGTGGGCTCGAGCCCCGGGATCACCTGCCGGTCCAGTATCTGGGCGGTCAGCCGCTCGATGCGCCCGAGCTTAATCCCATCTCTCGGACCTACCAAGGAGATGGCGGTACCGGTAACGCCGGCGCGGCCGGTGCGCCCGATCCGATGGATATAATCCTGTGCAACCATGGGAAGGTCGAAGTTGATCACATGGCTGATATCCTTGATGTCGAGTCCGCGGGCGGCCACGTCGGTCGCGACGAGGACCCGCAGCTTACCCCTACGCAGGCGTTCCACGGCGCGATTCCGCGCGCTTTGCCGCATGTCCCCGTGTAGGGCAGCCGCCGCGTGCCCATCCGCTTCGAGGGTTCCGGCCAGGTTTTCGGCCCCGCGTTTAGTCGCGGTAAAAATGATGGCCTGGTGGACCTTGGTATCCTGTAGTAGATGATCGAGAAGGGCGTGCTTGTGTTTCGTATCATCGAAACGGTGCATCCGCTGCTCGATCAAGGCGTGGCGCTGCTTGATGCTGGCGATCTGGACGCGGACCGGATCTTGTAACAAGCGGTGCGCGACCCGCAGGATGTCCCCTTCCAAGGTGGCCCCGAACAGCAAGCTCTGGCGTCCGGCCGGCGTGGCCGCCGCGATGCGCTCGACGTCCTCGATGAAGCCCATGTCCAGCATGCGATCGGCCTCGTCGAGGACCAGGACCTCCAAACGGGAGAAGTCGACTCGGCCCCGCTGCATATGATCGAGCAAACGCCCCGGCGTGGCCACCAAGACATCCAGGGGCTTGCCGAGCAGTTGTTGCTGCGGTGGATAGGCGACGCCGCCCACGATGGTCCCGAACGAGCAGCGCGTAAAGCGGCCGAGTTGCCGGATCGATTCGTTGATCTGGTTGGCCAACTCGCGCGTCGGGGTCAGGACTAGCGCCCGCGGGCCGCGGCCACGCGCCTTGGATGGGGTCAGCAAGCGCTGCAAGGCGGGCAACACGAAGGCGGCCGTCTTGCCCGTGCCGGTCTGCGCCGAGGCCATGACGTCACGGCCTTCCAGGGCGAGCGGGATAACCCGACGCTGCACCTCGGTGGGCGAGCGAAAGCCGCTGGCTTCGATAGCGCGTAGAAGCAAAGAATCCAGATTTAATTCTTGAAATGACAAAGCATAATCCTCGTCCACCGACCACTGGCGGAGACTTGAGCCAAATATATGAACCGAGTCACAGGAGATCCGCGGAAGCCGCGCCCGGAGGCGCCGGTGCCGCAGGCTTGGAGATACTGTATAGGCAGCTACCGCTGTGGTGAGGGGGAGACCGCCAGGTTCCTTACCGCTTTATTGCCAACTGAAGGGCGCATTGCATCATCAATAGGGCGGCGGGCGGGAACTATACGCAAGTCAAGCCATGGGTTCAAGGGCGAGCCGTCATAATTGATGCTTGCGCCCGCTACGGCCGGCTTCGGCCCAGCAGTTATCCCGCGAAGCTGGCGCCAGTGGACACCGCCTCATCATCGGTCTGCTCGCGCCGCCACAGGCACCGGCCACCGCTCGCGCGATCGATAATCTCCAGAAGCCTGCAGTGCTCCTTCCACTCCCCCTCACTAGGAACGATCACGGGTAGCGGCGGCCGTTTTTCGGCGCGGACCGATTCTATTTTCTTTCTGACGGCAGGCCTGAAATCATCCAGGAGCAGATCGGCTTGTCCGCCGGTGATCGCAAGATAAACATCGGCAAGGATCTCCGCATCGAGCAGGGCGCCGTGCTGGATGCGTGCCGAGTTGTCGATCTGATAGCGCTTGCACAAGGCGTCCAAGCTATTCTTTTGTCCAGGATGTAACTCGCGTGCCAGGGCCAGAGTGTCGATCACCGCACAGACTTCCTCGATCCGCCCCCACTCCGGCCCGAGCCGCTTCAGCTCGTTGTTGATAAAGCCGACATCGAAAGCGGCGTTGTGGATGATGAGCTCGGCGCCCCGGATGAAGTCCAAAAATTCCTTGGCGATGTCTGCGAATCGTGGGCTGTCCTTGAGTTGCGCCAGCGTAATACCGTGCACCTCCACCGCGCCGGGGTCGATGTCCCGATCAGGGCAAAGATAATAATGAAACCGGCGCTCGCTCACTCGCCGATTGACGAGATCCACGCAGCCAATCTCGATGATTCGATGGCCCTCTCCCGGCTCCAGGCCCGTGGTTTCGGTATCTAGTACGACCTGGCGCATTAGGGAAGCTCTGCAAAAGTTACTGCGCAGCCCATCTGCTTTCCTCGCTCCTCAAAGCGCGGCCGTCCATGGGCCGCTCCCCGCGTCTTCGCGTACTCGCTCGTCGCTCGCCTATCTACCTGATATGTCTCGCGACTCGCTCCGTGGCTTCGCGCATCTGGGCTTGCTCGCGACACTTTTGCAGAGCTTCCTTAGAGCTTCCTTAGTCTGGCGTCGCGTTCCTATCGCCGCTTGCACGAGCAACCAAAAGCCGGTCGATCGCGCGATTTGCCAAGCGATCGGCACGCTCGTTTTCAACGTGCCCCGAGTGGCCTTTCACCCATTGCCACTCTATATCATGGCGCGACGCCGCGGCGGCCAGCCGTTGCCAGAGATCGACGTTTTTAACCGGCTGTTTATCCGCAGTACGCCATCCGCGCCGCTGCCAGCGCGGGAGCCACTCGGTGATACCGTTTTTTACGTAGACCGAGTCGGTCGTCAACCGGACCCCGCAATGATGCTTCAATGCTTCGAGTCCCCGAATAGCGGCCATGAGCTCCATGCGGTTGTTGGTCGTAAACGGCTCGGCGCCGCTCAGCGTCTTCTCCTTGCCATTATAGCGTAGCAAGACCCCCCATCCCCCGGGTCCGGGATTCCCGCGGCAGGCCCCATCGGTAAACATCTCAACGCGGATTTCTTCCGAGGTCTCTTGCGCAAAGCCTGGACGAGCAGCCATGCTAGGGCCTGACTCGCTGCACGGACGAACCGGCGACACCACCACGGAGAACTCTACGCTGCGCGTGCCGCCGCGCGCCGATCGGCGTCATCGCCTCGATACGCTTTTTCCCGACCAGGAGATACACCCCTCCGAAACCGAGCCAAGCGCCGATACGCTCGCTAATCTCCCATCGCCGCTCGGCCGGCGCGTTAGCCCAGGGCGCGCGTATATTGAACCGGCGCGATTGCACAATATCAAATCCAAGATCGCGCAGCCAAACTTGTACGCGTCCTCTCGCCAAGAACCGCCCGCACCAAGGTACGCGCTTTCCCCACGCGCTGCAAAGGCGCCACAGCCCCCAAAAGCTCCATGGATTGAATCCCAAGATCACCACGTGACCTTCGCCCGCAAGGACGCGTTCAGTTTCGCGCAAGACTTCCATCCCGTCCGCTTGGAACTCCACGACATGCGGCAGGACGATCACATCGACACTGCGGGTTTGCAGCGGTAGCGCCCCTGCCGCGCATAACGGATGGCCAAGCATTGCGATAGGCAGTTGCGGGTCGATATTGAGCACGATTCGATGCGCGATACGGCTGCCCTCAAGCAGGTCGGCCGCGCCGAGCGCTCCGATTTGGACGATATGAAAACCGAACAGCCCCGATAAAACCGGGCCGAGCTGGGCGCGTTCCGCTTGCAATACGGAGTGCCCGAGAGGGCCTTGAAACCATTCCACCAGCCGCGTCCACAAGGAAAGCGATCGATCGTCGCTGATCAGAACCATGATGGATCCGGCAGGTCGCGACTGTATACTGGCCTCATCATACTGGCCGCATCGAGGTCATCCGCGGAGATAAGAGCATGGTCGATGTCTTTCCGGTCGCTGCACTGAAAGACAATTATATCTGGTTCATTCGCAACGGAGACATCGTCGTGGTTGTCGATCCTAGCGATGCCGTGCCCGTCGATCAAACCTTGGCGGCACAGGGGCTCAAGCTTACGGCCATACTGGTCACCCATCATCACTGGGATCACGTCAATGGCATTGAATCGCTGGTCGAGCGTTACCGCGTGCCCGTCTATGGCCCGAAGCTCGAGACCATCCCTCAATGCCGTCATGGGGTGATCGACGGCGACACGATCGAGTTTCCCGATCTCGATCTATCATTCAAGGTCCTGGGCGTCCCCGGTCATACCTCCGGCGCGGTCGCTTATTTCGGTGCGGAGTCGTTGTTCAGCGGCGATACCCTGTTCACCGCCGGCTGCGGGCGTCTATTCGAGGGAACGGCTGAACAAATGTATACCTCCCTCACCAAGCTCATGAGCCTGCCGCCCCAGACGCGCCTTTATTGTGGTCACGAGTATACGCGCGCTAACCTCGCTTTCGCCCGCGCGGTCGAACCCGATAACGGGGCCATTGCCGCGCGCATCCGGGAGACCGCGGCACGGCGTGCCCAAGGATTGCCGACTGTGCCTTCGACCTTAGAGCTAGAACGGCAAACGAATCCCTTCGTGCGCTGTTCGGCGCCCGAGGTCAAGCGCGCGGCCGAAAGGCAAGCGCGGCGGCCATTGTGCTCCGATACCGAGATATTCGCGGCTTTGCGCCAGTGGAAAGACATTTATTAGGACTGCTAATGAATCATGCTCATCGCCGAATGAGTATATAGATGTCATGTTAAATCATCCTGTTATGCTTGTTCATCGCATTTTTCTATAGATTTAGCAAACGCTTGAAGGGTTGACACCCCTCGGTGGCCTCCCTAGCATCCTTGCAAATGCGACGGGGCAACCATCGTTCAATAATAATTTGCACCCCCCTCGTCCTGAGCGGCTGTCTGGCGGTGCCGCAGGTAGAGGACCAGGCGCAGTCTCCGCACCGCAGCGCGAACCCCGGCGTATTCGATTCGGCCTACCGCTCGGCGCTACTCGACGAATTACGCGCTCGCCTCAGTGAAGGCCTTGCGCAAGCGTCCCCGTCCCACGAACCGTACGCTGATCTTTGGGAACGGATCCGGCAGGGATTCACGCTACCCCAGCCGGCTCCGTCATCGAAAGAGTCTTGGCCGGGGCTGCGGCAGGCCTACCTCGACCGCTTGGCCGAGCGGGCGCGTCCTTACCTGCATCACATCGTTGTAGAAGTGGAACGGCGCGCCATGCCGACGGAGATCGTGCTGTTACCGATCATTGAGAGCGCTTATCGTCCGGAAGCGTATTCGCCCAGCCACGCCGCAGGCATCTGGCAGTTGATCGCGGGAACGGGAAAGCGCTTTGGTCTTAGACAGAGCGCGTGGTACGACGGACGGCGCGATGTCCTCGCTTCCACCGGTGCGGCGCTTGATTATCTGGAGAACCTCCATGACCTCTTCAAGGGGGACTGGCTGCATGCATTAGCGGCGTACAACTGCGGAGAAAAAACCGTTCAGACAGCCATCCACCGCAACCGCCGCGCGGGCCGCTCGACCAGTTATTGGTCGCTCGACTTGCCGGCGGAAACGAAAAAGTTCGTGCCTAAGCTCTTAGCGATGTCGAGCATCGTCGCCGCGCCCGCGGAATATAACGTCAGCCTCAAATCCATCGCGAATAAACCTTACGTGTCCGAAGTCGAAATCGGCGCACCCATCCGCCTCGCCCGGGCGGCGGCGCTGGCGCAAATGAGCGTGGCGGAATTGCGGCGACTGAATCCGGGAGTGATCAAGGACACGACAGGCCCAACAGGGCCGCATAGACTAGCGTTGCCGGTGAAAAACGCGGATATCTTGAAGCGCGAGATCGCCCGCTCCGTAAGACCCCCTCGCGCGGTGGCCAGCGCGTCTAACTTCCTACCCGCCTTTCTTGCCGTGAAGGCGCGGCACGTGGGCGTGCGTCACAGGATCCGGACGGGAGACTCACTGTCGCTAATCGCGCATCAATACCGCGTCAGCGTCCGCCAGATCCTGCGCTGGAATCGCATAAACCAACAAAAGGTGTTACTTCCGGGGACGGTTTTGTTGATATATCCACATCGAAGCTCGGCATAAGCGGCGGCAGCCACCTGCTTCGGCCTACCCGCGACGAAGACCGGCACGCCGGGCAACAATCTCCTCATCGGCACCAGCGGTAATGATGTCATCGTGGGCCTGCGCGGCAACGATGTTATCCTCGGACTGGGCGGCAACGACCAGCTCTGCGGCGGGGACGGCAAGGATGTCCTGTTCGGTGGAAAGGGCGATGACCAACTCGACGGCGGGCCGCGCACCGATGTCCTCCTCGGCGGCCGGGGCACCGATACCTGCATCAACGGCGAGGCGCTCCACTCTTGTCCCTGAGAGGATCCTAAGCTCCCACGCCCACGGCACAGGGGATGCGCCCTCCTCATCTTCGTCAAGCCCCTGCGCCGGCTGACGCCCTCGCGCGACTTGACAGGGATGCGGTGCATGCGCATGCTTTCCATAGAATCATGGCCATGCCATGGAGGCGATGATGCGGAAACCAAAGAACCTATCTCTCGAACCGGAAGCGATCGAGCGCGGGCAGCGTTACGCACGACTGCATGGGAAGAACCTCTCGCGGCTCGTCAACGACTTTCTCCGCGCCCTACCGTTGGAACCGGTAACCACGCGGGAGATCTCGCCTCTGGTCCGGCGCCTGCGCGGAGTGGCCACCGGTGGGCGGACAGGCTCGAGGATGCCGTAGGCGGTATCGCAGGCGTATTTCCCGGTCTTCTTCTCGATCGTCTCCCGTTCGACCACGAACGCTTGAGCAACGTGAGGGAATTGAAGCCAGAAACGGCGGAATGATTGGGCGCTAGGAGCTGAATCGTATGGTTGAATCGCAAGCGCGCCGAGGAAGAACTGCCGCGAAAGCCCCGCGGCTTCGGACGCGCGCAAGCGCCGAAGCGCCGCCCGAGCGCGTGCAGAAGGCGCTCGCGCGCGCGGGTTTGGGATCGCGGCGCCTCATCGAGACGTGGATCGCCGCGGGGCGTGTCCAGATCAACAGGCGGATCGCCCAGCCGGGCGACCGCGCCGGCCCAAGCGACGAGATTCGTATTGATGGGCAAACCGTTGCCGCCGCCCGCCGCGCTCCGCCACGGCGCCGAGTCATCGCCTACTATAAACCCGCGGGTGTCCTCTGCAGCACCCGCGATGAGCGCGGGGACCGTCCCACGGTCTTCGGGCGCCTGCCCGAAGCCGGGCGTTGGATAGCCATCGGCCGCTTGGATCTCAATTCGAGCGGGCTGCTGCTTTTCACCAACGACGGGGCCTTAGCGCACCGCCTGATGCATCCGTCCTTCGGGCTAGAACGCGAATATGCCGTCAGGGTGCTCGGCGCTGTCGATGGGGAGCTGCTGGAGCGCCTCACGCAGGGTATCGCGCTCGATGATGGCTGGGCCCGCTTTGCATCGGTGACCGCCACCGGCGGTCAAGGATCCAACCGCTGGTTTCACGTGGTCCTACGCGAAGGCCGCAAGCGCGAGGTCCGCCGCTTGTGGGAATCGCAGGGGCTGCGTGTGAGCCGTCTGATCCGCATCCGCTATGGCAACATCCTACTGCCGCCTGATAAGCAAGCGGGTGAGTGGTGGGAGGTCGATGGGCGCGAGGTCGAGCGGCTTTCGGAACGTTAACGTGTATTAGTTATAATCCTATCTGACGGTTGGTATTCTCTGCGTGCTAGTCGTAAATGACGACAAGGGAGAACGACGGATGACTTAGAGTTGAGAAGACGAGGCTCAGAGCATCCGCCTGGATGATTCGGAGGAGGTTTATATAGCCGTAACGCACCGATCGACGCGCGAAGCGCGGCACCTTGGAATTCGGGATTGCAAGCACGTTGAAGAGTCGGCCTGCGGCCAACGGCTTGGCGGGTTACGGCGCAAAAAGCGACGCCTCTCTCAAGAAACACATTGGAATAGCCTGGTTTCATAGTGTTTATTTTTTAAGCCGATTGGGGATTGGGAATCAATTGAAAGCCAAGCTTTCGGGCGGTTTTGGTCAGCTGTCTGAGGACCCGCTGCGCCACCGCCTGCTTGAGCGCGAAGAGGTGTTCCTCCCGCCAGTTACCCTGCAAGGATTTAGCGATCTCCTCCTCAGTGGCCCGAATGCGGAAGTGCTTGAGCTTGGCCAACACCTGCCCGTTGCGTTCGCCCGCCAGGCACGCCCGGATGATTCTCTGACCCGTCTCCCCCACCACATCGGAGATCA
>JBOIDL010000135.1:0-11009 GCA_050740435.1 Gammaproteobacteria bacterium
AATCACCAGCGCCGGTCGCCTCGTCTTTCCCGCCATCGCCACCCTCCAGACCATGAATATGCCTGGAAGGCCATGATGGCACCGCAACCCATACAAGTAAATGTTTTATAGAATCGTTATACTAGTTCGTTCAGAACCGCATCGTCGGACGATGCGTCGGTGCGAATCTGGTTGTAGATCTCGTGCAGCTCGAGGCTGGTCGGGCTGAGGTAGAATTGGCCGCCGGTCTGCGTGGCGATGTTCTGCAGCAGCGGGATATCGGCCAGGCCGCCCAGGGCGACGGGGTATACTCGTATGTTCGCCGGGAAAGTCGGTAGAACCGTCGAAACCATCGGATCACGGTTCTCGAACCCGTCCGACAGCAGCACCACGGCGCGTGGAGCGCCGGCCGCGGCGAGCTGCGTGGCCGATGCCAACAATCCGGCACCGAGCGACGTCCAGCCACCGAACGAGATCCCGTCGACCGCCGCGCGCGCCGTGCCGTAATCGCCCGGATCATTGATCAGGGTGATCGGCAACTCGACGGTAGCGCGGTCGGCGAGCGGCGTGGCAGTGGGATCGGGCGACGGGTCGGCGAAGCTCACGACCGAGACGCTGTCCTGCAGCGACATCAGGTCGATGAAGCGCTTGGCGTTCGCGCGCGCCGGCGCCTCGTAGCCGAACGAGACCATGCTGCCGGTGCGGTCGATGCACTGCACGATGCGGACCGGAGCCACGGCCTCGAGGTCGAGGTCCAGTCCTTTGACCGCCAGCGCAAACAGCGCCGCGACTACTTCCTCCACGGAGACCAGGGCCGAGACGATCGGCGGCTGGAAAGCAAGCGCGCACTCGAAGTCGAAACCGAACACGCGATGAGCGAAGAACATGTACTCATCGGAGGTGCCGGCATGGTTGCTTGTCGTGCCGGTGCTGTAGGTCTTGCCGTTGACGCCCTGGATCGCCGCGACGGCGGCTGCTTCGAGGTCCTGGTAGATCGTCTCGTCGTCGGGAAACACCGGCAGCGAGGCCGCGAAGGTTCCGCCCGATGCCGTCGGCCGGAAGATATCCTCGCCCTGCGAGTGCGAATCGACGCCGATCAGGATGTTCGGGAATTCCTCCAGGATGTGACGGATGTTCTGGTTCTCGGGCTCCGAGAAGGCCGATGGGCCATGAAACAGGTCCGAACATTCCGAAGCGGAAGAGCCGCCCTCGCCGAAGAAGACTTCGAAGTTGCGGTTGTTGTCGACACCGGAACACGAGGTGCTGGATGGCGGCCGCCGGTTCTTGCGCCAGCCGGAATCATCGTGGATCGAAAAATTGAGCCCATCGGGGTTCATCACCGGCACGATGAGGGTGTCGCCTTCCTCGACGATGCGGTTGACACGCTGCACCAGCGGATCGGCGCTGCCCGGGTCGTAGTTGCGCAGGATCTGTTCGGCGAGCTCGACGGCGATCAGCGGATTGATCCATTCGCGCGCATGCGTGCCGCAGACCAGCAGCAGCCCGGGACGCGACCTCAGGGCCGGCGCATTGGTGATGCGCACGAGCTGGACGTGGGCCGGACCGGCCAGCGACGCCTCGCTGCCGTCATAGCCATGCGTCGCATACGGCAGGGTCGACAGGTGGCAGAGCAGTGGAAAGTCCGCGCCCAGCGCCTGCATCCGTGCGGCAACCTGGGCGGCGTCGAGATACTGGTCGACAAAGCCGGTCTGGTACGGGGCATCGTCGGCCCGCGATTTGCGCGGCGCGCGTTCTTTGAGCCGCTCCGGTGCAAGCCGCGATAGCTCCTCACCGCGTTGCACCGTGATGCCATAGGCGTCGAGGATCTTGAGCTCAGCCGCCGAGAGCTCGACGACGAAGTGACCCTCCGCAACGTGGTAGTGATCGAAGGCTATCTCGCCCGCAGCATTGAGATACTGCAGGATCGCGGTGCTGGCCTTCGTGCGGCGGATCCAGCAATGAAAATATTCCATGGCTGCACCTGATGGCGGGGCACGCGCCCGGTGGGTTGGTAGACCGGGCGCATGCGGGTTGACCTACTTCACGTTGGCCTGTAGGGCGAAAGCACCGAGATTGCGTCCATCGAGAGACTGCTCGATGAGTGTCACCTCGTAGTTTCCCTTCGGCGTACCCTTCGGGATGTAGCAACCTAGGACCACCACGGCGAGCGGCCCGGCGGTCATCGGCACGTCGAGCGTCATGCAGCCTCCGGTGGCGATCCGGAAGATGCGATGCTCGTTCAACTGGTCCAACACCGCGAGCGGATGCGCCGGCACGCCTGTCACCGCTTTGCAGCAGCATCTCTGCGGGCCGTGATGCGGCTTGTGGCAGCCGCACGATGGGCTGCCATGCGGCGGCACGCCGGGCGTTGCGCCGGCCTCCTGCAGCTTCAGATGTTTCGTCACCGCCGCCTCGACACGCCGGTCGAGGAAGCGCACCCAGACGCGCGCCTTCTTGGGTAGGTTCATCCGCCACACCTTGATGCGCCTGATCCGGGCATCGGCGTCCTTGTGACCGATGACGCCGGCCATCTCGCGGACATCGTCGTCCGAAAAGTCGATCGTGATGTTGCGCTGGCAGAGGTTTTTATTGTCGTAGGGAAGGTTGCCGCTCGGCGCCGGGGGCGTGTGCGGCGAGACTTCGGCCAGCAGGCACGGATGCCAATCGACGCCGGCTACCTGTGCCGGCGGCACCAGCGCAGACGGCCACAGGAAGACGAACCCCTGCTCCGCGCCGGCGGCGAGCCCAGTGCCCTGCTGCTCGCCGATCAGGTAGGTGGCCTGCACTAGCGGGCTGGGAATCGGATCGCCACTGTTAATGCTCGGCACATAGTCGGTCGGATACTGGAACTGCGAGCCGGCGAAGTGCGTCAGGTAGGCGCGCACAAAATAGTCGCCGGAGGGCGCTGTGCCGACATTCTTCACCCGTACCTGCACCCAGTTGTCCTGGCCGAACAGGGCGTTCTCGTGCGGCGGGTTGACGTTATAGGCCGGCAGCGGCGTGCCGGTCGGATCGGTCTGCCGAACCCAAAGATCCGGGCTGTGCCAGAAGGTGCCCATGGTCGGCACGATCATGCCGGTATCACCCAGACTGTCTCGCAGCACCAGATTGACCGCGCCGGGGTCGAAGCCGTCGGCGGCCTGCACCGCGGCATCGATGTCGAGGCGGCCGAAGCCGTACCACCAGCTGAAGCCGCCCACCCACATGCCCTGCGGATCGGCGTTCGCCGGATCGATCTGCACCGCGGTCGCCCGCAGGATGTCGCGTACATTGACCCAGGTGAGGTTCGGCTCGACCGACAGCATGAGCCCCGCCGCAGCGTTGACTGTCGGCGCCGCCGCCGAAGTGCCGCCGAAGATCTGTTCGCCGCCGACGTCGTTCAGCGAACGCGCGCCGGTTCCCTGGGCGCAGATGTCGATTTCCGGGCCGAAATTGGAGCTGGCGTCCAAACGCTCGACGCCGCCGCCATCCGGCTGCAGCGAGTTGGAGATCGCCAAGGTCCGGGGATGCGCCGCCCAAACCCGGACGCCAGTGATTACCTGGCCATCGTTTCCGGCGGAGTAGATGACGACGGTGCCTTTGCCGCCGCGGCCGTAGACCGTGAGGTGGCGCAGGGTATCGTCCATCAGGCCCGACAGCGCGAGGTTGTTGACGCCGTGCGAGCAACTGATAACGTCGGCGGCCGGTGAGATCGGCTCCGCCGGCCATCCGGCGGCGCCGTTGTTGGTGTCGAAGCCCGCCGCCCACAGCAGAGAATCGGGATAGATGCTGGTGGTGAATACGGTCGGGCGTTCCAGGCCCAACTGATGGACGTTCGACGCGATACCCGCAATGTCGTTGTTGTTGTTGGTGTTGGCTGCAATGATGCCGAACACGCCCATACCGTGGCTGCTATCGGGCGTATAGCCCGGCACCGTGCAAGGCTGCAGGCCATCGAAGTCGTAGCATTGCGCCAGTCGCGCCGAGCCGTCGGTCAGGTTGCCGGTGATATCCGTATGGTCGGTATCGACGCCGCGATCGAACGTGGCAACGTAGATGGTCGGGCTGCCCAGGGTAAGGTTGGCGCTAATGCCGTTGAGATACTGCCAGGCGTTGTCGGCATTCTGCAACGTCAGATTAGCCTGGTTGGCGAAGGTCGGATCGTTCGGCGGATCCGCCGGGAACGCATCGTCGGTGATCTCGGCGATCAGATCCGGCTCGCCGTAGACAAGAAGTTGCTTGGCGACCCACTCTTCGACGATCTTCAGGTGGTCGCGATACCTACCCTTCAGGAACTCGATCAGCCGCGCATTACCGGCCTGGATGAAACCGCGCAGAATGCGCCCGCCCGCACCCTTGACCAGCGCCTCGATGTCGGCCGGCTTCAGGTGGTCGCGGAAGCGGATGACGAACCGGCTGTCCATCACCTTGACCTGGCCGCGCACCAGATCGACCGGGATGCCGACGCGGGCGCGCCTACCAAACAGCTCGTTGACGGCGCGCGCGATCGTCGCACGCAACTGATCGCTGCCGGGCTGTGTCAGCCTGAACAGCCAGATGGCGCCTTCGGCCGCGGCGAACGACAGCTCGCTGCGGGGATCGTGGTCGAGCGTCGCGAGCGGGAACTGCTTGGTAAGACTTGCGACATACTGCCTGGCTTGGCGTGGCGAGGGCTTGCGGTTCTCGAAGCCAATGGCGAGGAGATCGTCGTGCGGCTCGAAGGGAACCACGTTCTCGCCGTAACGGTACGCGGGCCAGCCGCGCACACCCAGATAGACCGAGGCGGTCTTGCCCTCGGGCGGCACATGCACCTCGCGCTTCGACGGGCCCATGCCAGCGGTGGCCACGCTCAGCATGTAGGTGCCCGGCTCGACCTGGCCTTCGTACAGGGTCCTGCCCGCGGGGCGCTTGAGCGTGACGGTCTGACGCGCGCGCGTAAGCACCACCGTGGCGGCCTTGGTCAGATGCCGGCCACCGGACTCATGAACGGATACGGCGATGCGAACCGGTTTCTCTGCGGCTGAACTGCGGTCCGCTTGCCGCTTCGGGGTCATTGAACGTCCTGCCATGACGAGTCTCCTGCGATTTTGCGCCTAGTTAGGTTAATCTTTACACCAGCAAGGATACAAAATGCACCTTCGCTTATTCAGCGACTTATCACACAAACATTTTGTGACATATGCACAATTTCACGCTCGCGGGAGAGCGCTCCCAATTGCCCTCGCGGCTGGGCCTTCCCAGTTGCGCGCGGCGCGCCGGGATCCGTGTCTAAGCCGCCGGTCGTTGGGTAAGCTTAGTGCTCACCTCGCGCTCCGCCGCGAGGTGTTTGATGGATGCCGATAACTCCGGCAGCATGTGTGCGAAGGTAAACATGTAATAGTGGAATCCCATCAAGATAAAGGGAAGTATAAAAGGCATTTGATCGGGGCATTTGATCATGACCTTCCAGGCGAAGGACAGGCTTGCGCGTTTGTAGCGCACCGGCAGCCGCCGAAGAATGCGATAGAAAGACCCGAGCTGGCGCAGAAAGGATCGCAGCGTCCGGGTTTTATCCGTGCCCTGCAGCAGGAAGGACACCCCCACATGCCCGAGCCACAGCGCCTTCGCTATACGTTCCCACACGCTACCGGGATGAGGGAGATGACAGAGGGCTGCAAAGGCCCGTTTGAAATACTCTTCCGGCGCATAGATCGATTGCAAGATCTGGCCATGCCCTTCTAACAATCGGATCTCGGGAATCAGGGTGACGATATTGGTATAACCCGAGGCGATGGTACGATCGTGCCCGCGGTCGTCTCCCGTGAGAAGCCGGCCCGCTTGCTTCATGCGAGCGTAGAGCGGGGTCCCGGGTAGCGCCACCAGCGGCCCGATCATGGCGTTGGTAATGGCCGCCTGTCCGATAAACTCGATCTGGCGAGCGAAGATGTCTTCGCCATCGCTATCGAAACCGATGATGAACCCGCCAAAGACCAATAGACCCGCGCTCTGGATCCTACGGACGCGCCCCTCGAGCGAGCCTTTCAGGTTCTGGAACTTTCGAGTCTCCTTCAGACTCTCCGCGGAGGGGGACTCGATGCCGAGAAACACCCAGGTGAAGTTGGCCCTGACCATCAGATCCAAAAGCTCGGCGTCTTCGGAGAGATTCACGGAGGCCTCGGTCCCGTAGAAAAAGGGGTGTCCGTGGGCGGCGTTCCAGCCGGCCAGTTCCACCAGGAAGCGCTTGACCTCCTTCTTGTTGCCGATGAAGTTATCATCGACGATAAAGATCAACCCCCGGTATCCGGTCTCAAGGACCGCCCCCAGCTCCCGCAACACCTGAGCCGGTGTTTTGGTCCTTGGCTTGCGGCCGAACATGACGATGATGTCGCAGAACTCGCATTGAAACGGGCAGCCTCGGGAGAATTGAATCGGGATGATCCCATACGCGTCGATGTCTAGCAGCTCGAAGCGGGGGACAGGGGTGCTTGAGACATCGGGTTTCTCCTCGCTCGTATACCTGTCTTTATAACTACCTCGTTCCAGGTCCTCGAGGAAGGCCGGCCAGGTGATCTCGCCTTCGTTCAGCACCAGGACATCGCAATGCGGCGTGCATTCAGCCGCGCAGGCCGTCGGATAGGGGCCTCCGAAGACGATCAGCTTGTGTGCGGCCCTGCAGCGCTCGGCCGCTTGAAAGAGCGAGGGCTTCTGTGGAAGCATCGCCGAGAAGCACACGACATCGGCCCAACCGAGATCATCCTCCGTCAAGGCTTCGCAGTTCAGGTCCACCAGGCGGACCTCATAGCGGCTGGGGGTCAACGCGCCGATGGTGATAAGCCCGAGCGGCGGCATCAGGGCTTTCTTGCCGATGAGAGGAAGAAAGTACTGCATTCCCCAGTAGGTCTTCGGGAATTCCGGGTAGACCATCAATAGGCGCCGATGGCGCATGCTCAAAGCGACGGAGCTCAACCCGATCACGTCGGGCCTCTGAGCTCATTCACCACGGCCCGTATCCCCTTTGCAACGTCGGTGAACGCCTCGTCGATATCCGTCCAGCTCTTGATGGGCCTGGCGTCCTTCGGCAGCGCCTGCAATTTACCGAAAGGCGCGCCCGCCCAGTCGACGTTGCGCAGAATCACCGGGATGACCCGCGCAGTTCTGGCCTCATGGCGCGCCATGCCGCGCTTGAGCTCGATGTCCCAGCAGTAGTCGGAGGCGAGGAAATCGTCGCTGACAAGCAGCAGGATGACCTCGGCGGATTCGAGGTGCTCATCGATCGCACCGGCCCATTCGTTGCCGGCTCCGATCTTGCGGTCGTGCCAGTCTTCGATCACGCCCTGCCGCTTCAGAATGCTGAGGTGCTTGACCAGCTTGTCCTTGTACTCTTCGTCTTTGTGAGAATAAGAGAAGAAGATGCGAATCTTCTTTTCCTGTTCGTTCGTAGGCTCTTCCTTGCCCGCGCTGATGCCGAGCACTTCAGCCAGATCATGCGTGCCGTCGAGCGCGCGCGTTACGTAGCTCCAGGGAATGAACCTTCCATCGATCTTATCGTGATTCGTCCAATCGGCCAACCGTTTGTCGAGGCCGAACCACGGGACATCGAGGTCCTCCGCGATGAGCCGGATCGACTTCGACCGGAACAAGTAGCGGATCCCCTCCACAGCGGCGACGTGATTCCCATCCCCCAGGATCCACTTGGGGATCTGGAGAATGGCGAGTTCCGTGTTCCCGCCACCCCGGATCGATGTGAAGCGTCGTACCATCGAACCGCCATAAGGATCCTTGACTTCGGCATCCGTCACGCTCATCCCACGCGAAGCAAGCCCCAACCGCATCCGCTCGCTCAGCTCCGGGCGGAGCCGCATGTCGACGAGAGCGGCCTCGGGATCGGGGCGTGGAGCCGACGGCGTCAGACGATCGAACAGATTCGCAAATCCGCTCGACCGCGCGACGGCCTCGCCACCGGACTGAATGCCTTTGAGCGAGATCTCGGTCGCCTGCGGATCCATCTCCTCGCTCACACGCTTGCGGACGCCCGGTTGGAAGTGCCACTGATCCTGGGCACGCTCAGGAGCTGTGCGGCACGCTCGGCGAGTGCGTCGGGATCAGGGTCGCCGAGCACCTCGTGGATGACCGCGTCACTCGGCACGTGGACTAGGCTCACGCCTTCGCGCTCACCGAATGTGCGCAGGCTGTCAGCGATCGCTCCGCCGACCAGTACGAGGAACGGGCGTACGCCGAGTCCAAGTCCTCCATCCTTGGCGGCTAGCCGCTCCTGCAGGATATTCGCGGCCGACAGCAGGGGGCTTGCTATCGACCAATCCGAGGTCTTGGCGCCGGTCGCACCACGTTTGACGACCACGGCGAGAACGCGCTCGCCACCGTAGCAGAGAAAATCGACTTCCTTCAAGAGTGGATCCACCTCCGGATCTCCGGTCGTGGGGGAGGTGATCGCCTTGTAACCCGCGGCTTCGAGAAGCTTTCTTACGCTCTCCGCGGCACGACGGTCTGCGGCGCAAAGCTGCTTCTCCTTTCCGATCTCGGACAGCGGCAAGCTAGTGTAGAACAGGACGGCGGTCAGAACCGCGGCGAACGCTGTCCCTCCCGGCTCGAGAAGGACTACCGATACCAGCACGACTCCAATCGCCAGCGCGGCCACCAGCCACAATTTCACGGGATCCGCCAGCAGTGCGAGAAACGGCGTGCGGGTTCCAGGGACTGCCGGATACAGCTTTGCCGCGAGAGCTTTCGCTACTTCGGCGGGGACGGAAAGAAAAGTAACGATCACCAGGGCCGCGGACACTCCCTTTCCCCAGACAGACGGATTCCCGATCAGGTCGGCGCCAACGATGAGGACACTACCGCTAGCAATCCAGTAGAACAGTGCATAGACGATGAAGCCGGTCAGGCTGACGGCAGCGGCCTGTCCTACCGAGCTCCACAGTCCCAGGGCCCACTCACCCAGAGTGGGCTGATCGACTCGATTCTCCGGATGCCCACGAAGCCGCCAACCGCCACCGCCGCCACCACGAGCGGAAGCCATCTCCATTCGTCGATCAGCAGCAGAAAAGGAAGTAGGCCGAGTGCGAAGCCAAACGCCGTGGCAAGCACCAGTGCGGGCTTGTTCGGGGCAACCGTTTCGGGATCGGACCGGATCATGCGTTGAACCTTGCGCCTTGTCCTAGGCGACCGGCGCCATCATACGTCCAGCGCGTGCCCGATCACAGCCTCCGACCTTCGGACCCTCCCATGGGCTACGCCCAAACTGGGGCGGGCTTGCCCGATTTTGTCAAAGAGGGCGATACTGGGTTCGATGCCTTTCTCGATTGCGGCATCCCAGTCCACGGGTTTCTTCGCCTGCTGCGGCGCCGCTTCGGTAGACTCGAAATAGATCGAGCAGGTGGTCGGCGCAAAAGGCCGGCATTCCAGCGGAAAGCATGCCCGTTTTCGCTTCTTCGTCCGAGCGCGGAACGTAGCGGATCTGCTGGCCCAGCACGCGCGATAGAGCGTCCGCGGCGTCGCCATAGCGGACGACTCGCGTAATTGACATCCGATTTGTTCATGGAGCGCTAAACAAGAGGCGTTCGAGCTGAAGACGCAAAAACCGGCGTTATCGGGCTTGGCCGGCTATCGCCGAACAGGCGATCAAGGCACCCCGGAAACGATAAAACCACGAAGTACCAATGCGGGTCTCGAGGTCGAGATCACGCTGAAATGCTCAGCCGCGAAGGCAGAACAGAGTAAGCCCGATCAGACCTTTCGACGCGCGCCGACGAACGATTTGGCGGCAAGCACGACAAACAGAAGGCAAACCACGGCCATTGAAATCTGCGCGATCTCGGCGCCGGAAAACGTCAGTTCGCCAAGACGCGGTATAAGACGTACGGCCGTCGCGATGAATCCGAGCAGGGCTACAACGGCGGCCGCGTGCATCAAGTGTTTTCGCAGATTTTCTTTCGCTTGCGCGACAAGCCCGAACAGAAGCAGGAGCGCGCCGAAGATAGCCGGAATAAGCGCCGTATAGCTAGCTCTGTCGGACATCACTCCGTTCACGTACCCTAATATGCCGATCAGGATTAGCAAAACCCCGCAGAAAATCGATAAAGAAGGCATCTTGTTTCCTCGAAAAGAAGTGGATCTACAACCTAAATCTACCAGGGCTTGCCGCGAATGACGAACCCGAAGCGAGAATGCTGATCTGGCGGTCAAGCTGCCGGTGATCGACTGTGCGATAGGGTTGGATAACAGCGTCGGTGGGGATCCCCAATCCCAAAGTGAGACGGCGGATCATGCTTAAGGTCAGAGGGCGGCGCCTTGCCATCACCTCGGAGACCCGCGCCCGGCTGCCGATGAACGGCTCTAGATCTTTCCGGTGAGCCCGCGGCTTTCCATGCAGTGCTCGATGGCCGCGGTCGGATCGGGCGGCGGGATAGGATAGTGCTCCCGCTCGAACGCTTCGACGAGGATGCAGAGGAGCGCCAAGCGGTCGCTCTCGGGCCGTATCGGGCTTGGCCTCCCACAACTTCTCAAGAGTCTGGACAGCAGAATCGTCCGGGTCGTACTGCCGAATTTCCGTCGCGACCGCCGCTGGACAGAGGGGCTGATGCCAATGAACCGCAGCCGCCAGGCGCATCTCACGGCCAAAATCCTGGGGCGAACGCCGCAGAGCGGAAAACACATCGTCCGGCAGGTCGAGGGTTACGGTAGTCATGGTTTTCTCCTCATCGAAATTCGATATGACGCATTTTCGCACTATCTTGGGGATTCCTGAATATGATCTTTCCGAGCATCGTGACCGGCGATCCCTGCCGTGTCCGGCCCGACTGGCTCCGCCCGCTGGCGGTGCAGGCGATCATCAACGGCAGCATCCTTGGTATCAATGTCCGAAAACGGCCAGACATCGGCAAGGGCAGGGCTTACACTTGGCGTCATGCAACTGGATCCCCAACACTGCTATGAAGCGCTCCGGGCACGCGATGCGCGCTTCGACGGAGCCTTTTTCGTGGCGGTTTCATCCACCGGCATCTACTGCCGGCCGGTTTGTACCGCGCGCCTGCCGCGCCGGGATCGTTGTT
>JBOIDL010000136.1:0-10862 GCA_050740435.1 Gammaproteobacteria bacterium
CTTGACCTGCATCCCGTTCCCCTCCCTCTGGTCGATGAAAAGTTCGCACTTCCATCTAACCAAAGATCGGAGCGGGATGCTCTAGTCAACCACCCCCATAGCACCCACAAATTCTCCCGAAGAGCCTAAAGGAATGGGACTTCAGCCGGGCGCTAAAGCGTTAGGCTGGGAGAATCTTCGCGAGCTTGCCTACGAAGGCCGGGGCGCGTGATTGGCGTCTACACGAATACCTCGTCTACGCACATCGCGAGGATAGCGAGTGGCATGAGGCGGCGTACGCCAGAATCGCAAGGCTCGCCGAGGGACGATCGACTTGGGCGCTTCCCTGGCCCTGCGTGCATTCATCGCTAAAGCGATGTTCACGGCGCCGGTCTCGTTGGAACCCTACGGTTTGCGGGATCCGTGTTCGTGGCCGCGCCGGGTTTCCATGAAAGCTCGCAACACCGCGTTCATGCGTGTCTGATAGCCTCGCCCTTGCTTCTTGAACCAGTCGATAATATCGGCATCGAAGCGGACGGTGAGTTGCTCCTTGGGTTTTCCCGGCGGCATCCACACGTCGGCCTGCCGGAAAAAATCATCGCCGAGTTCGGGAATGTCGGAGTAGTCGATATCCTCATCCCGGATGGCTTTGATATCCTTAAGCCTTCGTTTTGAAATAGTCATGGTACCGCCTTGATTCTCGCGTGTTGGCTTTACGAGCAGAGATGATGCGGATCATGCCCGCCCGGTTCGTGTGGACGACCACGACAAGCAGGTCATCGCCGATAGGGCCAATGTTGATAAAACGATCTTCACCATAGTCCTTGCGCCGGTCAGGGACGGTCAGCACCTCGCCCGCCCTAGAAAAAATCTCCTTTGCTTCATCGAAGCTGATCCCGTGTTTATTCCGGTTGATCCTGTCTTTTTTATCGTTTGGGTCAAAAAGGAGTGTCAATCCTGCCCCCGGTACCTATCTATAACCTACAATTGTAGTTACAAATTGGCGCAATGTCCATGTTATTTTTGAAGGGGGAGCGGTGTGTGAGGACGTAGGACCGCTATCCGTCGAGAGTGTCGCCTTCGAATAGGCATACAGCATGGGCGGCGATGCCTTCCTCGCGCCCGGCGAAGCCCATGCCCTCGGGCGTAGTGCCCTTGACGTTGACCCTTTCGATCGCGACCTTGAGATCGGCGGCAAGGTTTTCCCGCATGGCCGGGAAGTAAGGCGCGAGCTTCGGGCGTTGGCTATTGGCCGGGCGCTCGCGGCGTCGGATGTAAAGGGCGCGCTCGACGCACTCGCGGCTACCCGTGTATTACTGTCGCTCGTTCAAAGGACGCCATTATCCACGACCCGTCCCCCCAGCAAATCGATCGCTCCCCGCAAGGTGAAGAAGGCTCTACCGGTACTATTGGCACTTTTCTATGTGCCGGCGCGGTGGGATACTACTTGCGCCCGGTAACGATCCAGCCTCAAAGCCTCGGTATGGCGCCGGCCGCGCTGAGCAGCCCCGCGGTCGCGGTGATAACCTCGGGCGTGCGCAGGGGCCCTGCCAACCAAAGAGTCGAGAGCGTCGCTACGCTGCTCGCCGACGAGGCGGTCGTGATCCGCTCGGAGATCGATGGACGGATCGGCGCGCTCGATGTTCAAGAAGGCCAGCCGATCGTTTTGGCGGTGACCTTCGTGTTTCTGCGGTCGGTGCGCGCGACGCTCATTCCGTTCGTCACTATCCCAGGGAGAGCAGTACGACGTCATCGTGAAAGTCGCGGATGCCGAGCGTAGAACGCCCGACGATCTGACGTCGATCTATGTGCGCGGCGGGGCCGGGCAGCTGGTGCAGCTTGACAACGTGGTTGCCGTGACGGAGACCGTCGCTCCCGTCGCGCTCAATCACTTCAATCGGCTGCGCGCGGCAATTATAAGCGCCGGCATAGCTACCGGATATTCATTAGGTGATGGGCTACGGTTCCTGGATGAGGCGGCCAAGGAAGTTTTGCCGCCGGCGGCACGTACCGATCTTGACGGGCAATCACGGGAGTTTCGTGAGTCCAGCACGGCCTTGTATACGACGTTGCCTTGGCGCTAATATTCATTTACCTCGTCCTGGCGGCTCAATTCGAGAGCTTTATCGATCCCTTGATCATCCTCTTGACCGTACCGCTTGGTGTCGCCGGTGCCCTGTTGGCGCTGAAGGCCTCCGGCGGCACCCTCAACGTGTATAGCCAGATCGGATTGGTGATGTTGGTCGGGCTTATCACGAAGAACGGTATCTTGTTCGTGGAGTTCGCTAACCAGCTTCAGGGCCGGGGGCACGCTAGGCTCGATGCCGTGATCGAGGCGGCGGGGTTGCGCTTGCGGCCGATCCTGATGACCACCTGCGCGATGGTCCTCGGGGCCGCGTCCTTGGCTTTGGCGGTAGACGCTGGCGCCGAGAGCCGTCCAACCCATCGGCTGGGTTATCGTCTGCGGATTGTCGCTCGGGACGCTGCTGACCTTGTTCGTGATCCCGACCGCCTATACCCTGCTCGCCCGCCAGCGCTCCACGCCCGCCGTCGAAACCGCGTACGACGCGAAGGCCAGGGCCGCATTACTTCGCTAAGACAAAACGCGAGTGCGCCACATCGAAGCTATCACCCACCTGCACCCGATGCTCAACGGTGTATTGCCCGGATGCGGTCCGGGGGGGTAATGTCAGTTCGGTTACCGCGGTATTGAGGCCCGCCCTTGCGTATCGATTGTCGATACCTTCTCGCCCGATTTTCCGGCCGCCTCTCAACAACGCCCAGGTGGCTTTCACATGAGCTTCCTTGTCGCGTGCCGGAAGGGTTAGAGAATAGTCGGTATAAAACCGTACCGTTTCGCCCGGTCTCACACGAACACGCGAGGCGGTGGCCTCTCGGATCGATACTCGCCTGGTCTCGCGCGCCGTGAGATCGTCGCCAAGGCTGGCTACGGCTTCCGATTCCGGTGCGATCACGATGGCCTCATCGAGCCCGGTCCGAGCCGGGTCCGATTGCTCCTGATCCAAGCTCGGTTGGAAAAGGGTGGCGTCTCCGGCTCCATCCTCACGGCCTTTTGCCACACTGTCCGGTACGGGTACTTGGGTCGCCGGCTCGGGTATGGTTTCGGTTGGCTCGTCGCTAAAGAGGTTTCCGGAAAGCCATTCGTCTGCTGCATCGTAAAGGATAGTAAACGAACCCGAAGGCACCCACGCCAACGAGAGCCCCAGACCCACTATCCCTGCGATCGCGGCAGAGTATCCGAGCCACGTGCCGCGGCCAGGCGCAACTAACGTGTTCGCGTTCTCTTCGGCCTGTAGGTGCCGCGTCTCCTCCACGAGGCGTTGGTCGAGGAGCTTCTTGACGGTCCACTCCTCTTCGTTGGCGCGTTCCGCCGCGCGCCGCTTGTGGTCTTCCTGGGCTCGTAGCTTGTGTGTCTCGAGATCTTCACGCAGCTTGGCCAGTTGCTCTGATTCAGGCCGGATCACATCGGCGATACCGAGCGAGTCCTTTCCGGATAGCTCGTTGCGCCACGCGGCAACGGTCAGCGGCCGCTGCGTGGGTAGGAAACCTAACGCATGATCAATGGCTTTGAGAAAGGCATCGCTATGGTTTCCTTGACCAACCGGCAGCACGGACATCAACGGATCGGTTCCGCCTTGCAAGACCATGCGACTCCGCTCGATCGCGGCTACCGGTGCGACGCCAACCACTGCCTGGTACAGCATTGCGCCAACGCTGAAAATATCGGTCCACGGGCCATGTAGCTCGCCATCGCCGAAGCAAAGCTCAATTGGCGCGAAGCCCGATGAAAAATGCTTGGTCAACGTGTTAGCGGGGTTGAAGCCCGTTAACACGGGGCTCCCGTCTGGACGGATAATAATGTTTGACGGCTGAATGTAGCGGTGAATATAGCCGCTCGCGTGGATCGTTTCGAGCCCGTCCAGGATCGGTAATACGAAGGCGAGAAGCTCCTTTTCCGCCACGGTTGAGCCATCAAAGAGCTGTTCCGCTTTCTTGCCTTGCCCGTGCGCGATGACGACATAAGCGCTGTTGTTCGCTTCGAAGGCGTTCAACGCTTGGGCGATATTTTGATGCCTGATCCCGGTGAGCTTTCGCGCGTCAGTCAGGAAGCACTCAAGCCCCGCCTTATACTCGGCGCCATGTTCCGCAGCGGCAGGATGAATCACGCCGCGCGTATCGCGTGCGGCGATCGCGCACGGCATGTATTCGGTAATAATAACCGGGCGGCCCAGGTTCAGGTCACTGGCTAAATAGGTAAACCAATAGTCCCCGTGGCCGAGGACGCTGTCGATTCGATACCAATGAAGCTTCGATCCCGGTAAGAGCGAATCGGCGTCTGATTCAGTCCTCAGATCCGCGATGGTCAGATCATCTTCCATGGCGATTAAACGATCCCTCGGTCAATGGTTGTTACCGACCTGCTAGATTTGTCCCCGGCAATGCCGGGGCCAGGATGAATAATAGGTCGGGAAGGATGAAAAAACGGAACTCTGACCTACCTGATGACCTTGGGGCTTCACCAACGCGGCGACGATCGCGGCCTTGATAGTCGCCGCGATGGCGGCGACCGCGATGTAGTTCCAACCCCGATTCAGCTTGGCCCCGTGCGCCCAGAAGGGCTCTTGCTCGGCCCAGTTGTGGCGGCGGGCGAGTCCGGTCTCGATGTCTTGGCGGAGCTTCTCGATCTCGAGGATGTCGCAGCGGATCTCCGCGCTCATAGGAAAATCACCGCGATGAAAACCAGGAGGTCCCCGGCGCAGACAGTGGCAAAGGCGGGGTCACGGGCGAGCGAGGCCTCCAACTCCTTCCAACCCTCGGTACCCAGTGCGTGGGTCTGCCAGATCCAACCGGCAACTATCAATGCCACACCAAACATAAGTAACGCGCATTATTCCTCCTTGATTTTCGATTCCCGCCTGAGAAAGTCCAGGCGCTCGCGATTATAACCGGCCGGCGGCCGGTTCTCAAAGCCAGCGCCAGGGCGAGTACCCGAGTGCCACTCAGGAACGAAGCGCATCGTTCGAGTTATTCACCCGCGCAAACGTCGAATATTCCCTCGCAACCCTAGTTTACCGGACAAATGCCACGGGCCGCATAGTCGTGAAAGCTCGAATGCGGCCAAGCGGCAACCCGCTTGACCCAGCCATGTTTTACCATTCCAATCGATATAATCGACGTGTTTGTTGAAATCGTCCTGATCGCGTAGCAGGTGCCGCGTCTGCGGGGAACAGGGTCGGCCGGCAGCCGGGGTTGAGCTTTGAGCCGGCCCGCGGGCCGGGGTATAATCGCGGGTGCGGGGCGGCGCGGTCGCCCGCCTAAGGACCCCTATTCAAGGAGTGATAATGACCACAATTAGCTTCGACACGCTCAAATACGCTAAACGCCTCAAGGCAGCGGGCTTTACCGAAAGCCAAGCGGAAGCCCTAGCCAGCGCCGGAGCGGAGCTGATAGGCGAAAATCTGGCGACCAAGCAGGATCTAGAAGCGCTGCGCGCAGATCTCCAAAGAGACATGAAAGAGCTTGAGCATCGACTTGTCGCGAGGATTTACCAGGCACTGCTGGTGCAGACCTTTGCGCTCGCCGGTATCGTGATCGCGCTGGTGAAGCTGCTATGAGCAGGCAAAAAAATCCGCCGGCGCGATCTGCGTTACCGGGCTTTAGGGGGAGCGGTGTGTGAGGACCTAGGGCCGCTCTCCGCCGAGAGTGTATTCTTCGAGTAGCGCGACGGCATGGGCGGCGATGCCTTCCTCGCGCCCGGTGAAGCCCATGCCCTCGGTCGTCGTTCCTTTGACGTTGACCGCATCGATCGCGACCTTGAGATCGGCGGCAAGGTTTTCCCGCATGGCCGCAAAGTAAGCTGCGAGCCTCGGGCGTTGCGCCACGATCGTGGCATCGACGTTGGCGATAAGTAAACCCTTCTGATCCAGCATCGTCACCACCTCGCGCAGCAGCACCCGGCTGTCCACCCCCTTCCATTCTGGCTGGGTGTCCGGGAATAACTTACCGATATCGCCGAGCGCTGCTGCTCCCAATAGCGCGTCGCAAATAGCGTGAATCAGTGCGTCTCCGTCGGAGTGGGCGAGCAGGCCGCGGTCGTGCGGAATGCTCACCCCGCCCAGGATAAGCGCGCGCCCGCTGACGAGACGATGCGCGTCGTAGCCGTGACCTATTCGCATAGCGCTTGTTGCCGCAAGCCGCGCAGGACAGACTCGGCCAACGGGAGGTCTTCGGAGCGCGTGATCTTGATGTTATCGGGATGGCCTTCCACCAGACAGGGCGTATGACCCATGAGCTCCATGGCCTCGGCCTCGTCGGTAACGATCCGTCCCTTACACAGGGCTTCGGTGAGCGCCTGGTGGAGCGCGCCGAGACGAAACATCTGCGGGGTCAAGGCATGCCAAAGGCGCGCGCGTGATACGGTCTCAACGACCTCCTGAGCGTAGTCCGCGCGCTTCATGGTGTCGCGTACCGGCAAGGCCAAGAGCCCGCCGGTCGCATGCCGCGAGCAGCGCTCGATGAGACGGCCGATGTCTTCGACTCGCACACAGGGACGCGCGGCGTCGTGTACCAATACCCAGTCTCCGGGGCTGCCTCGCCGTAACAGGCTTTCCAGGGCCGCCAGTACCGAATGATAGCGTTCGGCGCCGCCCGCGACGGTGGAGACTTTGCTTCGCTTGCCGGCAGATATCGAATCCCAATAACGGTCGCCGGCGGCGATAGCAACCACGATCCCATCGATGGCCGGTAGCTCGAGAAATCGCTCCAGCGTATGCGCAATGATCGGTTTGCCGAGAAGGGAAAGATACTGCTTCGGCATATCGGAGCCGATCCGGGCGCCTTTCCCCGCCGCGGGGATCGCCACCCAATACCGCTCAGCGGATCCGGTCGATCGATTTACGCGGTCGGGTATCGATGATCTGATAGAACACCTCGTCGGTCTTGATCATTCCCATCTCGCTGCGCGCCCGCTCTTCGATGGCTTCCAGCCCATCCTTGAGGTCGGCAACCTCGGCCTCTAAGCTGCTGTTGCGCTCTTTGAGCCGCCGGTTTTCAAGGATCTGGTTGTCTCTCTGCTCCCGCAGCGCCCACCACTCTTTGAGGCCTCCCTGGCCGTTCCAAAGCTTGACCTGCAATCCGCCCAGCAGCAGGAGGAGAATGAGCGCGAGCGGAGCCCTCGGGTTCAGATCACGCAATGTTCCACGCACCCTGTAGCGATGATTCATTTTACCAGATTATGATCTCCCGGTAGGTTGTAGAACGCCGCCCGGCCGGGATAAGACGCCTGAGCACCCAACTCTTCCTCGATCACGATGAGCCGGTTGTACTTCGCGACCCGATCGGAGCGCGATAACGATCCGGTTTTTATCTGGCCACAGGAGGTGCCTACAGCCAGATCGGCGATCGTCGTATCCTCGGTCTCACCCGAGCGGTGCGATACGACGGCCGTGTAACCCGCTCTCTTCGCCATGGCGATGGCCGCGAGGGTCTCGCTCAAGGTCCCGATTTGGTTGACCTTGATCAAGATCGAGTTGGCGATGCCTTGGGCGATCCCCTGCGCCAGGATGGCGGTATTGGTGACGAAGAGATCGTCGCCCACAAGCTGCACCCGGTTCCCCAAGCGCTTGGTCAACGCGCTCCAACCCTCCCAGTCGTTCTCGCCCATGCCGTCCTCGATGGTGATGATGGGATATTTATCTACCCAACGGGCGAGAGAATCGACGAGTTCCATAGCCGTGAGCGTGCGGTTTTCGGAGGCCAGCGCGTACTGTCCATTGTTGCAAAATTCGGAGCTCGCGACGTCCAGGCCGAGCACTATGTCTTCGCCGGCGCGATAGCCGGCACGTTCGATGGCCTTGAGGATGGCTTCGACCGCGGACTCGTTCGAAGGCAGGTTGGGGGCGAACCCGCCTTCATCCCCGACGGTGGTGTTCAAACCTCCAGCATGCAGGACCTCTTTCAGGGCATGGAAAATCTCGGCCCCGTAGCGGACGGCTTCGCGCAAGCTCGGCGCCCCGACCGGCAGGATCATGAACTCCTGGAAATCCACGTTGTTGTCGGCATGCGCGCCGCCGTTGATGATGTTCATCATCGGCACCGGCATGGTCAGCGGCCCCCGGCCGCCGAGGTAGCGATAGAGCGGCGCGCCGGCATCAAGGGCGGCCGCGCGCGCCGCGGCCATCGAGATGCCGAGAATGGCGTTAGCGCCCAGGCGCGCCTTGGTGGGCGTGCCGTCGAGATCACACATGACCTTGTCGATCTCGGTTTGCGCGAATACTTCGCGGCCGAGGAGCGCTTGGCGCAACTCCCCGTTGACATGCGCGACGGCGCGCGTCACGCCCTTACCCCGATAACGCTTCGGATCGCCGTCGCGCAGCTCGATCGCCTCCCGCTCTCCGGTCGAGGCGCCCGAAGGCACCGCGGCGGTGCCGCTATGCCCGGATGCCGTGATGACGTCGACCTGTACTGTGGGATTTCCTCGTGAATCCAGAATCTCGCGGCCGCGGATCTCTGCTATCGCTGACATTCAGCCTTCTCCATTCCTAAGATGGCTTTTTGTGACGTCATCCAACGCTTTCAGGTTCTCGAGCAGAGCGGGTAGCTCTGCAAGCGGCCAGCTATTGGGTCCGTCACTGAGCGCCTCGTCGGGTCGCGGATGCGTTTCCATGAACAGGCCCGCGACACCCACCGCTATCGCCGCTCGCGCCAGCACGGGAACAAACTCGCGTTGGCCCCCCGAACGTGTCCCAAGGCCGCCCGGCATCTGCACCGAATGGGTGGCGTCGAAGATGACGGGGCATCCCGTTTGGCCCAGGACCGCCAGTGCTCGCATGTCGGAGATCAAGTAATTGTAACCAAACGCGGTCCCGCGCTCGCACACCATGATGTGCTCGTTACCCGTGGCTTTGGCCTTGTCGACCACGGGCTGCATGTCCCAAGGCGCCAGGAACTGCGCCTTCTTGATGTTGACCGGCCGGCCTTGGCGGGCCACGTTTTGAATGAAGTTGGTCTGCCGGCATAGAAAGGCCGGTGTCTGTAGGACATCCACCACCTCCGCGACCTTGGCGAGCGGTGAATCTTCGTGGACATCGGTTAAAACCGGTACGCCGATCTCGCGTTTTACCTTTGCAAGAATGGCAAGGCCGCGTTCGACCCCGAGACCGCGAAAGCTTTGGTGCGAAGTCCGGTTGGCTTTGTCGAAAGACGATTTATAGATGAACGGGATCCCGAGCCGTGCGGTCATCTCCTTTAGGGTGGCGGCGGTCTGCAGCGCCAGCTCCTCGCTTTCGATGACGCAAGGACCGGCGATTAGGAAGAACGGCCGATCGGGTCCCGCCTCGAAATTACATAACCGCATCACGGAGCTTGCGGTGCTGGCCGATGCGATAGCCGAGGGCGGCCTGAATATAGCTTGTGAAGAGCGGGTGCCCATCGCGCGGCGTCGAAGTGAATTCGGGGTGGAACTGGCAGCCGATGAACCACGGGTGGTCGCGCAGCTCGATGATCTCGACTAGCTGGCCATCCATCGAGCGGCCGGCGATCTGCAACCCGGCATGGACCAAGATCTCCGTGTATCGATTGTTGAATTCGTAACGGTGGCGATGCCGTTCCAGGATCATGTCCTTGCCATAGATCGAATGTACGAGGCTGTCCGCGGTCAAGCGGCATTCTTGGCCGCCCAAGCGCATGCTGCCCCCGAGATCGGAGGATTCATCGCGGTGTTCGACGGAGCCGTCGGCCGCGGTCCATTCCGTAATGAGCGCGATGACCGGATGCGCGCTCTGGCGGTGAAATTCGGTGCTATGGGCGCCCGTGAGCCCGGCGACATGGCGCGCGAACTCAATCACGGCGACTTGCATTCCTAGGCAAATGCCGAGGTAGGGTACGCGGCGCTCGCGCGCGAAACGCACCGCTTCGATCTTCCCTTCGATCCCGCGCCGGCCGAATCCTCCGGGGACGAGCACGGCGTCCATGCCTTCCAAACACGTGGTGCCCTGCCGTTCGATCTGCTCAGAGTCGAAATAGCGGATGGCGACGCGCGCGCGGCTGTGGAGCCCGCCGTGGGCCAAGGCCTCGGAGAGGGACTTATAGGATTCGGTAAGCTCGACGTATTTCCCGACCATTGCCACGTTGACCTCGGCGAGCGGGTGTTCCATCGCATCGACGACGCTCTCCCACTGGCGCAGATCGGCGTTCGGGACCTCGAGCGCCAGCCGATCGACGACGATGGCATCAAGGCCCTGCTCATGGAAGATGAGTGGGATCTTGTAAATGTTGTCCACGTCGATCGCCGAGATGACGGCGCGCTCCTCGACGTTGGTAAAGAGCGCGATCTTGTCGCGCTCGGCGGGCGGGAGCGGCCGGTCCACGCGGCAGAGCAGAATATCGGGTTGAATACCGATCGAGCGTAACTCCTTGACGGAGTGCTGTGTCGGCTTGGTCTTGATCTCGCCCGCCGAGGCGATGTAGGGAACCAAGGTCAGATGAATGTATAAGGTTTGCTTCGGCCCGATCTCGATGCGAAATTGGCGGATGGCCTCGAGGAAGGGTAGGGATTCGATGTCGCCCACCGTACCTCCGATTTCCACCATGGCGATGTCCGCGCCCTCGGCGGCGCTGCGGATACAGTCCTTGATCTCGTCGGTAATATGCGGGATGACCTGAACGGTGCCCCCGAGATAATCGCCGCGGCGTTCCTTGCGAATGACGTTCCAGTAGATGCGGCCGGTGGTGTAGTTGTTGCGCTTGCCCATGCGCGTGCGCACGAAGCGCTCGTAATGCCCGAGATCGAGGTCGGTTTCCGTGCCGTCTTCGGTCACGTACACCTCGCCATGCTGAAACGGGCTCATGGTGCCGGGATCGAC
>JBOIDL010000137.1:0-10595 GCA_050740435.1 Gammaproteobacteria bacterium
TGATGTGATCTCCTGTGGTTGGTAGGGTTGCCAATCACTGAGATCGTTAACCATCATGCAGGTTCCATGACTGTATATATTTATTAACGCGTTGATATACCAGTAAATTTTGTGGGGATACGTCAGGTCCGGACCCCAGTACCGTCGGCATACCATGGCTCGTACCCTAGCTCTCGCGGCTAACATTGGAGCGGAAGGGGCCAGTCCGAGTTGAATGAAACGTTGGACCGACGGTTATCCCCCATGTAAACAATCGTAGGATGTGCCGACGTAAGGAGGCGCATCAGTCGCGGGAGAACACTCGACCGATGCGCTCTCAGCGCATCCGCGCTATATCTGTGAGAGATTGGTTACCAGGTTGTACGTGAACCAACCGTCGCCCGTTACGAAAATCTGCGGCTTGGCTGTTGCGGTATCGCGCATGACGCCAATGCCGTCGCTGAATGGCTCGAAGGAAACGATCTTCGCGTATGGGAGCCGGACACTCTTTCGCGGCCCAGCAAAATAGATGTTCTTGTTCGTTACAACCACCCACCCGGTATCGATGTGGACACGGTCGGTATGTTCAACAGCGTGTCCCTTGAAGGCGCCGACCCTGTAATAGACGCCTTTCATTACGCGGATGCTTGCGCCCTGCGAACGGCCAACGTACTGGTGGCGTGTCTTGTCTTCCAGGTATTTCGAGCCGGAAAAAGCCCAGGCAATTTGTTCGCCCTTTTGAAAGTTGATGGGGAGGTTTCCATCGACTGACATCCGCTGCGGGACTACTCCGTTGAGGACGTCACGCAATACGGCGGCCTTCGCAGTTTTCGTCAGTGCCCCGTTTCTGTCCAACTCGCTTTGCGATAAAGCGAAGTGCTCTTTGAACTCAACGAGCCGCTTTTCTTCTGTGGTGTCCAGAATTCCATCTTCGAGGAATTGTTCGACGGAGTTTTCCCAGCCCTTGATGAGAAGGGCCTTTCGACCAGTGGATGGAACAAAGGAGGTCTGCTCAATCTCGGCAACTGTGTTTTCCAGACCGTCGAAGTCCCCTGAGCCTTTGATTGCGCGCAATACCTCAACGGCAATTTGTTGCCGACCCGCTTCAATTACGCGCTCGCGCTTCTGGTGCTGCTCCTCACACTCAGCATGCTTACTGCGAAAGAGCCCGGCCGGCCCCCCACAATATTTGCAGTTACCCAATCTAGCCCCCTGAGAATGCTAACTAAGAATTATCAGAAGAAAAAAAAGCTTACCACATCGCATTAGGCTTGGCGTGCTTTCCGGGCTTAAGGGCATGCGGACCATCCTCTAAGACCCGCTTGCGCTCCGCGTGAATCGACTCCGAGCCGCCAACTCGTAAGCACTTGATAATGCGAGCCGTCGGGAGTGGTCTTGGACTCGACCAAGGCAAAGTCATCGATGCGCCAGGCGACAGTAACGAGCGGCCGTTCGCGCCGGACCACGAGCGCCTTGCGCATCAAAGTCACATGCGGTTTGAACGGGCGCGCATCGAGATCGATCCCACAGCCGGCAACCCCCAGGTGTAGATGCCGAACCAAAGCAGCGAGACTCTCCGGCACTTCGCGCGCACCGAGCCAAAGGATCCCGGATTTTGGCCAGAAACCGATTTGATCGAGTCTTAGCTCGAACGGGTGTCCCGCGATCCCCTCGGCTATCTTCTCGGCACAGATCCGTGTTTGCGCCGTGACAGCGCCTAAAAAGAGGAGCGTGATATGGAGGTTTTCCGCAGGCACGGGTTTGGCGCGATGTATGTCTAACGAGGCCATCACCTCGGCCAGGCCTGCGCGCACCTCCTCACTCGGCCACAAGGCAAAGAACAAGCGTTGGGTGTGCGCATCAATCCGAGGAAGGCTTGATTTCTCTGCTTCGACATTCATTGAGCTTGTAAAAAAATCGTCGCGAGCGAAGAGAGATCACGTTCCGCCGGAGCGCAGAAACCGCAGTGTATATTGAAATACATGAGGATTTCGAGCACCGCCGGAACGCGAGATCCCGAGCGCAGCAGATTTCTTCACAAGCTCATTGCAGACGCTCGATGAGACCGCGTAACGCCCTCTCGACGGCCTGCCGACGCACGCTGCCCCGGCGGCCCTCAAAGTGCTCGCACACCGCGACCGGCGGATGGCCGCCGCCGGCCCAGGCGAACCATACGGTCCCGACCGGTTTGTCCTCGGAGCCGCCCTCCGGCCCCGCGATCCCGGTAATGGCAACGCTAATATCACTTCGACTATGCATGAGCGCGCCCTTGGCCATCTCGATGGCGCTCTCGGCGCTCACCGCGCCGAAGCGTGCAAGCGTCTCGGGTTTGACGCCCAACATCTCCTGCTTGGCCGCGTTCGAATAGGTCACGAAACCGCGCTCGAACCACGCCGAGCTGCCCGCTATCGAGGTCACCACCTGGGCGACATAACCGCCGGTACAGGACTCGGCGGAGGCGAGCCGGTAGCCCCGATGCTGCAAACGCCGCCCGAGCTCTCGCGCTAGCCGCCGCACCGGGATGCCTGCGCGGCGTTCCTCGCTTCCACCCGACGCCGCTCAAAGAATTGTTTAAGCAAGCCACAACATTCGGCCTCGAGGATCCCGCCCCGAACCTCGATGTCGTGATTAAGGCGGCCGCTGCCCAGGATCTCGAAGACGCTGCCCGCGGCCCCCGCCTTGGGATCACGCGCACCGTAGAGCAACCGGGCGATCCGGGCATGCACGCTGGCGCCCGCGCACATGACGCAAGGTTCCAAGGTCACGATCAAAGAGCTACCGGGCATGCGGTAATTTCCAATACGCTCCGCCGCACGCCGCAGGGCCATGATCTCGGCATGGGCGGTGGGATCGTTGCGGCCGATCGGTTGGTTCCACCCTTCCCCAATGATCTCATCATTCAGCACCACCACGGCGCCGACGGGGACTTCGCCCTGTTCCTCGGCCGAGCGGGCGAGAGCGAGCGCCTGCCGCATCCAGCCCTCATCATCGGCTGCCGTTAGGTGCCCTGCCAGCAACGCCGATTTCCTCGCCGTTCATTCCCACTCGATGGTCGCCGGCGGTTTGCCGGAGATGTCATACACCACCCTTGAGATGCCGGGAACCTCGTTGAGAATTCGCCGCGCCACGTGATCCAGAAATTCGTGCGCGAGCGGCGCCCAACGGGCCGTCATGAAATCCAAGGTCTCGACGGCTCGCAAGGCGACGACCGGTGCGTAGTGGCGCGCATCGCCGGTGACACCCACCGAGTTGACGGGCAGCAACACCGCGAAAGCCTGGCTGACCTTCTCGTACAGCTCTTGGCGGCGAAGCTCGTCAATAAATATCATATCCGCCCGGCGCAAGGTCTCGGCGCGCGCCGCGGTCACTTCCCCTAAAATCCTGACCGCGAGCCCCGGGCCGGGGAAAGGGTGGCGGTAGACCATGTCGTAAGGCAGGCCTAGATCGACACCTATCTTGCGGACCTCGTCCTTGAACAACTCGCGCAACGGTTCGATCAGCTTCAGCCGCATGCGTTCCGGCAGGCCGCCCACGTTATGGTGGGATTTGATGACGTGGGCCTTGCCGGTCGGCGCATGCGCGGATTCGATGACATCGGGGTAAATAGTGCCCTGAGCCAGCCAGGCCACGCTGGGAAGTGTCCGCGCCGCTTCCTCGAATACCTGGATGAATTCCCGGCCGACAGCCTTACGTTTCTCTTCGGGATCGTGCAGGCCCGCCAAGGCATTGAGGAAGCGATCGGCGGCGTTCACGCGCACCACTTGTAGGTGAAAGTGGCGGGTGAATGTCGCCATCACTTGATCGGCTTCGTTCAGTCTCAGCAAGCCGTTATCGACGAAGACGCAGGTCAATTGATCGCCGATCGCGCGCTGCAAGAGTGCGGCGACGACGGAGGAATCGACGCCCCCGGAGAGCGCCAGCAGGACCCGATCCTGCCCGACCCGCTCGCGCACGCGCGCCATGCTGTCCGCGATGATGCTCGCGGTGGTCCAGGAGTTGCCGCAGCCGCAAATCTCATGGATAAACCGGGCGAGGATGCGTTGCCCTTGGCGGGTGTGAGTGACCTCGGGATGGAACTGCAGGCCATAATACCGGCGCGCCTCGTCGGCCATGCCGGCGATCGGTGCCCCCTCGCTTGCGGCGATGCGGACAAATCCGCACGGTAACTCGGTCACGCGATCGCCGTGGCTCATCCACACATCCAGCACCCCATGGCCACCCGGGCTCAGATGATCCTCGATATCCTTGAGCAGGAGGGAATGGCTGGACACCGAGACCTGGGCGAAACCGAATTCCCGAACGCGCGCGGATTCGACCGCGCCGCCGAGCTGTGCCGCCATGGTCTGCATCCCATAACAGATTCCGAGCACCGGCACGCCGAGCGCAAACACCGGCGCGGGCGCCGCGGCCCCCGGCGCCAGCGTGACCGATTCCGGGCCGCCCGAGAGCACGATGCCGCGCGGCTTAAAGCTCCGGATCCGCTCATCGGCGAGATCGTAGGGGTGGATCTCACAGTAGACACCGGCTTCCCGTATGCGCCGGGCGATGAGCTGGGTATATTGAGAGCCGAAATCCAGGATGAGGATGCGATCGCGATAGATATCTTCCATGGCCTGCCCGTCTTCCAGAGGGTTCGATATTACGCGCGGCGATCTCTAAGCCCGTCGCCGGATGCGGGCTCTCGGTTTTTATTCGATGCGGTAATTCGGCGCTTCCTTGGTGATCGCCACATCGTGTACATGACTCTCCCGCATCCCAGCGTAGGTGACGCGCACGAACTTCGATTGGGTGCGCAGTTCTTCCACGGTCGCGCAACCGGTATAGCCCATGGCCGCGCGAATACCCCCGAGCAGTTGGTAGACGATCGCGGTGACGCTCCCCTTATACGGTACGCGGCCTTCGATCCCCTCGGGCACCATTTTCTCGATGTCGTCGGCTTCTTGAAAATAACGATCCGAGGAGCCATGTGGCTGCGCCATGGCGCCGAGCGATCCCATGCCGCGATAGGTCTTATAGGAACGCCCTTGATACAGCTCAACTTCCCCGGGCGCCTCCTCGGTGCCGGCGAACAGACTGCCGATCATCACCGCATGGGCACCGGCCGCGATCGCCTTCGCGATGTCACCGGAATAACGGACCCCGCCATCGGATATGATCGGTACGCCGGAATTCTCGATCGCGGCGGTCACCTCCGACACCGCGGTGATTTGCGGTACGCCGACGCCGGTCACGATCCGGGTGGTACAGATAGATCCGGGGCCGATCCCGACCTTGACCGCATCGACACCGGCCTCAACCAATGCCTTGGCGGCTTCCCCGGTCGCAATGTTGCCCGCGATGACCTGGGTCGCGGCGTAGTTTTTCTTCACCCACCGTACCGTCTCCAGGACCCCGCGGGAATGGCCGTGGGCGGTGTCGACGACGATCACATCGACGCCCGCATGCACCAAGGCTTCCAGCCGCTCATAGGCGCCGGGGCCGGCGCCCACGGCCGCCCCGACGCGCAGGCGTTGATGTTGGTCCTTGCAGGCGTTCGGAAACTCTTGTGATTTCTGAATATCCTTGACGGTGATCAGTCCCCGCAATTGAAACCGATCGTTGACGACCAACACCTTTTCGATGCGATGTTCGTGTAGCAGGGCGATCACATCCTCACGCGTAGCCCCTTCCTCCGCCGTCACCAACCGGTCCCTGGGGGTCATGATGCTTCGCACCGGGTTTTCGAAGCGGGTTTCGAAGCGCAGATCACGGCTCGTCACGATCCCGACCAGCGCTTCCCCATCGACCACCGGCACGCCGGAAATCTTGTGAGCACGGGTCAAGCTCAATACCTCGCGGATACTGGTTTCCGGCGACACCGTTATCGGATCCTTGACGACCCCGCTTTCATATTTCTTGACCTGCCGCACCTCGCCCGCTTGCCGCTCGGCGCTGAGGTTTTTATGAATAACGCCGATGCCCCCCTGCTGGGCTAACGCGATCGCGAACCGCGCATCGGTGACCGTGTCCATGGCCGCCGAAATGATCGGTATGCTCAGGCGGATCTCGCGGGTAAGCCGCGTCTCCACGCTGACGTTCCGAGGCAGCACCTGCGAATAGGCTGGGACCAGTAGAACGTCATCGAACGTCAGGGCTTCATCGGCAAGACGCATGATCATGGCTGTAGTAATGATTCTGATCTTGCATTATAAAGGGGCGGTGCACCGTGGGTAAACGCCTAGTCCAAGCATCGCCGCCGGTCCGATGATATCAGAACCTACCCTCGCCGCATCGACCATAGAAGACATTTATAGCGTCACGCGCCTAAACCGTGAGGCACGTACCCTTCTCGAGGGAAATTTTCCGCTACTCTGGATCGAAGGCGAGTTGTCGAACCTCGCCCGCCCGGCCTCGGGGCACCTGTATTTCTCGCTGAAAGACGCGCAGTGTCAGGTCCGCTGCGCCATGTTCCGGTCGCGGAATTTACGCGTCAATTTCACTCCGCACAATGGAATGCAGGTTATCGCCTACGCGCAGGTGAGCCTCTATGAGGGCCGGGGGGAGTTCCAGCTTATCCTCGAGCACCTTGAGCCTGCGGGCGAAGGCCGCTTGCGCTTGGCATTCGAGGCGCTTAAGCAAAGGCTCGCGGCCGAGGGGCTGTTCAGCGAGACGCATAAAATCCCGATCCCGGCGCTCGCGCGTGCAATCGGCGTCGTGACCTCGCCCACCGGGGCGGCGATCCGCGACATTCTGAGCGTCTTGGGACGGCGCTTCCCATCCATTCCGATCGTGATATACCCCGTACCGGTGCAGGGAGCGGGCGCCGCCGAGGTGATCGCTCGCATGATCGCGCTAGCCGATGGGCGTGCCGAGTGCGACGTGCTGATCGTTGCGCGCGGCGGCGGATCCTTGGAGGATCTCTGGGCGTTTAACGAAGAGGCAGTCGCGCGGGCCATCTACGCGTGCAAGCTTCCGGTCGTAACCGGGATCGGCCACGAGATCGATTTTACCATTGCGGATCTGGTCGCCGACCGCCGAGCCCCGACGCCCTCGGCGAGCGCTGAGCTCGTGAGTCCAGACCGGCGCCAAATCGACGAGCGGCTCGCGATTCTGGAACGACGGCTAGCACATCTGTTCGGCGGATCGTTTGCACGCGTGCAGATGCTACTGGAACACCTGCAAAAACGGCTGCTCCATCCTGGCCGGCGCGTGCTGGATCTCGCCCAGCGCACCGATGAGCTATCATTGCGCTTGGAGCGCGCAGGGGTCAGCGCTATAGCGGTCAAGCACACGCGGATCGAAACCTTATCGGCCAGGCTTTGGAGCTTGGCGCCGTCCGCGTTAATCGCGCTCCGCCTGACCGAGTGTGATCACTATGTGAGGCGACTGCGGCACGGGATCGATCAGTCGCTGGCGAAGACGGCCGGGCAACTCGTAAATTTAAGCCGCGCCTTGCAGGCGGTAAGCCCGCTCGCGACACTCGAACGCGGTTATGCCATCGTGACCCGGCTGCCCGGAGGTGAGATCGTTCGCGACGCCTCACGGGTCGCGCCCGGTTGCGAGATCGACACTCGCCTCGCCCGGGGACGCCTGCGCTGCTTCGTCGAAGCCGTATTCAAGGGTGAAGGGCCGGGTGAGGCGCCGGCGGATGCGAAGTAGGAAGGCGCCTAATCACCAACTGGTCCCGAAACTTGACGCTTTGGGCATGACCGCCCCGAGAATTCCCCGATTCCGGACCGAGACTCGCGTAATTGACAATTCCCAGGTCTATCAGTACTGTTCCTTTCGACTCATAATAATTTGGAGAGCTTTAAACATGAACTGGAAAGACCAACTGAATCAGGCGATTAGCACCCTCCGAGGTGTTGCCGAGAGCGATACGGTGAAGGACATTACTGCTAAGGCCCGGAAGGTGGCCAGCGAACTGGCGCGAAAGGCCAAGGGAGGCGCATTAAATGCGGCGGAAGCGTTCGTCGAGGCCAATTCCGACCCCTCGGTCGTAAAAATCCGCTATCTTAAAGCTGACTTCAGCATCGTCTCCCCCTCCGACGGCGTTGAGGTCACTCGCCCCAACGCTGGCACCATCGTTATTTCGGACGGAACTGGCAACGGGCTGGTGATCAATGCCTCGGCAGACAAGCCCTACGTGGCGGAAACAGTGGGTACGGTCAAGCAGCTGAGTACGAACACGTACGACCTCGGTGCCGAGGACGGCATCAATGTCGTCGTCTTCAAGGATTAACAGTACAGGCAGTCAGCCGCGACCAAACGGGAGAGCCGCGCCTCTCCCCTTTGGAAACCCCATCGCTAAGGTCCCCGCGGCACGGCGCCCCACGGTCCCCACCGCTTGAAGAAGAAGCCGCCATCCGCATCACATTCACGCTTTATCCTGTCCACCCATCCCGGCTTCATTGGCCGGCCTCCCGATTCGCCCTTTCTTGACATTGCAACGCTGTCGGCTACAATACCATCTATCTGGATGGTATACAGATGGTAAGTTGCATGAGCGTGCATGATCTGCGGTCGAAAGTAGGCGACAGCGAGAAAATTACGATCAACCTCGGGTTCATCGATCTGGGGCAGATCGACTTGTTGGTGCTCGAAGGGTTTTATTCCAACCGCACTGACTTCATCCGCACTGCGATACGCAACCAACTCACAACGCATGCCGAGGTAGTGAAACAAACTGTGGCCCGCAAGACCTTGGTTCTCGGCCTGCAAGACTTCAGCCGCCAGGACCTTGAGACCGTGCAGGCGGCCGGACAGAAGCTCCAGATCCAGGTCCTCGGTCTGGCCCGCATTGCCCAGGATGTGTCCCCCGAACTGGCCCGCGCCACCATCGATTCCGTCACCGTACTGGGTGCCTTGCGCGCGAGTGCGACAGTCAAGGCTGCCTTAGCCGATCGGATCCACTAATCAGCACAGCGAGGTATGGACATGAATGAGGCAATGCGCGCTGGGATGCTCGAAGCCACGCGCCTGATCCGCGCACGCGAGCTCCTCGAGGCCACCGTCACGATTCAACGCACGCTGCGGGGCATCCTCCGGCCGGACGCTGCGGCCGACTCCCCCGGTGCGACCACCGATGAGCCCATCGAGGGCACCTTCCGTGTCATCGATGCCGACTCCCTCCCTTCGCCTGGTAGTGCCGATGTACGCCAAGGGCGTGCTCACGGGCCATCGACACGCTTCCGCGCCCCACGGCGTCCGTATTGGGGGGGATACTCCGAGCCCGCATCCCGGCCCGCCCCCGCTCCAGACCGAGCCTGCGACGTGGTGCCCGGGGGGCGGTTCCTCACCGGGTCCTACACCAATCAGGCGGGAACTCGCACCTACAAGCTGTACATCCCCAGTGGCTACCATGGGCAAACGCTGCCCTTGGTCGTCATGCTCCATGGCTGTACGCAGACACCCGACGATTTCGCCGCCGGTACCGGCATGAATGTGCTCGCCGAGGAACACCAGTGCTTCGTGGTGTATCCCGCCCAGGCGCCCGCCGCCAATGGGTCGAAGTGCTGGAATTGGTTCAATGCGGCTGATCAACACCGCGACCAGGGAGAGCCCTCCATCATTGCCGGTATCACCCGCCGCATCATCGGCACCTACCCCGTCGACGCGCGGCGGGTCTACATAGCTGGACTATCAGCCGGCGGCGCGATGGCCGCGATCATGGGGATGACCTACACCGATCTCTATGCGGCCGTCGGCATCCATTCGGGGCTTCCCTACGCTGTCGCCCACGACCTTCCTTCCGCCCTAACTGCGATGAAGCAGGGTGGGCCGACCCCTAGTCGCCCGCGAGACGGTGTGCCAGGGACGGAGCGATGCTCGCTGGTCGTCCCAACGATCGTGTTCCACGGGGATCGGGATACAAAGGTACACCCGCGCAACGGCGACCAAGTGATCGCACAATGGACAACGATCCACGCCCGTGATGGAGCGCACAACAAAGCAGGGACGGCTCCGCAGGTAACCCTTCAGCGGGGTCAAGTGCCTGATGGCCATGCCTACACCCGCGCCATCTACCACGACGCGAGCGGGCAGGCAATCCTAGAGCAGTGGTGGGTCCACGGGGCGGGCCACGCGTGGTCGGGTGGGAGTTCCAGTGGCTCGTATACCGATCCTAAAGGGCCCGATGCGGCTAAGCAAATGATCCGCTTTTTCTATGAACACTCACGCCGCGAGGCGGCAAGGGCCAGCTAAAGGGGCCAGGCTAGGTCGGGCGGTCATTCGGTCAGTGCAGCAATGGGGACTCATTCCATTAAAGATAGCAGGGGCAGACTACGGCTTTCTCATAGCTGGCAATTCCCACGCTGCGAAGACTACCCAACGACCGCTCCTAACCGTCAGCACGAAGCCCTCGATTAGCGGCCAAATTCCCAATCATTCGATCACCCGCGTTTGCCCGTGCCGCAGGACGAAAAACTCCTCCTCTGCCACACCTCGGGCCAGCCGTGCCGCGGCAAGATCGCGCAGCGGCTGGTCCAGCGGCTCGATCGTCAGGCGCTCAAAGGTCCCCCAATGGATGCCGAGCGAGCGGCGCGCGCCGATCTCGCCGTGGATGCGCACCGCTTCCTCCGGATTGATGTGGTTTTGGCGCATGAACCAACGCGGCTCGTAGTGGCCGATGGCGATGG
>JBOIDL010000138.1:0-10496 GCA_050740435.1 Gammaproteobacteria bacterium
GGTTTGGGCGGCATCGAAGTATCGTGCAAGCAGGCGTGCGCGGTTTTCTGCTCCAAAGGCCCTTGCTACGGCCTCCTGGGCCGGGTGCGGGGTGTTACTTTCCTGCTCATCGGTTGGCGACATCGGGAATGCCGCTACAAGGCGAGGCTTCTGTTTATTCCGTGAAGCCGATCAGCGAGGGCTTCTCTGCATTGAGCTGAGGATTCGATGAGAATTACGTTTAGCCCAAGATCGAGCGCTACCTCGCCAGTCGTTCCGCTTCCTGCGAAAGGATCGAGGACGGTATCTCCTCGATGCGTGGTGGGAAGCAGCATCTGGCGTACTAGCGCGCGAGGCCACATAGCGACGTGCCGGTATGGAGAAGCTTCTGAATTCACACGCCAGAGACCGTCTGGCTCGTCCTTGCTGTCGAACACAATCTCACCTTGCGTCTCCCAAACAGATCCAGCGTTAGCCCGATCGCCCCCGCGATAGCCTGCCCGTGAAGGCACATCAATGGCTGTTCGATCGAAATAGTAGTTCGGCTGTTTGGAGAAGAGGAAGAGAAACTCGTAGTTGCGTGAGGGTCTGTGCCGTGTCGGTTCTGGCATCGCGTTCCCCTCCGCCTTCAAAGTCTGCAAGTTCACAAGCGACTTTGCCCGGTACGCCGACAAATCCACTGCGGTCCCTCTTGAGCACCTATGAAGGCCCGAAACTCCGGATCCGTCATTGCCAGATGAAAGCGAAACGGCACTCCCATTTCGGATTCGTGACCAATGCTAGAAACGTAGTGCTTAAAGAACTCCGGCTGCTGCCGCGAAGACTCGGCATAACCTCGCCCCACCGCAGGCCGTTAGAGCCATCCGGGGCATTAGTGGTGCCCTTTTTTCCCTTCGCTCACCTACGCATAGCATGCGGCGGGCGCCGCTGCCCCCCATGTCGATCTCCGCGATCTGAGCTCGAAAAAGTTCCCGATAGACGCATGGCCGATCGTGCTCGCTTGCCTCCGCGGACATACACATCGTGGTCACGAAGCCACGGATTGGGTTCGCCCCAGGCATGCCAGCGGTAGGACGACCCGCAGTACACACTACGACCCCTTTAACCGGTTCTTACACCGCCAGGACGGTTTTCGTGTCCGCGGCGAGTGCGTTCATATAGCCCAGTACGAGTTCCTTGGTGAGGTACTTTCCAAAATTGTGCTCGTCATGCTCGCGCACGATGGGGAAAGTATCGAGGATGTAGGCGGCATCGTCGCGGGAAATGCCATATAGCTGAAAAAACAGCGCATCGCGACGTGTCTTGGATACTTTTTCTTCATACAGGCGGGCTTCCGCGAGCGCGACTTGATGAAACGTGCGTTGGTCGTTATCCCAAGGCTGCGGATGAAACGCTGCGCGGTGAAACAGGCAGTAGAAGAGCTTCAGCCCATGCTCGCGGTCGAGGTCTGAAAAAAGGTCGTTCTGGACGCCGGGAACGCCCAGCAGATATTCGAGATCGATTTCGAAGAATTCGTCGGAGCGCGAGCGCGCGCCTTGGTAGTAGAGTCGCCAAACGCTTCCATTGGTCAAGATACCCCAGCGAATTACGCGATCGGACGCAACTTCCGCCGCGGACAGATAGCGCAATATCTGGTTGGACGGTGTGCTCGGATCGAGTCGGTCGGTCACATATCCGCGATCAAGCGGCCGCATCCATCGTTTCGATTCGAATATCGCGATGCCATGGCGATAGCGCCGGTCGCGCCGTTCCCGCAGTGCGCTCTGCTTCGCTTTCAGGTCGGGACAAAGAAGAAAATCGGGAACGTCTTCTCGTCGTCCACCCGCGGCTGTTTGCGGTTGCGCGAGGTCGCCTCAATAGAGCAGCGCCAGAACCTTGAGAGTGATTTCCTGCTCGGTGGTTGCTTCGTTGAGATCGCTGCCAGAGTGATAAGGCGAGAAAATCTCCCGCAGGGATTTGGAAAGATCTTCTAAGGTGTCCCCAGGCAACGGATCCCAAACCGGCGTGGTTTGAATGCCATTGAGCAAAAACTCTTGCGTGAAGAGCTGGCCTTGCATTATTCCGGCGGCCTATCGCACCATTCAGCTGTGGTGAGAAAATGATGGATTTGAATTCGAGTCTGCGCTTCGTCCCGCACCCTGACTCCCTCCTCAAAGTCAGCGTAGATCGGGGTCCGGGATCCAGTCAGCGCGTCTGGCGGCAACGTCTGGCGTGATTGGGCAGATGGACTAAGGCGGAGGAGCCTCGGGACTAGTGTCCCGCTCTATCCGAGTATTGGTCTCGCTAAAAGAATACAGCAACCATAAGCCGAGCCCGCCGACGATCCAAACGATCTCGCGGATGCGCCGGATGACCGAGAGCGCGAAACCGAGGGTCGGATCCCCGGTGATCGCCGAGCACGCTAGAATAATCGCGCCTTCTTGGGCGCCGATGCTTGCGGGGATAAACGAGGTCCCCGCGCGGACGAGCTGCGCCATCGCCTCAATGATCCAGGCATCTACAAAAGACACCGGGTGACCGAGAAATTGCATCAAGGCATAGATCTCGACTACCCCGAGCAGCCAGTTGATAAACGCTAGGGCCAGCGCTCCCGCGAAACGGGCGCGGCGCTCGGTGTAGAAACTCGCGAGCCGCTCATCCATCTCGTGAATGACGCGCAAGGCCGCCTCTAGGCGGTGGCCTAACGCCGATCCCACGGCTAGCCGCCCTAGGCAGGAAGACAGACGAAAGCGTTGGACGAGGAAAAAAAGCGTGATGGTCGTACCGAAAGCGGCCAGTCCGATCCCCGCGACCGCTTTATAAGAGCTTTGGATATGCTCGGAGGGCATCAGGACCAAGAAACCCAGGGCAAGAAAGAACACCAAGGCGATAAGGATGGCCGTCTTCGCGAGGATCAAGGAGGCCCCCGATTCGCGATAGCTCACGCAATAGCGCGATTTTAACAGCATGGCCTTCACCGGCTCGCCGCCCATGGCACCGAGCGGCGTAATGTTGTTTAAGGCCTCGCCCGTCATGCGCACGCAATACAGCCGCTGCAACCAACGGAGATTCAGCGGGATGGTCTTGAAGGTGAGCTGCCAACCGGCGACGTCGGCCAGAAACGTCAGCGCGTAGAGTGCGATGACCAAACCGATACCCGCGCTGCCCACCTGCCGGATGTGCCGTAGGATTTCAGCGGCATCCATGTCCCGCACGAGCAGGCCAAGCAGCACCAGGCCGAAAATTAAAAACAACGCTTTAAGCAAGGTCATGTAGTCACATTCTGTTTCGTCAAAGTTCTTTAAAAGCGCCGCATGTACGAGCTCGGATCAGGGCTCGGCGCCGGGATCAAAGCGGTATTGCCGGAACTTTACCCGGGAAATGCAGGCGCAATGTGTCTATTATGCCACAAACAAGACCTTGTTGTGTAGCATTAATAATACGGCATATAATATTGATCATTTCTTTTGTTGTTTCGGCGCGTCTTCACATTTTTGAAGGTCCGTGGCGCTCAGACATATAAGCTCAATTCATAATCAGGGGAAACCAACGATGAAACCTCAGTGCGGCTGCTACAGTGCCATCCGTGCCTTCGTCGCTCCTCGGAAAAAAGACCTTAGCCGCGCTTGAAACTATGTTCACCCGATTCGAGATCGATCAACTTAAGCAAAAGTTCGCCGCTCAGAATGAGTTTCTAGTCGTCGAAAACCTTCTCGGGCCCGAGACGTTGCAACCCTTACTGGCGCGACTTCCGCAACTACGACCGTCGGTTCACAGAAACTACCTCCCAAAACACAAGAAAGGCGGCAGCGTGAGCCGCTTTGTGTTGGACCGCATGGCGCCGGCGTTCGAAAGTTTATATACGCTGCCGGAGTTCACGCAGGGTTTGAGCTATATCACCGGACGATCGCTCTTACCTTGTCCCGGTGACGATCCTCACACCTACGCCCTATACTGCTACACGGAACCCGGCGACCATATCGGATGGCATTACGACACGTCCTACTATCGGGGGTTGCGTTATACGGTGTTGCTTGGGCTGGTCGATCGCTCCAGCAGCCGGTTGGAATACCAGCTCTACCGCGATGATCCAGGGCGCGAAACCGAGTCTTTATCTCTGGCATTGGCGCCCGGGATGCTCATTGTCTTTAATGGGGACAAACTGTACCATCGGGTGACTCCACTCGGTCAGGGAGAGGAGCGCATCGTACTCACCATGGAATACGTGACCGATGCGCGCATGTCTGCGACACGCCGGTTTATTTCCAACATGAAGGACTCGATCGCGTACTTTGGTTTCAGCGACGCCTTCCAAGGGCGGCGTTAGCTCTCAGACCAGGGGCGCGCGGCAAGTCACCTACGCAACGCATGAAGGCAGTCATGCTCGCCGCGGGCGCCGGCCGGCGCTTGGGCATAGAACACCCTAAATGTCTCTTGGCATTTGGATCCAAGACCTTACTTTGCCGCCATCTCGAGGCGCTATGCGCTCACGGCATCCACGAAATCGTTATCGCCGTCGGCTTCCGATCGGAGTTGATAGAAGAAGAGATCCGCGCAACTGCCTCGAGCGCCCCGGTACGAACTGTTTATAATGCGCGCTACCAACGCGGAAGTGTTCTTAGCTTGTGGACCGTAAGGCAGGTACTGCGCGAGGGTGATGACATTTTGCTGATGGATGCCGACGTGTTATATCGACCCGATCTCCTGCATCGCTTGATACATTCTCGGGTTCAAAATTGTTTTCTGATCGATCGCGCCTTCGAGCCTGGCGACGAACCGGTCAAGATCTGCGTGCGCGACGGTCTCCCGGTGGAGTTTCGTAAGCAGATTGCGGCCGGCGTTGCTTATGATTTTTGCGGTGAGTCCGTTGGATTCTTCCGTTTTTCCGGGTCCGTCGCGGCACGCCTAGCCGAGCGTGCGGATTTTTACTACAGCGCCGGCTTACACGCCGAACCGTATGAAGAAGTCATTCGCGATCTGGTCCTGGAAACCCCAGAGGCGTTCGGATTCGAAGATGTGAGCGGCGTGCCCTGGATCGAAATCGATTTCCCCGAGGACGTTTGCCGCGCGGAGCGCGAGATCCTGCCGCGTTTACTGGATTGAACATGATTAATCCGGAGTCCGTCTCACTCAAGCCCTCGAAGAGCGCGCGACTGCGCCGGATGCTCGATTCACGACACCTCGAATTCATTATGGAGGCCCACAATGGGATCAGCGCCCGCATCGTGGAAGAGGCCGGGTTTCATGGGATCTGGGCCAGCGGGTTGTCGCTCTCGGCGCAATTCGGGGTGCGCGATAACAACGAGGCAAGCTGGACCCAAGTGGTCGAAATGCTCGAGTTCATGTCCGATGTCACCAGGATACCGATATTACTGGACGGAGACACAGGTTACGGAAATTTCAACAACCTGCGGCGCCTGATTAAAAAGATCGAGCAACGCGGAATCGCGGGAGTGTGTATCGAGGACAAGCTGTTCCCGAAAACGAACAGCTTTATCGCGGGAGAGCGGCAGAACCTCGCCGACATCGATGAGTTCTGCGGCAAGATCAAGGCCGGTAAAGACAGCCAGAACGATAGGGATTTTTGCGTTGTGGCCAGGGTCGAGGCTCTGATCGCCGGCTGGGACCTGAGAGAAGCGCTGCTGCGCGCCGAAGCGTACCGCGCGGCCGGGGCCGATGCTATCTTAATCCACAGCAAGGTGTCGCGTCCCGATCAAATACTCGCCTTCGCGGCGGAATGGGCCGGCCGCGCGCCTCTCGTTATCGTGCCCACGAAGTATTACAGCACTCCGACTGATGTCTATCGCCAGGCCGGTATCAGCCTGGTGATCTGGGCGAATCACATGCTACGGGCGGCGGTAGCGGCGATGCAAAGCGCCGCCTGTGCCATTCATGAGACCGAAACACCGGTCAATGTCGAGGATCGCATCGCGCCGGTAGAGGAAATCTTTCGCTTGCAAGGAGCGGATGAGCTCTCCGCGGCGGAGCGGCGCTACGCCGTTTCCGGCCGTTCGCGAACGCGCGCGGTCATCTTGGCGGCGACGCGCGGTGACGCGCTCTACGGCCTGACTGCGACCCGACCCAAGGTCATGTTACCGATTGGCGGAAAACCGATCCTACTGCGGCTCGTGGAAGAGCTCAAAAAGCAGGCGGTAAACGAGATCACCGTCGTGGCCGGGTACCGCGCCGAGGCGATAGATACGGCCGGGATTAGTCTCGTCCTGAACCCCGACTACCAGGACTCCGGCGAGCTCGCCTCGCTCAGCCGTGCCGAATCGTGCTTCGGTAAGGATGCGGTGATCCTCTACGGAGATCTCTTGTTCCGAAACTATATCCTGCGCGATCTCTTGGACAGTGACGCCGGCATCGTAGCCGTTGTCGATTCTGCAGATACCCGTGCCTCGGCCGGTGGCGCTTCTGATTACGCCTATTGCACCCAGCCCGATGCACGCTCGCTCATGAGCGAGGACGCGTACCTAAAGGGGATCACCGCTGATCCGGCCCCCGGCGCCCGGTGCCCCTCGGGACGTTGGATCGGCATGTGGCGGGCCCAAGGCGAGGGCTGCCTGGCGGTTAAGAAAGGGCTCGCGGATCTGCGCACGCGCGCCGATTTTTCACGCTTGAACACGCCTGATCTGCTCAATCACTTGGTCAGCTCGGGGCATAAGGTCCGCGTGCTGTATATCCATGGCCACTGGCTGGATGTGAATTCGCTCGACGACCTCGATCGGGCCGGTTCGTTCGCCGAGGGACGGCACTGATGCCGTCATGATTAGGGCGCAGGATTTCGTCGATGTGGCTTGTGCGGCCGGCTATACTTCGTACGCGGGCGTGCCGTGTTCGTTTCTGACCCCGTTTATCAACTTTGTCATCAACGACGAACGCCTGAGGTATATCTCCTCGGCCAACGAAGGCGACGCGGTGGCGACCGCCAGCGGGGCCGCCGTCGGCGGACAGCGTTCGATCGTGATGATCCAAAACTCCGGCCTGGGCAACACCGTGAGCCCGCTGACCTCGCTAAGTCACGTTTTCCGCATCCCGTTGCTGTTGATTTGTACGCACCGCGGCGCGCCGGATCTCAAGGACGAACCGCAGCATGAGCTGATGGGGCGGATCACCGGTTCGTTGTTGGAAACGATGGCCATCCCCTGGGAACCGTTTCCCATCGAGCCAGGCGCGATCCGAGCGGCATGGGACCGGGCGCGTGGCTTCATCGAGCGCGAGGAACGGACCTACGCCTTTGTCATGCGCCGAGGGACGGTCGCTGCCCACGCCTTGGATCCACGGCGAAAACCGCCGCGTGCGACCGCACCGGGAACGCATGTCGAGATGGTGAGAGAACAAACTAGGCCGAGCCGGAGCGAGGTCTTGCCCCGCGTTCTTGAACGCACACCCGCCGAAAGCACCGTCATCGTTGCCACGACGGGCTACACAGGACGCGAGCTGTATGCACTAGCGGATCGCCCGAACCATTTTTACATGGTGGGTTCGATGGGCTGTGCCTCGTCGTTCGGGCTGGGCCTTGCCCTCGCCCGGCCCGACCTTCGGGTGGTCATTCTAGATGGGGATGGCGCGGCGCTCATGCGCATGGGCAATCTCGCCACCATCGGAGCTTATGGGGGACCTAATCTCATTCATATCGTGCTCGACAACGAAGCGCACGATTCGACCGGCGCCCAAGCCACGGTGTCGGCCGGAGTCTCATTCGCAAAGATCGCCCAGGCGTGCGGTTACGGGGGTAGCTTCGCGGGCGACCATCCCGATGTCATAGAGGCCTTGTTCGATGCGGTCCCGGAAGGCAAACCGCTCTTTTGCCATGTCAAGATCCGCACCGGCACCCTGACCGACCTACCGCGTCCGGCCGCCGCTCCTTCCGAGGTCGTGCGACGGCTCATGTCACACATCGGTTCGCGCTTTTAGTGGAGGACCGATGATCCTGCTGAACCCCGGTCCCGTCACTCTTAGCGAGCGCGTGCGCCAGGCCTTGCTGCGGCCGGATCTCTGTCACCGGGAACCGGAGTTTACCGCGCTTCAACAAAGCATCCGCAGCCAGCTACTCGGCGTGTACGGCCTGCCCCTCGATCATTGGGCGGCCGTGTTGCTGACCGGCTCGGGAACCGCCGCGGTCGAGGCGATGATGAGTACCCTGATTAAAGATACAGATAGCGTGCTCATACTCGAGAATGGCGTGTACGGGGAGCGGCTCACCGCGATCGCGCGCATCCACGGGCTACACCACGTGCGCCTGCACCACGCTTGGGACCGAGGGATCGATCTGGACGCGGTGCGGGCTTGCCTCGATCAAAACCGGAGGTTTCACTACGTCGCGCTCGTGCACCACGAAACCACGACCGGCCGCCTCAATTCGATCGCCGAGCTGGCGGAAATCTGCAAGGCGCGAGGCGTTCACCTCCTAGTCGACGGCGTGAGCAGCTTCGGAGCCGAGCACCTAGATTTCACGCGCTGGAACATCGCAGCTTGTGCGGCCACCGCCAATAAATGTTTACACGGCGTGCCGGGGGTATCGTTCGTCATCGTGCAGCGCCAGGCGCTCCCGCCCGCAGGCCAACCGCCGCGGAGCCTTTATCTCGATCTCCGCCAGTACTGCGAAGCGCAAGACGCCGGAAGTACGCCGTATACGCAAACCGTGCAGGGCTTCTATGCCTTCGATGAGGCACTATCGGAGCTGGAAGAAGAAGGAGGATGGAGCGCGCGCCAGCGGCGTTACCGAGAACACATCACGCGTATCCGCGAAGGGCTCGCCGCGATGGGGATCCGGCCGCTGCTTCCGGCGGCAGCATGCTCCGTGGTTTTAAATTCTTTCTATTTGCCTGAAGGGATGGAGTACCTCACACTCCACGATCGGCTGAAACAGCATGGATTCGTGATTTATGCGGGGCAGGCGGCGTTTGCCAGGATCTTGTTTCGCGTGTCCACGATGGGAGCCATCAGCGCCGATGACGTGCAGCGCTTTATCGCCGCCATCGGTGACATCGTGCGCCGTTGAGCCCAGCGCCTAAGCGCTTATAGGCTATTGGTCCTACTGTGTCACGGGGGTCAAACCTCGAACGATGCGCTTCGTTCCTCACGGCATCCGCGGGCTCTACCTCGGCGGCGCGGCGCTCTTCGCGTACGATACCGATCTCGTCAGTTGGGCGCTGACCGCGTCTGTGTAGCTTCATTGACTTTTGGACAAAAGGCGAGCGGTAAAATCAGAGACTTCGATCTGCTGCGGGTGGGCCTGCAAAGGAGCGAAGTGTATGAGTCAAGGTGAGCATCGGCGATTTACGGCGGATCAGAAGTTGGCGATTTTGCGCGAGGCGGAGCAACCAGGGGTGACGGTGAGTGCGGTGTGTCGGCGTCACGGGTTGGCGCCGTCGGTGTTTTATCGCTGGCGTGCGGACAGCGACAACGACTACGGCGGCAACTACCTGCAAGCCGAAGCCACCATCGCCAAGCTCATGCAGCACTACAACGAACAGCGGCTCCACGCGGCGCTCGGTTACATGACACCGGTGACCTGGCATCGTGGCGACCCGCAACAGCTTCGAGAGGAGCGTGCGCGGCGGATCGCTGCGGCCCGTGCGCATCGAAAAACCATCAACCAGCAGCGATTTAACCAGGCCGCCTAAGCCGTGAAAGTCTCCCTTCTTAGCTCAGGCATTTTGTCCAAGTTGACGTGAAGCGCGACACGTCCTGCTCTGGCTATCGACCCGCCTGGAGCACCGCTTCGGGCACCGCACGATCACCCACTCGTTCGTTGCCGTCGCCGGCGTCGCGCTGCTCGCCTCCCCGTTGCTCCTCGCGAACCCGATCCACTTCTGGTGCGTGGTGGGCGGTTACTGACGCACGTCTGGATCGACATGCTCAACATCCGCCGAGCAGCTCGGCCCCTATCTTGGGATGGTGGCGGCGGAGGGGGGAGGTGTATGTGCAGTTTTGGCTCAAGCCAGGAGATCCAGCAGTCGAGCTGTTATGAGTGACGAAGGACAAGAGGATGTAATCCCGAAGATGTTGAGGCACCATTTGTAATAGCGGAACTTCAGCTTACATATTCCTATGTCATTAGGTGGCCTCCCCGTCTTCCTCGAGCAAGGCCGCCTCTGCGTTCGCGGGCGCTTTCTTCCACAGCTCGTCAAAGAGCTCCGCATTGAGAACTGGCGCTGATCGCATCTTTTCCTTTGCGGAGGAATCGGCCAGATCGATCTCCGTGAACCGCCCGTGGAGTTTTCTCATGTAACAACCAATATCGATTGCGAAGGCCTGAAAGGTTCCGGATATGCACACCTACGCCACCGCGCCACATCTCGACTCTACGTGCGCCGTGCCAAGGCACGGTCTTTCAGCGGGTGCGAACCCCGCCCGGCAACTTTCGCTCCAGCCGGTAGCAATCGGAGCAGTCGCGGAGGTAACGAAGCGGCTGAAGCCTTCGGTGTAGAGGGTCACGCAAGGTGACTTGGCGAGTATGCAGGCCGTAACGTGAGTGAACGCTGAGCAGGCCTCGAAAAGGGTGATGCGGAAGCCGACTCGACCGAGAA
>JBOIDL010000139.1:0-10451 GCA_050740435.1 Gammaproteobacteria bacterium
AACGCGCTATGAATTGTTCCATGGCGTCCTCCTCGAAGCGCAGGTTGGTTTGGCACCACCTACGTACACCGGGAAGGACGCCGTTTCAACTTGGGTTGCGGGCGTAAGCCCGCGCTAGGAGCTTGTGAAAAAATCGTCGCGAGCGAAGAGAGGTCGCGTTCCGCCGGAGCGCAGGACCGTTTCGCCGGGAGCGAAACGGAGCGCAAGCCCCGCAGAGGCGAGTCTCAGGGACGAGACGAGCAACCGGAGTGTATGTTGAAATCCATGAGGATTCCGAGCACCGCCGGAACGCGAGATCCCGAGCGCAGTAGATTTTTTCATAAGCTCTGAGCGCGTGATCAGTCGAATGGCGCTTCCTAGGAGGCAAAAAAACCAGGGGGTAAGGAAGATGTTCCTCGTTTTAAAATCTATTCCCCGCGGTCTTGCCGCGCGGACCTCAGCGATGGGGTTTCCAAAGGGGAGAGGCGCAGCTCTCCCCTTAGGTCGCCCCACGGGGTTGCATACCCCGTGGTGGCGAAATCTAAATTGACTCCGGTGATGGGCGATCATCCAAGTCATATGCGGGGAGTGAGCGAGAGTGTTGGGATTATCGCAACCAATATGATTTTGCTCGTCTTAAATTGCCCCGTCGCATCAGCAGCAGGTCTACAGCCCGAGTCCGAGGCAACACAGGATACCGTCGGACCCCAGCGCCGAGTACGCGACGCAACACCAAAACGTATTACCGCGCCCGTAGCATTCGATGATTTCTCCGATCAGCCGGCGTACGCGGATGCCGCCTACACCATCCGCCCTGGCTGGACGATCGTCCCGGAGTTTAGGCTTGGCGAGACATACACGGATAACATCGCTCTGAAGAAGAGTTCTGAGGCGGAGGATGACTTCGTTACGGAACTGAAACCCGGTATTCAAGTGCTGGGTAATACGCGGCGATTGGCCTTTGAGTTAAATTACAATTTGCAGCACCTAGTGCACGCGAGCAACCCTGAGCTCGACGACACCTTCCATAGGCTTTTTTCATCGGTGAATACGGAGCTAATCGAGAAGTTAATATTTTTGGATGCAGACACCACGCTTACCCAGCAGAACATTACAACAACGGGGCAAGGCGCGTTCTCAAATTTTGGTCCAGCGGCGACTCTAAATGATGCCGACGACAACATCAACGATATCGGCGAACGACAGGACGTGAGGACCTACCGGGTAAGCCCCTACTCGCGACGGCGATTCGGAAATTTCGCGGACGCCGAGGTGCGTTTCACCTACGATGACGTCAGCGCTTCAGATACCAATGCGGACATACCCCAATCAAATGCTAGCGGTGTTGGCGATGATAGCCGATCACTGAATTACCGCGCTAATGTGAGGAGTGGCAGCCGCTACCTGCGGTTTCCGTGGGCGCTCACCTACGAGAATAGACAGATCGATTTCGATAGCGGGGAAACCACCAATTTCGAGCAGATAATCGGCGGTTTGGAGTACGTTTACAGTCCGTCCATTCGTATCTTGGGTGATCTCGGCTACGAAAAGAATAGTTTTGAGAGTAGTGAGCCGTTAGACGATACGATTATCTGGAACATTGGCGGGCGCTGGACGCCTTCCGCGAGAACAACGCTTGAAGCCACTTACGGTAAAAGATTTTTCGGTAACCGATACGCCGTTAACCTAAGCCATCAAACCAAACGCACAACCTGGCTGTTACGATACGATGAACAGCAAGAAACCGTGCGAGATAGACAGATCGAGCGGGCAGTTCGTTCACGCGGGATCAATATTAGCCCGGTAGACCCGGTAACCGGGGATCCGGTACTACCGGACGGCGGTGTCCCGACACAGACGAACGAGGTTTTCGTAACCAGACTCCTGTCAAGCGGCGTGGTTTTTCAAACCGAGCGTAATCAGATCACCCTTTCTGTATTTGATGAAAGCCGCGATTTTCAATCAAGCGGAGAGAACCAAAGCCTCTTCGGTGCGACGGCCATCTGGACTCGCCGTATTACCCCCTTAACCAACCTCGATGCGAGTTTTGGCTGGACGACGACCGACGGCGCTCAGGGACGTACGTCTACCTCAGGATCAGAGGACTTAATCAATCTACGGCTACAGCTGCAGCATTGGCTTGGACGCAGCCTCTTGGCTACCATTGGTTACCGGCGCGTAGAGCTAAGCTCTGATGCTGTCCAGTGCGATGCTGTCCAGTGCGAATTCACGGAGAACAGGATCTTTGGCAATCTACGGATAGCATTTTAATGGAAACAGGCGTGAATTTAGAGCAGGCCTTCCGTCGCTTAAAACAAACGGAAACTTTCATATTTAGCGGCCGCTCAAGGCAAACCGTTCCGTCGCCATCTCTTCAACAACTCGACCAATGGCCAGGCACGCCGTCGCGGCGGGTGAGGGTGCGTTAATTACGTGAATAGCGTTTCCGTAGAATTCGCATTTGAAATCGTCGATTATTTCACCGTCTGGCCCAAGGGCCGTCGCGCGCACGCCGCAACGGCTCGCCACGATGTCATCGCTTTCGAGCGCCGGTATAAGCTTGCGCAGACGCTCCAGGAAATATGATTTTGAAAACGCGCCACGGTATTCATCGAGACCAAAACGCCAATGCTTTCTAACAAACTTCCATGTACCACCGAACAAGAGGGTATCGGACGTGTCCCGGAGACTGAATGCCGTTTTTGTGTAGCCCTCGCGTTTAAATGCTAGCACTGCGTTGGGCCCGCACTCCACACCACCTCGGATCATACGAGTAAAATGCACGCCTAGAAAGGGGAACCTCGGGTCGGGCACTGGGTAAACAAGATTGCGTACCTTGTGTGCTCCCTTCTCGGTAAGGTCGTAATAATCCCCACGAAATCCCAAGATACGCACGTTGCTTTTCGCTTCATTTTCGTGGGCGATGCGGTCGCTTTGGAGTCCCGCGCAGATAACGACATTGCCCGCGTTGAACGTGCCGCGGTCAGTTATAATCTCGCTAGAGTTGTGGTGGTGAACAAAGCTTTTCGCTTCAGTTCCTAAAAAGATCTTGCTATCGCTAAACTGCTCCTGCAGCAGTTCGCTGAGCTTATTTGTCAACGCCGCGAAATCGATGATACCCGTACAACCTACCCAGATACCGGCGATGCCTTCGACGAAAGGCTCGATTTCTCTGATTCGCTTCGCATCGATCAACTCGATGTTTTCCACGCCGTTAGCTTGCCCGTTTTCGAACAGCTTGTTCAGGAAAGGTAATTCTTTTTCGTGTGTAGCCACGATGATTTTCCCGCAAATGTCGTGGGCAATCTTATGCTCTTTAGCGAAGGCTACTAACTCTCGGCGGCCTTCGACGCATTGTCTTGCTCTACGGGAGCCGGGTTTGTAATAGATGCCAGAGTGGATAACACCCGAGTTGCGGCCGGTTTGGTGGGCCGCTAGCTTATCTTCTTTTTCGAGTACGGCCACCTTCAGGTTCGGGTGCCGGACGTTAAGCCTGTAGGCCGTGGCGACGCCCACGCAACCGCCACCCACAACGATCACGTCAAAATGCTGCTTATTCACGATGTTCTTGTCGGGTTCTCAAGATCCGTAACTGGAGCGGCGCGGGCGGCCTGTTCCCGGCGAATTCGAAATTAAAGGGGCACGCTGAGCCGCCAGCGTAAGATAACCGAGTTTGGAACGCCGCCGTTAGCGATTGTAAAAAGGTCAATGTACTTGGTGATCTCCTGAACTGTCTGGCGAGGCGAGAGGTGGCCCCCGGTTCCTTGAACAGCGAATTAGGGAAGCTCTGCAAAAGTGTCGCGAGCAAGCCTAGATGCGCGAAGCCGCGGAGCGAGTCGCGAGACATATCACGTAGATAGGCGAGCGACGCGCGAGCACGCGACAAAGCAGGTTGGCTGCGCAGCAACTTTTGCAGAGCTTCCTTAGGGTTTGTAGGTGGTGAAGCGGACCCCTTGGGCCAGGGGAAGCTCGGTTCCCCAATTGATCGTATTGGTCTGACGGCGCATATAGTATTTCCAGGCATCGGATCCGGCCTCGCGCCCCCCGCCCGTGTCTTTCTCTCCGCCGAAGGCGCCGCCAATCTCCGCGCCGGAGGTGCCGACGTTGACATTGGCGATCCCGCAGTCCGATCCGGCGGCGGCGAGATAACGCTCGGCGCGGCAGAGATCATTGGTAAATAGCGCCGAGGATAAACCCTGCGGGGCGTCGTTGTTGATCGCTATGGCGTCCTCGAAGTCTTTAAAGGTCATAAGATAAAGAATCGGCGCGAAAGTCTCTCGCTGGACGACCGGCCAGTGGTTTTGCGCCCGCACTAGCGTCGGTTGCACGTAATAACCCGGACCCTCGATGACCTGACCGCCGCACAGGATCTCACCGCCCGACTCTTCGGCTTCACGTAGGGCGCGAGAGAATGCCGCCACCGCCTCGCCGCTGATGAGGGGGCCCATCACGACCTCGGGGTCTAGCGGCAAACCGATGCGGATCTGACGGTAGGCTGCGATCAAATGTTCGACGATGGTCTGGTAGAGGCTTTCGTGCACAATCAACCGGCGCGTCGAAGTGCAGCGTTGCCCGGCGGTCCCGACCGCCCCGAACACAATGGCGCGCACGGCGAGATCAAGATCGGCGCTTTCATCCACGATCACGGCGTTATTGCCTGAGAGCTCCAAGAGGCTCCGCCCAAGGCGCGCGGCGACGATCTCCCCGACCCGCCGCCCGACGGCCGTCGATCCGGTGAATGAAATAAGCGGAACGCGCCGGTCGCGCACCAGACGCTCTGCGAGCTCATTGTCGCGCGTCACGAAGAGCGAAAAGATGCCTGTGGTGCCCGCCTCTTCCATCACCCGGTTGCACAGGCGCTGAACCGCGACGGCCGCGAGCGGAGTGCGCGGGGAGGGCTTCCAAATGACCGTGTTCCCGGCCACGGCGGCGACAAAGGCATTCCATGCCCAGACGGCGACAGGGAAATTGAAGGCGGTGATCACCCCGACGACGCCGAGCGGGTGCCACTGTTCATAGAGGCGGTGCCGGGGCCGCTCCGAGTGCATGGTGCATCCATACAGCATGCGCGATTGCCCCACGGCCAGCTCGGCGATGTCGATCATCTCCTGCACCTCGCCCTCGGCCTCGGCCTTGATCTTGCCAGACTCCAAGGCGATGAGACTGCTTAACGCCTCCTGGTGCGCACGCAGCGCATCACCGAGCCGGCGTATGAGCTGGCCGCGGCGCGGCGCCGGGATCCGGCGCCACTCATGGAAGGCGCTCCGCGAGCGCTCGAGCACCGCTTCATAGTCAGTGACGGTGGATTCATAGACGCTGGCGATGATTTCTCCCGTGGCAGGTGCGTACGACGACAAGACGCCCGCGTCCGCCCCGTTGGACCACTGGCCGGGCCCCGCGCAGGATCCCGGGTTGACCTCCGCAATTCCCAATTCGTTCAAGAAGTTCATCATTTCGATACGCAAGAAGCAGGGCTTATACCTTTAGACGCGGTGGTAGCGCCAAGGTGCCCCCGCGCCGGCCAAATATCAAACCAAACCAAAGCGGCAATGGTCTAACGCGGAGAGCTTTATCACTCGGATCAACCGCGAGTCTATCTACGTATGGCTTTACAACTCCTGGACGATCGAATGCTTGGTTCGACCCAAGCAGTTCCGCAGGCCGCCACCGAGCTACGCATCATTGGCGCGGCTTCGGGGATCGGCGCCGCCGATCCGGGTTGTGGCTTAGGCCCTGACGCGTTGCGCGAATACGGCCTTACCAGCCGGTTGCGCGACCACGGCCTCAAAGCGGTCTGGGCCGACATCGTGCGCCGGCCCGCGCTCCGCGCCGGTACGGAAAGCAGCAAGGAAATCAAAGCGTATTGCGAGGAACTGGCCGCCGCTATCGGGCACGCGCTGCACAGCGGCCGGCGTGTCGCGGTGATCGGCGGGGATCATTCCTGCGCAATAGCGAGCTGGAGCGCGATCGCATCCGCGTCGCGTGGTCCCCTGGGCCTCGTTTGGATCGATGCCCATATGGACAGTCATACTCCCGCCACCAGCCCGAGCGGCGCCCTGCACGGGATGCCGCTCGCCATCCTCCTAGGCGTCGGGCCGCCTGAGCTTACGGATCTGCTCTACCCTGGCGCCAAGCTGCGCCCCGAGAACGTCTGTCTCGTGGGCGTACGCAGCTACGAACCCGAGGAGGCGGAATTGCTGCACCGCCTTGGGGTGCGGGTGATCACGATGGACGAAGTGCGGGCGCGGGGCCTTATGCGAAGCCTGAGCGAGGCCTTCGCGATCGCCTCCCGCGGCACGGCCGCCTTCGGGCTCAGCATCGACCTCGATGCAGTTGACCCCGAGGACGCGCCCGGGGTCGGTACTCCGGCGCCTAATGGCCTGCGGGGGCTCGACCTGGTGGAAAGCCTTCAAGGGCTGGCGCCGCAACCGGTGTTGGCCGAAATCGCCGAGTTTAACCCCTTGCATGACCGCGAGAACAAGACCGCCCGGCTAGTGATTGACCTCTTGGCGGCCTGTTGGAGCAGGTAAGCATATGCCATCGGTCATCGAACTGGAGCGCGCATACTGTGCCCATAACTACCAGCCGCTGCCGGTGGTGTTGACGCGCGGGGAGGGATGCTATGTGTGGGATGAGCGCGGCAACCGCTATCTCGACATGATGAGCGCCTACTCGGTGGTCAGTTTCGGCCACGCGCACCCGCGGCTGCTCAAGGTCCTACGCGAACAAGCGGCACGGCTCGCGGTCGTGTCACGGGCCTTTCACACCGAGGTGCTCGCGCCCTTCGTGCGGCGCGCCTGCGAGCTTACCGGACTCGCCATGGGCTTGCCCATGAATACCGGGGCCGAGGCGGTGGAGACGGCGTTGAAGGCCGCGCGGCGCTGGGCTTACGAGGTCAAGGGCGTGGCCGAGCATCGCGCCGAGATCATCGTCTGTGACGGCAATTTTCACGGCCGTACGATCACCCTCGTGGGACTCTCCTCCGAGCGCGATTATAGGCAGCACTTCGGACCCTTTACCGCGGGCTTCGTGCGCATCCCGTACGGGGATGCCGAGGCGCTCGCGCGTGCCATCAATCCCCGCACGGCGGCGTTTTTGGTCGAACCGATCCAGGGCGAAGCCGGGATCATCGTGCCGCCCGCGGGTTATCTCAAGCATTGCGCCGAGCTTTGCCGCGCCCACAACGTGTTGCTTCTTTGCGACGAGATCCAAACCGGTCTCGGACGCACCGGTCGCATGCTCGCCTGCCAACACGAGGGGGTCCAACCCGATGGGATCACGCTCGGCAAGGCGCTCGGGGGCGGTTTCCTGCCGGTATCGATGTTTCTCGCCCGGCGCGAGGTGATGGAGGTCTTCACGCCGGGGAGCCACGGCAGCACGTTCGGGGGTAACCCGCTCGCCGCGGCGGTCGGCCTCGAAGCGCTTAACGTGCTGGTTGAGGAGCGTCTGGCGGAGCGCGCCGCTGAGCTGGGAGAATACTTTCTCGCGCGGTTGCACACCCTGCAAAGCCCCTGTATTCGCGCGGTGCGCGGCAAGGGTTTATTCATGGGCGTCGAGATCGACACCGGGCGTTTTTCGGCACGGGACCTGTGTCTGCGGCTCGCCTCCCACGGCATCCTCACCAAGGATACCCGCGACAGCGTGATCCGCCTGGCTCCGCCGCTCATCATCACCGAGACCGAGTTGAAATGGGCCTGCGATCGCATCCGCGATGCTTTTCTAGAGATGGGATAGCCCGCCTGAAGAGCCCCATTTTCAGGAAATCGAAAAGCGGCTACTCTTGCCATCACGGCGCTAGGTCTAATATCAACCGGTCCACCGAATCGCCGTTCGCATGCTGGAGACGCTGACCAAAGAGATTTGGACTGATTGCCTCAACGAGGAATTTATCATTGCGGGGTCCATCGAAATGGGGCTCGTGGAGGTCAACAGTCTCGGTCATAAACACCCCCGTGCCGAGCGGGAGCCATTCTCGCTCGTATTCCGCGGACCCAAGGCCCCCGTGCTCATCCAGAAGATCTACCCGGTAGAGCATCGGCGCTTAGGGGTGTTAGATATCTTTCTGGTACCCATCGGCGTCGACGCGGAGGGCATGCGCTACGAGGCGATTTTTACCTGAGAGGTTGTGAAGGGGCAACCCATTCCAGGAACCAATAGACCCCCTTGTCGGCGATTCGGGTAAACCCCAGGCGTTCATAGAGGCGCAGGGCGGGATTGAGCTTTTCCACATGGATACGGACCGGCTTACCGGCGAGGGTGGCCTCGGCCAGAATGTCCTGTAATATCCGTGTGCCGATCCCTGCATTTCGATGGGCCGGCAGGAGAGCGAGGTCTACGATACGGATCTCACCCGGCCAGCGGGCGAGGTAGAGGCGTCCGACGGGAAGCTCATCCAGGAGAATGATGAGAAAGTCGGTCTCGGTATAGTAGTCTTGGTAGTACTGGTGCTGGGCGGTGAACTGCATCTTGAGAAACTCCGTCTTCCGGTCCTCGTCCCAATCGACGTGCTCCAGCTCCTCCCGGCGGGTGCGCGCATAGACCTCAAGGAGGAATACCTGGTCGTCGGGACCGATGGGACGGAAACCGAAAGCCATGGTATTCTCGGTGCTTGCTGGTCGAAATCTGGCGATAAACGCTACCCTTTCATCTTAACTAAGGGTGGCTAAGATGGGGACGTGATGCTAGTCGATATGTTGGAAGCCAAGAGTCGTTTGCCGAGCCTGGTCGCCGCAGCGGAACAAGGGGAAGACGTGGTGCTAGCCCGCAACGGCGTGCCCGCCGTGCGCTTCATCGATCCGATCCGAAGGACGATCGTGCCCACGCCCGCACCCGGCGGAGCCAGGCGGGGCGTTTCAGTTGCCTGCCGGCGTCGATGAGCTCGGTCAGGATCGCACTGGTGACTTTCGGCAGGACCACGCTTTCCACGCGCTCGACATAATCGTTGTCGACCAATGTGAAGATGGCGACGCGCGCTCCGTCGTGCCGCCAGACCTCCGGGATCCCCAGTGCTGCGAAGATGGGGAACTTGTTCAACGATGGGCTGGTAATGTCGATTTCGATAATAAGGTCGGGTGGGGGGTCTTGGGCAAGATCGATCTGTTTCTTCCCGCGTACCCGCTCGGCGTGTTGAATGTAGAAGCATTCATCAGGCTCAAAGCCCTTCGCCAAGTCTTCACGACGAAAAGTGCTCGAACCACCGCCTTCGATATCAATCTCCATTTCCCCGGCGAGGAATTCCACCAGCACCGCGATGATATGTTTGAGATTGTCATGCTCGTAGGAAGGAGCCATGATCTCTAATACCCCCCGATCATAGGCAAACTGCGCCGCATGACTGTCCTGCATGTCGGCGAGGAGCGATTCGTAGGTCTCCCAACGGACGCCGGGCAGGAGAATACAGTGGTCCGGACTACTCGGTTGAACGGCGTGAACCTGGGGCGAGGTTGTCTGTGTCGCGGTTGGCATACCTACTCCTCTCATGTGAATCAAACGCAGGCGCTGGAAGGGGGCATGTTGCGATTAACCCGCGGGTTTCATCTCCTCACGGATGATCTGCCGCAATGTCGTCTTGAGGTCCGTGCCGCGTATATATTCTCTTAGCGCGTCGTTAATCAGGGCCTGATAATTACCTCCATCCGCCTGGATGACGTGATTGCGAAACCAATCGAGCACCTCGTTGTCCAGCTGAATCGTGATCACGGTCTTGCCCATATGGGCCGTTTGCAGTTTCCGGTAGAGGGCGGGACTGACGTCCTGCATCGGCTTGAACTGCCGTATTTGCTCAGTGGTCTGTTTCGGAATATCCGAGTAGTCGATCGGATCATCTAAATTGCTTGGCATATTCATGGAAGTATCTTCGTCGTTCCCGCCTGTCTGCCCGCCGGACCGAGATAATACGTATCGTGTCCTCCTCGGGCAGGGTATAAACCATCGTTAGAATGCGCTCACCCGCCCGGCCGATTGCTAGGAACCGTTGCTCAGCGTAGCCTTCTGTAACGTCCTCACGGATCAGGCAGAAATCTTCAAATATCAATACCGCGTCGGCAAGATCGACCCCATGCTTGGCGCGGTTTATCTTGCGTTTTTCCTCATCCCAAGTATAGAGCATGTCTACGATTGTGAGCACGCTCTTCCGCAAGATCCGGGGGTAGCGCAATCATACGCAAACTGCGCCGCATGACTGTCCTGCATGTCGGCGAGGAGCGATTCGTAGGTCTCCCAACGGACGCCGGACAGGAGAATACACTGGTCGGGACCGCTCGGTTGAACGGCGTGAACCTGGGGCGAGGCTGTCTGTGTCGCGGTTTGCATACCTACTCCTCTCATTAACCGCGGATTGTACGATCTAGTGCTTAATTGCAGAAATAAGAGATATATGATAATGTCTCGGGCAAAAGGAGGGTGCCTTTGCCCAAGACAGCTCCGATTCTGCGGTGTTCCGATGATGAGCGAAAGATCCTTGAAGGCTGGGC
>JBOIDL010000140.1:0-10362 GCA_050740435.1 Gammaproteobacteria bacterium
GACCGAGACCGAGGCCCTGGCCCGCTCGGTCCCGGACAACGGCGGGGTGTATATAGTCCCGGCCTTCGTGGGCTTGGGGGCACCCTACTGGGACCCCGAGGCGCGTGGCACTCTCACGGGCCTCACGCACGGGACGGGGCGCGCGCACCTTGTGCGCGCGGTGCTGGAGGCGGCGTGCTATCAGACCCGCGACGTCGTCGAGGCCATGCAGGCGGATGCCGGCGCGCCGCTCTCCGAGCTGCGCGTAGACGGAGGCATGGCGCGCAACGACTTCTTTCTGCAGCTTCAGGCCGATTTGCTCGGGATCCCGGTGGCGCGCACCGCCATCACCGAGACGACGGCGCTTGGGGCGGCCTATCTTGCCGGGCTCGCGGGGTTGTTCGAAAGCACAGAGGCAATCGCGCTCGGCTGGCGCCCCGAGCGGCGTTTTGAGGCGCACCGCAGGACCTATCGCTTCTCCAAAGTGCGCCAATATAGCCGCATCAAGGGTGTCTGTTTTTGCCAGCTTGCCTGCTCCTCGCCGCCAACAAGCGACTGAACACCGCTTATCTGCTCAAGGAGTCCTTCGGCCAGTTGTGGAGCTACGAGCGTGAAGGTTGGGCGCGACGTTTCTTCGAGAACTGGCGCAATGCGCTCAAATGGCAGCGCCTGAAGCCCTACCAGAGGTTCGCTGAGATGATTGAACGTCACTGGGCCGGCATCGCCGCCTACTGCCATCCCGACAACAAAGTCTCCCTGGGTTTCGTTGAAGGGCTCAACAACAGAATCCGGGTCATCCAGCGACGTGCCTACGGGTTGCGCGATGAGGACTACCTCCGCCTCAAGGTGCTTACCTGTATGCTGCCAGCACTGTGAATGCATCATTTTCTACCCACTCACTTTCACGATGAGCCAAAAGAAAGATACAAGGATGGAAGGGCCCGAAAAGTCCCCGATTCCAGGCCGAGGATTCGCATGTTTGACAGCCCACAAACCCAGTAGTACTGTGCCTCTTGACGACAAAGGGCGTTTATTTTGCCCATGCCCACAACGTCAGTGCGCAGCGGCTCTACAGACGATGCTCCTGCAAGGAATCATCAAGCGCGGGCAGTTCAACAAGAAATACCAGACATCGCATGACACCGGACGCGATTACTCGGTCGAATATATCGTTCGAGGTCTTCCGAACATCGTCATCCACTCCCATTGCGAGGCGTCCGGTCGTCCGAAGACGGGCGCCAACGCGTTCCACTGCAAGCCCAAGTAGGCGAAGTTGTAGCCTGGAACGAGTCATGCCCCATCACCGGCCCTGGCCGCGCAGTTCATCGATTTCGAAGAAGCGCAACGCGAGAAAGTCACGAAGGAGTAGGGCACCGGGCCGCACTGAGGGCTTGATGGCTCGCTCAGCAAGAGGGTGAAATGCCCACCCCGAACTTCGAATACGACCTCTTCATCAGCTACGCCCACATCGACAACCAGCATTACTCCGATGTCCCGCAAGGGTGGGTTGACTACCTCCACGAGAGACTGCAAGTCAGTCTGTCAAGGCGTTTGGGCAGGGCGCCGAGGATCTGGCGCGATCGCAAGCTGAGAGGCAACGACGTATTCGACGACGAGATCAAGCAAACTCTGGCGAACACCGCGATTTTTCTCCCGGTGATGTCGCCGCGGTATCTCGAATCGACGTCGTGCCGGGCGGAAGTCCAGGACTTTTCCCGCCTAGCCGAGCAACAAGGCGGCGTTCGGATCGGCAGCAAGCATCGGGTCTTCAAGGTTGTCATCACCGACGTCCCGCTCGCTGCCCACCCAGAGGAGTGGCAGGGTCTTCTGGGCTATGCGTTCTACGAGAACGACCCGGCGTCAGGCCGTGTGCGCGAATTCGATCACTTGTTGATCGGCAAAGAACGGGACAAGCGGTATTGGGATCGATTCGAAGACCTCGCCTCGGACATCAAGGAGACGCTCGACTGCCTGCGGAACGATGCTCAACCGCGTCCGCAGTCAGCCCCGGACCGAGCGCCGACGGCTGCGGCAGGCTCTGGGGCGGTGATTTATGTAGCGGAAACGACCTCGGACCTCGGCGCTGACCGCGACAACATCAGGCGAGAACTGCAACAACACGGTCGCCAGGTCTTGCCGGACCAACCCCTGCCAATGAACGCCCGAGCACTGGAGCAGGCGGTGCGCGCGCATCTACGCGAGACGAGACTCGCGGTTCATTTGGTCGGCGCGCATTACGGCGTCATCCCTGAAATGGAGCGCAACCGCTCCAGCGCGCGGATGCAGCTCGATCTCGCGGCCGAGCGCTGCGGCGATGCGACCTTCTCGCGCTTGATCTGGATGCCGATCGGGTTGCACTCGGAGGATGAGCGGCAGCAAGCATTGATCGACGAACTGCAGCGCAGCGCTCAGGCGGGGTCGGACTTGCTGCAAACCAATCTCGAAGAGTTGAAGACCTGCATCCAGGCGAAGCTCGCGCCTAAACCCAAGCCGGCGGCGCAGGCGGACGGGGAAGACGGCTTGCCGCGCGTTTATTTGCTTTGCGATAGAGAGGACTACGACGATACCAAATCCATCGAGGATTTCCTGAGCGACCACGGTGTTGTAGTGTTGCCTCCGCCTATCGAAGGCGATGAGACGCTGATCTCGCAATATCACAAGGAGAGTTTGCAGGCCTGCGATGCGTTAATGATCTACTACGGACGCGTTGGCGATACCTGGGCACAATTGAAGCGGCTCGAATTGCTCAAGCTCGCAGGCTTGGGTCGTGAGCGGCCATTGCGAGCCAAGGCCTTCTATCTCAGCGTGCCAACGACCAGCCAAAAGGACCGGTTTCGATGTCCTGGCGCCCTGGTGATCAAAAATTACCAGGGCTTCGACCCGCAAACGCTTGAGTCATTTCTGACCCACCTCAAACAGGGCGGCACGGCATCGCCATGATCGCCGAGAGTTTGCTCAAGCTCGCGGCGATCGAGCAGCCCACCCATCCCTTTCCGGGTTTACGTCCCTTCGAGTTTCATGAAAACCATCTCTTCTTCGGGCGCGACGGCCAGAGCGAGCAGGTGATCGCCAAGCTTGGCGGCACACGCTTCGTCGCCGTGGTCGGCACATCGGGCAGCGGCAAGTCCTCGCTGGTGCGTGCCGGATTCTTACCCGCGCTCTTTGGCGGGTTGATGGGTCACGCGGGTTCCGGTTGGAGAGCCGCGATCATGCGTCCCGGCAATGACCCCATCGGTAATCTGGCGCGCGCGCTCAACGCCGACGGCGTCCTTGGTCCCGAGGACCCGGCAAACGCCACGCTTCGGCTTGCCATGACCGAAGCGATCCTGCGGCGCGGCAGCCTGGGACTCATCGAGGCATTCCGCCAAGGCGAGCTGGCGGTAAACGAAAACCTGCTTGTTTTGGTGGATCAATTCGAAGAGCTGTTTCGCATCGAGGCAGAAAGCGAGGACAACCAGGATGAAAAAGCCGCTTTCGTCAAACTGCTGCTCGAAGCGAAGGATCAGCGGGAACTCTCCATCTACATCGTGCTGACGATACGATCAGATTACCTGGGCGATTGCGCCCAGTTCCGGGATCTGCCCGAGGCGATCAACCAAGGCCAGTATCTCATTCCGCGCATGACGCGCGAGGAGCGCCGCTCCAGTATCACGGGCCCGGTTGCCGTTGGCGGCGCGGCAATCACTCCGCGCCTGGTGAACCGCCTGCTCAACGATGTCGGCGACAACCCCGATCAACTGCCCATCCTGCAGCATGCGCTGATGCGTACCTGGGACCGATGGAAACTGGACGCTCAAGGCGATGACCCGATCGATCTGCGCCACTACGAAGCGATCGGCGGGCTTTCCGAGGCGCTCTCGCTACACGCGGACGAGGCCTACGACGAACTACCGAAATCACACCGGGCCTTGGCTGAACGGATCTTCAGATCCCTTACCGAAAAGGGTCGCGACAACCGAGAGGTACGCCGCCCTCTCACCGTGGGCGACATTTGCACCGTGACTTCGGCCGACGAGCCGGAAGTCAGCGCGGTCGTCGAGACCTTCCGCCGCGCCGATCGTTCGTTTTTGATGCCGAGCGCGGAAGTCGGCTTGACCGCCGACTCACTGATCGACATCTCGCATGAAAGCCTGATCCGAAATTGGAAGCGCTTGAAAGCATGGGTCGAAGACGAAGCACAATCCGCGGCCATCTACCGACGGCTGGCCGAGACCGCCGTGCTCCATGGGGAAGGCGGGGCCGGACTCTGGGGCGACCCAGACCTGCAAATCGCGTTGGACTGGCGCGAACGCGTCGCGCCGAATGCCGCTTGGGCACGGCGTTATCACCTCGGGTTCGCGGAGGCTAACGGCTTCTTGGAGGAGAGCCTCGCGCTGCGCGCAGCAGAAGCGCGGGAAAAAAAGGAGAGGCGCAGACGAGAGCTGACGCGTGCTCGGATGTTTGCGGAAATTCTCGGACTCGCGTTTCTCATCGCGACGGGATTAGCCCTGTATGGCAACCAAAAGCGGCAAGAAGCCTTGGAGCAGACGAACCTTGCGATCCAGCAGAGAAAGCTAGCGGAGGAGCGGGAACGATCCAATCGCCAACTCTTCTATGTCGCCCAGATGAATCTCGCCCAAAAGGCGTTTTCGGAAGGAGACTCGGCGCGGGGTAACGAACACCTCAACACCGCTCTGCCTGCGGCTGCCGACGCACCGCGGGACGATATGCGTGGCTTCGGTTGGTATCTCGTGTGGCAGTTACATCACCACGAAAAGGCGACGCTCGCGGGGCACGCGGGTCGGGTCTCATCCGTCGCCTTTGCTCCGGATGGAAAGACGCTGGCTTCGGGCAGTCAGGAGGGCACGGTGAAGCTATGGGATGTCGCCACGCGTCGGACGTTCGCCACGCTCGAGGGGGGCACGGGTCACGTCTCATCCATCGCATTCGCGCCGGACGGCAAGGTATTGGCGGTAGGGAGCACGGACGGCACAATGAAGCTCTGGGATGTCGCCACGCGCCAGCAGGTGGCCACGCTGACGGGCCACAGCAAGTGGGTCACTTCCGTGGTGTTTGCCCCGGACGGTAAGACGCTGGCCTCGGGAGCCAGGGACGGCGCGGCGAAGCTATGGGGACTCGTCGGCACGCACCAAGAACTGGCCACGTTTAGGGGATCCGCCGCCTGGGTCTATTCAGTGGCATTCGCGCCGGATGGGAAGACGCTGGCCTCGGCAGGCGATGATGGGACGGTGAAGCTGTGGGATGTTGTCACCGGCCAGGCGCTGGCCACATTCAAAGGACACCCTGACGGCGTCTTTTCAGTGGCGTTTACGCCGGACGGCAAAGCGCTGACCGCGGGGAGTGCGGACGGCGAAGTGCGGTTGTGGGACGTGCGCACAGGCCAAGACCTGGCCACATTCGGGGAGCACGCGGGCGGGGTTTTAGCGGTTGCCCTTGCGCCCGATGGGAGGACACTGGCCTCGGGAAGTGAGGATGGCACGGTGAAACTCTGGGACATGGAGACGCGCGAGATACTCGCCACGCTAGAGGGTCACGCGGACGTGGTTTACTCAGTCGCGTTTGCCCCGGACGGCAAGACGTTGGCCTCGGGAAGCGGCGACGGCACGGTGAAACTGTGGGAGAAGGGCAAACGCCGGTCCGCGGCCGCGTCGCTCGAGGGGCACACGGGCGCTGTCTTTGCCGTCGCCTTCGCAGCGGATGGAAAGAGGCTGGCCTCGGGGGGTGGCGACGCCACGGTGAAACTGTGGGAGAAGGGCAAACGCCGGTCCGCGGCCGCGTCGCTCGAGGGGCACACGGGCGCTGTCTTTGCCGTCGCCTTCGCGCCGGATGGAAAGAGGCTGGCCTCGGGGGGTCAGGACGGAGCAGTGAAACTCTGGGACGCGGATACGCGGCAGACACTCGCCACACTCGAGGGAAAGGCGGGCGAGGTGTCAGCCGTCGCGTTTTCGCCGGACGGCGAGATCTTGGCCGCCGGCAGTTGGGGCGGCGCTGTGAAGCTCTGGAACGTGCACAAGCGGCAGGCACTGGCCACGCTCGAAGGGCACGAGTACGGGGTATCTTCAGTGGCCTTTGCGCCGAATGGAAAGACCCTTGCCGCGGGGAGTTATGGGGGCACGGTGAAGCTCTGGGCCGTGCACGAACGCCAAGTTCCGGCGACGCCGCTCGAGGGCCACGCACGTGATGTCCTCTCCGTGGCATTCTCCCCGGACGGCAGGGTCGTGGCCTCTGGGAGCAGTGACAACACGATAAGACTGTGGGACGTGGGAACAGGCAAGGCGCTGGCCACGCTCAAAGGGCACGCGAACACGGTCAATTCAGTCGCATTTTCCTCCGACGGGAAGGCGCTGGCCTCGGGAAGCTTGGACGGGACGGTGAAGACCTGGCACGTGGACACGCGTCAGACACTGGTTACGCTCAAGGGTCACGCGGGCGAGGTCTACTCGGTCGCGTTTGCGCCAGATCGCGGAACGCTCGCTTCTGGCGGCAAGGACAAGACGGTGCGACTCTATTTCGCGGCGACAGAGGAAGAGGTCTGGAGGCAAAGTGGCCGTTACTGAGCGATTCGAAATTGTGGCCCAAGCGCCGCTGCGCTTCGTCACCGCGACTTCCATTTTCGATGGCCATGATGCCGCCATCAACATCATTCGGCGTTTGTTGCAAGCTCAAGGTGCGGAAGTGGTGCATCTGGGCCATAACCGGGGCGTCGAGGATATCGTGCGCGCGGCGCTGCAAGAGGATGCCGATGGGATCGCGGTCAGTTCCTATCAGGGCGGACATCTGGAGTTTTTCCGTTATTTAATGGATTGCCTTAAAGCCGCCGGAGCAGAGGAGATGCGCGTCTTCGCCGGGGGCGGGGGAACCATCACCGACGAGGAGGCGAAGACCCTCGAGGCCTATGGGCTGGAGAAGATCTATCTGCCCGAGGACGGCCAGCGGCTCGGTCTCGAAGGCATGGCCAAGGACATCATCGCCCGCGCGCGCACGCTGAAATCCGCTTACGCCGCGCCGCGCCGCTTCGGGCGGGAAGACATCCGCGCGGTCGGCCGCAGGCTGTCGCTCATCGAGACCGGTTTGCCCTTCGTTCCCGCGCGGCGCAGACGCAAAGATCGGAGCGTCCCAGTCGTGGGCGTCACCGGCAGCGGCGGATCAGGCAAGAGCACGGTGATCGACGAGCTGCTCGGTGACTGCTTGCGCAGCTTCCCGACACGCACCTTTGCGGTCATCGCGCTCGATCCCACGCGCCAGAAGAGCGGTGGGGCCTTGCTCGGCGATCGCCTGCGTATGAACTTTGCCGCCGATCCCCGCGTCTTTATGCGTTCCATGGCCACCCGGCGCCAGCACCTCGCCACCAACGAAGTCCTCGGCGATTGCGTCGATTTTCTCAAGTCATTGGACTTCGACCTCATCATCATCGAGACCGCCGGCGCGGGGCAAGGGGGCACCGAGCTCGTGGGGCTCGCCGGTGTCTCGCTCTACGTCATGACCAGCGATTACGGCGGTCCGACGCAGCTCGAGAAGATCCAGATGCTGGACTACGCCGATCTCATCGTCCTCAATAAATGCGACGCGCGCGAGTCGGAAGACGCTTTGCGGGACGTGCGCAAACAATGGCGGCGCAATCGCAATGCCTTTACTCTGCCGGACGCCCAAGTCCCGGTCTACCCCACGGTCGCGAGCCGGGTCCATGATCCGGGTGTCACGCGTTTGTTTTATGCGCTTTGCGAGCAGCTCGATCACATTCGATCCCGGGATCGCGAGCCGTGGACGCCACTCGCCGCTGAGCGCGCCGCGGCGCGGGGGGAGCAGCCGCTCATCCCCCCACGGCGGAGCCGCTATCTCGGGGAGATCGCCGAGCAGGGCCGGGCCGAGACCGCGGCCATCGAACAGCAGGTCCGGGCGGCTTCCCAGGCCCATGGTTATTATCTCAGCTTGCAAGCGCTGGCCGATCCGCAGTTGCCGCCGCCTCTTAAGCCTTACAGCGGCGATCCGGCCGAGACTGATGGCGACGATGCGCTGGTGCGTTTGCGCCGCTGTTACCAAGATGTCTTAGCGACCTTAAGCCCCGAGGCGCTCGCCGCACTCGAGGAGTGGCCCCAGGTGCGTTCCCAGGCCCAGCAGGAACGCTATGCCTATCGTGTGCGTGGAGCCGAGATCACTGGCGATAACGCCACCGAGAGCCTGAGCCATCTGCGCATTCCGAGGCTAGCGCTGCCTCATTACCAGGATTGGGGCAGCCTGCTGCGCTTCTTGCTCAAGGAAAACCTGCCGGGCCGTTACCCTTACACCGCCGGCGTCTATCCCTATCGCCGCGGCACCGAGGAGCCCACGCGCATGTTCGCGGGCGAGGGCGGCCCCGAGCGCACCAACCGGCGCTTCCACTATCTGGCCGCCGGCCAAAAAGCGACGCGTCTCTCGACCGCCTTCGATCCGATCGTGCTTTACGGCGAAGACCCGGACACGCGCCCCGATATCTACGGGCGCCTGGGCATGTCGGGGGTGTCGGTGGCGACCTTGGACGATGTGAAAAAGCTATACTCGGGCTTCGATCTGTGCGCACCCGCGACATCGGTATCGATGACCATCAACGGTCCCGCGCCCATCCTGCTCGCCTGCTTCATGAACGCGGCCATCGATCAACAGGTGGAAAAATACCTGCGCGAGTCGGGCCGCTGGCAGGAAGTGGAGGCGCGGATCGCGGCCCTCTATCCGGCGCGCCCGCGTTATCGCGGCCCGCTGCCCCAAGGGCATGACGGCTTGGGCCTCGGGCTTTTGGGAGTGAGCGGCGGGCAATGGCTGGATCCCGAGACCTACGCGCGCATCCGGGCCGACACCTTGGCTAAAGTACGCGGCACGGTGCAGGCCGATATCTTGAAGGAAGACCAGGCGCAAAACGAGTGCATCTTCGCCATCGAGTTCGCGCTCCGCATGATGGGCGATATCCAGGAATTCTTTATCGCCCACCGGGTGCAAAATTACTATAGCGTCTCGGTCTCCGGCTATCATATCGCCGAGGCCGGCGCCAACCCCCTCACCCAACTCGCCTTCACGCTCGCAAACGGCTTTACCTTGGTCGAGTATTACCTCGGCCGGGGCATGGCGATCGACCAATTCGCACCCAACCTGAGCTTCTTCTTCAGTAACGGTATGGACCCGGAATATGCCGTGCTCGGGCGGGTCGCACGGCGCATCTGGGCGCGGGCGTTGCGGGAGATTTACCGAGCGGGTCCGCGCAGCCAGATGCTCAAATACCATGTTCAGACCTCGGGCCGCAGCCTGCATGCGCGCGAGATCGAGTTCAACGATATCCGCACGAGCCTACAGGCGCTCTATGCCATTTACGATAACTGCAATAGCCTGCACACGAACGCCTACGACGAGGCGGTGACGACCCCGACCGAGGAATCGGCCCGCCGGGCGCTCGCGATTCAACTGATCATCAACCGCGAGCTCGGTCTCAATTACAACGAGAATCCCTTGCAAGGCTCCTTTATCATCGAGGAGCTGAGCGATCGCCTCGAAGAGGCGGTCTACGAGGAGTTTACGCGTCTGTCTCAGCGCGGCGGCGTGCTCGGGGCCATGGAAACCCTCTATCAGCGCATGAAGATCCAAGAAGAAAGTCTGTACTACGAGGCCCGCAAACAGAGCGGTGACTTAGCGCTCATCGGGGTCAATACCTTCGTGCGCGAGGCCACCGAGCCACACGCCGCGGCAGGCCGCCTGGTGCGCGCAAGCGAGGAGGAGAAGCGGGCGCAGATCGACGCCGTCGCCTGCTTCAAACGACAGCATGCCGATAAAGCCCCGCAAGCGTTAAAACGCCTGCAAGAGGTGGTGGACGCGGGTGGCAATACCTTCGCCGAGCTGATGGAGACCGTGCGTGACTGTACGCTCGGCCAGATCACCCAGGCGCTCTATCAGGTCGGCGGGCGCTATCGCCGGCGCATGTGATGACAAAATCCAGCGTAGCTATCATCGGCAGCGGCCCGGCGGGGCTCGCGTCCGGCCATTTCTTGCACCATCCGATTCGATGTAACGGGCTTGGACAAGCGAATATTGCGACGCGGCTCTACGACCGGCGGAAGACGTGGCCGGAGGATAGCCCAACGTTTGAGGTGAGGTATTGAGCATTACCAAAGAGCGGAATGTGTCAACAACTTTGAGACACCGGTTGCGGGGAGTTTAGTGTCGAACGCTGCGTGTCCCCGGGTAGGCGCGGCGTGGGTTTTGGAAGGTTGATGCCGACCTGTGCCGGCAGCGCGGGTGGTGTCGGATGACGGCGCGTGAAGCGTTCGGGATGTGCGAGGAATGCCTGATCGAGCACCTGTTGGCGGGCGGCGTAGAGCCGCGGCGCCTGGCCGGTGTGCACCACGGCCGGCGTCATGAAGC
>JBOIDL010000141.1:0-10312 GCA_050740435.1 Gammaproteobacteria bacterium
GGCGGAAGCGGCGCAGCTCGTCCAGTTTCTCGTAGGCGGACTCGTCGATGAGCGCGGGCCTTACCGGCGTGAGATCGAGCCGCATGTGCCGGAGGAGCTGGGAGTGCCAACCCGCCGCCTCGTCCACATGGTTCTAGAAAACCGCCGCAACGTTGCGGAAGATGTTCTCGAAGGCGTTGTAGATGTTGTGCAGGCGGTAGCTCAAAACGATCACCTGGTCCTGCGGCGCATCTTCGGGAAGCCCGGTTGCCCGATCTCGGCGTAGAGGCGCGCGCGATGGTATCCAGATCGGCCTGAACGGCGCGCTCAAGTACGAGGAAGGTCTCGGACATACACGCGCTCTCCGTGGTCTGCCACGGCACGGGCTACCGCGCCCTGGAGCGAGCGCAGATCGACCGCCCCGCCGCAATCTTCCTCCAGGGCACGCCAGAAACGACTCTCGGTATCTACGTCGGCTCCCTCGACGGCCACACCGACATCGACGTCCGAGCCGCTGGTAAAGCGGCCAAACTGCAGCACGGAGCTGAAGAGGTACACGGCGTCGAAGTCGATGGCATCCTAAATTTCAGGGTGCCTTGCGAGAAAGCGGATCCCAAGGTCCCAGCGGCAAAGGATGTTCGTCATCCTCATGTCCCTGCTTCTGCCAATCATTGCGCGGACAAACGCTAACAATTTGTCCTGACTGATATGAAACGATTGGAATGGCACCTTCCCGCGCGGCCCTCGACGATGTGGCTCGATCTCATCGCCGTGTTTTTCTCCATTTCGTCGTAGAAATTCAGAACCCCTTCGGCTTGCTGTTAGAAACGAGAATAATGTACAGTATTATGTACATATTCGCCACAGATAAGTGAAAGGTCATGCGCCAGACGACATTTACCGAGCTGAGGAACAACGCCAAGACCTACTTCGATGCGGTTGAGGCAGGCGAAACAGTACGCGTGTTACGGAATGGCAGGCCCATTGCCGACATCGTCCCCGAGACACCTTCATGGAAGCGGCGGTCTGCAAAAGCCTTTAGTCGTTAAAGGCATTAGATTGAGCGAAGAGATCATGCGCGATCGGAAGAACGCCGACGCATGAAGTTGTTTTTCGACACCTCGGCCTTCGCTAAGCGGTACGTCACGGAGAATGGTACTAGTCGGGTACTAGATCTCTGTCAACAAGCCAATGCGATTGGCCTTGCGGTGGTCTGTTTGCCAGAGCTGATATGGGCGCTTTGCCGACTCGCGAGAGAAAGCAAGTTAACCCGACTTAGCGGATTCGCTGCGGTTCTTTCGCGAGCTCGACGCGTAACTCATTGGTTGGCATAAGTGTAGCGACGTCAGACGAGCTAAAACCTGCTGTAGTGAAGACGTTGCTTGTTTTCAAGCGTGAGTTTCTGCGGATAATGATCGTCCGTCATGTTGCTGCGTGCCACGACTCGCAAGAAGGACGGCAACGAGCACTGCTACTGGAGCATTGTCGAGAACAATCCGCCGGGGGCGGAGGAGGACAAACGTCGGTTTGGTTATTCACGCGATCGCCGACCCGATTGCGTGCAGGTGGTCATTGCGCTGGTGGTGACCCCAGAGGGCCTGCCATTGGCCTACGAGGTGTTGGCAGGCAACAGGGCGGACAACACCACGTTGCGTGCCTTCCTCGCGCGCATTGAGGGGCAATACGGCAAGGCGCGCAGGGTTTGGGTCATGGATCGCGGAGGGGTTGCTGGAGGAGATACGCCAGGGCGATCCCCCGGTGCAGTATCTGGTCGGCACCCCGAAGGGGCGGCTGAGCCAATTGGAGAAGAGCCCCTGGCAGGAAGCGCGGCCTGGGGTGGAGGTGAAATTGCTACCTCAGCAGGGCGAGCTGTATGTATATGCGCAGAGTCGCGATCGGGTGGCGAAGGAACGTGCGATGCGCCAGCGGAAGTTGAAGCGCTTGTGGGCGCGGTTGAAGCAACTCTCACGCGCGAGGCACTCTTGATGAAACTCGGGGCCGCGCGGCAACAGGCACCCTCCGCCTGGCGGTTGGTTGACGTCGAACTCGGCAAAGCGGACGGCACCTTCCGCTATCGGCTGCGCCGTGACAAACTCCGGCAGGTGCGTCGGCGCGAAGGTCGCTACCTCTTACGCACCAATCTCACCGAGACCGATCCGGCCAAGCTCTGGAGCTTTTATTTGCAGCTCGTGGCGGTGGAAGAGGCATTCAAGAACCTCAAGGGTGATCTGGCCATCCGACCGATCTTCCATCAACGCGAGGCGCGCATCGAAGCGCATATCTTCATCGCCTTCCTTGCCTACTGTCTGCATGTCACACTTGCTCGGCGGTTGCGCGAACTGGCACCGGGATTGACCCCGCGCAGTGTGCTGGAGAAATTCGCCGCCGTGCAGATGATCGACGTGCACCCTACCCACGACCGACGGGCGCGAGCTCCTCCTGAACCCTTACACGCAGCCCGAACGCGAGTTGCAGTTGCTTCTGGAACGCTTGAAGCTCGAACTACCAGCGCAACCACCGCCGAAAATCAGTGCCGCTCAAGCCCCCTCGCTGACAGCCATGTAGTGCAGACCTGGGCAGGTGCACTCGTGATTATTCAATGGGTTAGCCCCCCTCTACCCCCTGAATCCGCTAAGTCGGGTTAGCGGACACAGCGGCCGGGCGCGTTTCCGCGAAGACATCTTTTGTCATCGCTGTGAATTCGTGTCGGTTGGCGCGCTTTCCAGAGGAAAACGGCATCAGCCAGTGGCCATTTGCTGTGGAGGCTGTCTTTCCGATTGGTCCCCTTGTGGTCCCCGTGAATGTCGCCACCGGAAACTTTGGCGAGACCTTTCAGAGCCTTCGATTCAGCATCAGGAAGCGTGAAGGCGTGGAGATTCCTACGGACAATTTCCTCAACCCCAAATATGCGCACGTAAGTGCGCTTCTCGGTTGCGCCGCTTGCTACGCTGACGAAACACTGTCGGCAACGTTTCTCGGGTTGCCGCCGATGTTCCTAGTCCACAATCCCTTAGCCACCAATCCACTGCCGTTGAATTGGCTTCCTGCGGCAATTGAGTATGCGGCGACACAATCTGAGCCCGACGAATTCACGCTCTCGCGTCTCACGCCGCGCGCATCGTAGGTCGGAACCGGCTCCAGCCGTCCGCCGTGCCGGTCTGACGAAGCACATCAGCGCCCATACCTTTCGGCACTCCTTCGCCACCCACCTGCCGCAACGCGGCACCGACATCCGCACCATTCAGCAACTGCTCGGGCACAGCGATGTTGCCACTACCATGATCTACACCCACGTGCTTCAACAGGGTGGCCAGGGCGTTCCGAGTCCTTGGGACGATCTCGGCGTTTGATCTTCATTCTTTCCTGTCTTCCTAACCGGTTCGCTGGAGGGGCGTCGCGTTTTTTGCGGCGTCCCTCTCGAAGCGATTGATACTAAACTGAAGCCCCCTCCCGCGACTTTCGGGCTTGATAGGATACGCCTGCCATCCCACACGTTAATTAACGTCAATGCGAGGGAGGGGGCCAGATGAGATTTTATACCAAACAACACAAGTATTATTGCGGTATCGATTTGCATGCTCGCTCAATGTATGCCTGTATCCGGCCATGCCCTGTACATGAGAGCGATCCATGGTGGCAAGGCCAAGAATGATAAGATCGATACCCAGAAGATCGCGCTCCTGCTCAAGGGCGGACTGATACCGCAAGCTTACGCCTACTCCGCCGAGCGCTGCGCCATCCGCAATCTGTTGCGCCGGCGGATGCACGCGGCGCGGGAGCGGCCGCGTACGCTAGGTCAGGATGGAATTGACGCGTACCTGTTTATTGATGTAACTATGACGGAATAAACCAACCATGCCTGCATTGATCTGCGGTTCCATCGCCTATGACAACATCATGGTGTTCCCGGACCGCTTTAAAAACCATATCCTGCCCGAGAAGATCCATATCCTGAACGTCTCGTTCATGGTGCCCGAGATGCGCCGTGAGTTCGGGGGCTGCGCGGGAAACATCGCTTATAATCTCAAGCTCCTGGGCGAAGATCCGTTGCCGGTGGCCGCGGCGGGCCGCGACTTCGGGCCCTATGCCGAATGGATGGACCGCTGCGAGATCAGGCGCGATTTTATTCGTATCCTGAGCGATACACTCACGGCGCAGGCCTTCATTACGACGGATCTGGACGATAATCAGATCACGGCCTTCCATCCGGGCGCGATGAGCCTGTCGCACCTGAACACGGTACCGGCGGTGGAGGGGCGCTCAGTCGGCATCATCTCGCCCGACGGCCGTGATGGCATGCTCCAGCATGCCGACCAATTCACCCGCATGGGCATACCCTTTATTTTCGATCCCGGCCAGGGGATGCCGATGTTCGGCGCCGAGGATCTACGGGCCTTCATCGAAAAAGCCGCGTGGGTGACCGTGAACGATTACGAATGGCATCTGATGCAGGAACGCGTCGGCCTGACCCCGGAGGAAGTCGCGGCCCGCGTCGAGGCGCTCGTCATCACGCGCGGGGCGCAAGGTTCGCGGATCTTTACGGCTTCGGGTTGTTACGAGATCCCGCCGGCGAAGCCGTGCGCGGTTGCGGATCCGACCGGCTGCGGGGACGCCTATCGCGCGGGTCTCCTATTCGGGATCCTCAACGACCTCGATTGGGCGACAACCGGCCGCATCGCATCGCTAATGGGAGCGATCAAGATCGAGTGCGCCGGTACGCAGAATCACCGTGTCACACGGCCGCAGTTCGAGTCGCGTTACCGGGAGAGCTTCGGCGCGGGCTTCTAGAGTGACTCGCCGATATCCCGCTACAAGACCGATCCCAACCCTGGCGCGTATATTCAGCAGGCATTCAGCATGCGTGGGCTAGATTGTCCGCCAGCATCGCGGATGCTCCGAAATGAGGAGGTGTATCATGTTGACGTCTCGTGTCTCTGCCCACATCGCGGCCCTAGTGTTGGTTATCGGTTTATGCGTTCCCGCAGCTAGTCAAGCGTGGAACTTTGGCTACCGGTCGTCCCAGGGATCCCATGCCTACGGTGGCCATGGCTACCGGCACCAGTCCCCGCGTTATTCTAATTACCAGCCGCGCTACCGGCATCATTACCAGACTCCGTGGTACGGGTACCATAAGCCGTTCCGGCCGCATCGACCGTATTATCGGCAACACTACTACCCCTATTATCGCTGGTGCCCGTACTGAATCGGCGCGCTGATCCCGTCACGAACGGCAGGCGCGCGCAGGGGATCTCCCCCTCGGATTTGTGCCGAGGGGCTTGTGCCGGGCAAGGCCGCCGGTCAAAATAACGCCCGCCAGGCGCATCTATGAATAACAACGCAAGCGCGACGAGGAGGGCGTATGCTCAAGTCTGTTCTCCGGGGGGGCATCTTTCTTTGTTTCTTTACATCCGCGGTGGCGCAACCGCTGATTCAACAGCGCTCCGATATCGCCGGAAACTGGGTGATAGAAGGCACGGCCCTCAACCTGAGCGGTAAGCGCTCTGAGGAAACGTCCAAGTGGACGTTCGGCGAGGACGGCGTCCTATCGATGACGAGCGTGTATCAGTTCGCCGAAACCCTGACGGGCGGTGGCCGCGAGATGACCATCAAAGACACCTATGATGTCACCGAGGGTAAGATTGTGACCGGCCGCGGCGGGACCTTCGAGGTGATCGAAAAGAAACCCGACGCGATGACTCTGAAGAGCTCCTCCTCGTCGCTGCACTATTTTATGAAAAAACAATAGGGCGCCAGGTTTTTTCACAAACGCTCAGCCGGAGGCGATCGCCTCGCTTCCGCTAAGGACCCGATCGAGCTCCTCGAAACGCTCGATGGCGGGACGGCATTGCTGCCCTTCGCAGAGGTAGGCCACGGCGCCGTCGTGAGCTTCCCGCCGGGCGAGGAGGCCGGGAAGCTCGGCGGCGGTCGATGGAATCATGAGCGCCAGCCGTTGCGGTGCGTAGCGTTGGGTGCAGCGCCGATGCCAATCCTCCGCGGCCTTATCGCCTCGGATCACCACGGAGATCGGCGGCGTGAGATACTCTTCCAATGCGAGGAGCAAGGCATTGTGAGCGGTAGGATAGCGTTCGATGGCGCCCCAGGCGCTGCGCAGCCCGCGGTCGCGCGCCTCGAGATAGCGGCTTTCGCCGAGCAAGAGTCCCAGCCGCCCAAGCGCGTAAGCGGCGATACCCGCCCCGGACGGAAGCGCGTCATCGGCAAGCGATTTGGACCGCAATAGCAGGGCCTCATGATCGTGGGAGGTGAAGAAGAATCCGCCTTCAACCGGATCTTCAAAACGCGCGAGCAGGGCTTCCGCAAGCTCGATCGCAAAGCGCATGTTGCCGTCATGCCAACGGGCTTCGAGTAAGGCTACCAGTCCCTCGATGACGAAGGCATGATCATCAAGGTAGGCGTTGAGCCGGGCCTTGCCATCCTTATACGTCGCGCGGAGCCATCCGTCCTGCCACATGCGCGCGCGGATAAAATCAACCGCTCGCTGGGCCGCATCTAGAAAATCGGGTTGCTCCAAAACCCGGCCGGCAACCGCGAGTCCCTTGATCATGAGGCCGTTCCATGCCGTTAGCACTTTCTCATCCCGGCCCGGCCAGACACGCCGCGTGCGGGCGGCGAGGAGTTTTTTCCGGCTCGCGGCGTAAAGCCGCTCGAGATCCGCGAGCGGCTTACCCCATTCCTTGGCGAGCGCCTCCAGCGGCACGGACACGCACAGGTGCCATTGGCCCTCGAAATTCGGGGTTTGATCCAGGCCGAGACAGCGTGCTAGGACAGGGTACTCCTCCGTGGTTAGCAGCGACTGAATTTCTTTCGCATCCCAAACGTAAAACCGGCCTTCGTGACCTTCCGAGTCGGCATCCAGACTGGAACAGAAGCCACCCTCGGGGGATTGCATCTCGCGCAGTGTCCATTCCGCGGTCTCGACGGCGGTCTTCTTGAACAAGGGAGCCCGGCTCAACTGCCAGGCCCAGCTATACACCGCGAGCAACGGGCCGTTGTCGTAGAGCATCTTCTCGAAATGCGGGATCGTCCAGCGCTCATCGACCGAGTAACGGCAGAAGCCGCCACCCAGGTGATCGTAGATGCCTCCGCGGGCCATCCGCCGCAGCGTGAAGAGCGCCATTTCCAAGCCTTCGGCGTCGGGCGTCCCGGCCATCGCGCCGGCCGCATAGCGGCGCAGCAGGAACTCGATATGGACCGGATGCGGGAACTTCGGCGCCGCGCCAAACCCGCCGAAACGGCTGTCGAAGGCTTGCCCGAGCTGGCGCCGCGCCTCGATGAGCGGTGCATCGCTGATGGCGCCGGGCGCTTGTTGCTGTGTTCCGAGGTTGCGCAAGCCTTCGATCAAGGCCTCGTTCTGGCTGCGGATCTCCTGGTGCTGCTCCCGGTAGGCGCCGGCGATCCGGCGCAGAATATCCGCAAAGCACGGCATCCCATAACGGGGCTCGGGCGGAAAATAGGTGCCCGCGAAGAACGGGGCATGGTCCTCGGGGGCGAGGAACAGCGTGAGCGGCCAGCCGCCGCCGCGCCCGGTCAGAAGCTGGTGCGCCAGTTGGTAGATTTTGTCGAGATCAGGGCGCTCCTCGCGGTCGACCTTGATGTTGATGAAGTGTTTGTTCATCAGCGCAGCGGTCGCCTCGTCTTCGAAAGATTCGTGCGCCATCACATGGCACCAGTGGCAGGCCGAATAGCCGATCGAAAGCAAGATCGGTTTGCCCTCGGCGCGCGCGCGGGCGAGCGCCGCTTCGCCCCACGGATACCAATCCACCGGGTTGCCGGCGTGCTGCAAGAGATAGGGGCTGGTTTCTTGTGCGAGTGAATTCATGCCGGATGGTCGCGAGTGGGTAGTCTTCCGAAAGAGTGTAACGCAATCCCGCGCGGGGTTCGCGCACTCCATGCTAATATTACCACCGTGATCCCTTTTCCCGACATCGATCCGGTCGCATTCAGAATCGGTCCTCTTGCCGTGCGCTGGTACGGGATCGCCTATCTCGCCGCCTTTGGAGTGGCCTGGGGGCTGATGCGCTACCGGGCGCGCCAACAAGCGCTCGACTGGTCGGAGCCGCAGATCAGTGATCTCATATTCTACGCCGCACTGGGCGCGGTGCTCGGCGGCCGATTAGGGCACGTGGCGTTCTATAACCCGACGATGTATCTCAGCGATCCGATCGCTATCTTCAAGGTTTGGGAAGGCGGGATGTCGTTTCACGGCGGGCTCATCGGTGTGCTGATCGCGATGGCGGTCTACGGAAAGATAGTCGGAAAGGGGGTTTTCGATGTCATCGATTTTCTCGCGCCGGCGGTTCCACCCGGTCTTTGCTTCGGGAGGATCGCGAACTTTATCAACGGCGAGCTGTGGGGGCGACCGGCCGATCTGCCATGGGCGGTGATCTTCCCCGATCCGGCGGCCGGGGGGATCCCACGGCATCCCTCGCAGCTTTACGAGGCCTTCTTGGAGGGCGTGCTCTTGTTCTGCGTGCTGTGGATCTTCTCCGCGAAGGCCCGGCCCCGCGGAGCTGTCTCGGGCGTGTTTCTCTTGGGTTACGGCTTAGTGCGTTTCGTGGTGGAGTTTGCGAAAGTGCCCGAGCAACCCTTAGGTTACCTCGCTTTCGGTTGGTTAACGATGGGACAGGCGCTGACGGTGCCGATGCTGGTGATCGGCATGTGGTGGATCAGGAATGCCTATCTCCGCCCGCGGGAGCCGTTAGCATCGGCTAGAACCGGCCGCCCGTCCTAAGGGGTAGCGCTTCGCGAGCCCATGCGGCCGTATTTAGCTCTCCTCGAGCACGTGCTTGAGCATGGGGTGCGTAAGAGCGACCGCACCGGTGTGGGCACGCTCAGTGTTTTCGGCTATCAGATGCGCTTTGATCTGCAAGCAGGCTTCCCCGCGGTCACGACCAAGAAGCTGCATCTGAAATCCGTGATCCATGAGCTGCTGTGGTTTATTCGCGGGGAAACCAACGTCCGTTCGTTGCAAGAGGCTGGGGTGAGGATCTGGGACGAGTGGGCGGATGCGAGTGGCGAGCTCGGACCGGTCTACGGCGCACAATGGCGCGCCTGGCGCACGGCCGATGGCGGGAGGATCGACCAACTCAACGACGTCGTGCATGCGATTAAAACCAATCCGGATTCACGGCGTCTGATCGTCAGCGCTTGGAACGCCGGTGAGATCGGCAAGATGGCGCTGGCCCCGTGCCATATCTTGTTTCAGTTCTACGTGGCCGAGGGCCGCTTGTCTTGCCAGCTCTATCAGCGCAGCGCGGACATTTTCCTGGGCCTGCCGTTCAATATCGCTTCCTACGCCTTGCTAACCGCGATGGTGGCGCAGGTGACGGGCTTGGTGCCTGGGGATCTCGTGCATACGCTCGGAGATGCGCATCTTTACCTCAACCACCTGGAACAGGCCAAGGAACAGATTTCGCGTGACCCTTACCCGGCACCACGCTTACGGCTCAGTCCGCACGCGGGATCGCTCTGCGAGTTCACATTCGATGATATCGAGATCGCCGGCTACCGCCACCATTCCGCGATTCTAGCTCCGATCGCCGTCTAAGGAAGCTCGGCAAAAGTGTCGCGAGCAAGCCCAGATGCGCGAAGCCGCGGAGCGCGTCGCGAGACATATCAGGTAGATAGGCGAGCGACGCGCGAGCACGCGACAAAGCAGATGGGCTGCGCAGCAACTTTTGCGGAGCTTCCCTAACGGTGGCAGAGTCTTCGCTGTCGATAATCGTGGCGATGACCCGCCGGCGCGTGATCGGCGCGCACGGCGCCTTACCGTGGCATCTCCCCGCCGATTTGAAGCGTTTTAAGGCCCTCACGATGGGGAAGCGGGTAGTCATGGGGCGCAAGACCCACGAGTCCATCGGCCGTGCGCTCCCGGGACGCACCAACATCGTGATGAGCCGCAACCCGGCCCTGAGGATTGCGGGTTGCATCGTGGTGCCGAGCATGGAAGCGGCCCTCGCCTGGGCACGAGGTTGTGAGGAGATGATGGTCATCGGCGGGGGCAGCGTCTATGCCGCCGCGCTTCCGCTCGCCGAGCGTATCTACTTAACCGAGATCCACGCCGAGGTTGACGGGGATACGTACTTTCCGCGTTACGATCGCCGTGACTGGATCGAGCAGTCCCGGCAGGACTTTCCGGCCGACGAAACCCATCGCGTTGCACACAGCTTTAGCGTCCTCGAACGGCGCTAACTAGTATAACGATTCTATAAAACATTTACTTGTATGGGTTGCGGTGCCATCATGGCCTTCCAGGCATATTCATGGTCTGGAGGGTGGCGATGGCGGGAAAGACGAGGCGACCGGCGCTGGTGAT
>JBOIDL010000142.1:0-10258 GCA_050740435.1 Gammaproteobacteria bacterium
GGCTCGGCAACAAAGAGGAACCGGAGGGCTTTATCTACGTCACAGACTCGAGGTCTAAGGGTGGGCTCAAGCTCACTCCGTTCCAGATAATGGCAGCTAACCATTACCAAAATAAAGATACAAGGTTGGGGTGACGAAGGAACCCCAACGTAAACCCCACCGCCGCAAGGTGTTGGGGTTCATTGCATTCACCCCAACCTACGCGGGCTGCGCGCTTCCCGGCCTCATCGCCCCGCGCCGCGTGGAGGGCGAGACCTTGTGGGACGGTGGCCTCGGCTGCTCGGCGCCGATCGAGCAATGGATCGATGACCCGGACGTGACCCATATTGTCGTGCACAGCATCCTCCACCACGTCCAGGTCCGCGCCCGAGAACGGAGCAACCGCTACAGCTTTGCCGGCGCCATGCTGGCCGGCCACCAGCTCACCGCCGATGAGCTGCTCCACTGGAAGCTCGAGCTCGCCCGGCGCGCCGGCAAGACAGTCGTAGCCGTCGAGACCATCACCCCGCGCCCGCGGATCGGCGTTCCGATCACCTTCTGGCCTCCCAAGCCGTGGCCCGATCACGCCCGCGACCTCATGGCCCTGGGCGCCGGCTCGGCGCGCCGCCTGCTCGGGTAGCAATTGCGGCCTCTCTTTTTGCGATTCGAGTCAATTTAGATTTCGCCGCCACGGGGTATGCAACCTCGTGGGGCGACCAAAGGGGAGAGCTGCGCCTCTCCCCTTGGAAACCCCATCGCTACGGTCCCCGCGGCAAGACCGCGGGGAATGGATTTTATTGCGTCTTATCGCTCCTGGTTAACCTCGAGAGCCGATCGATCGCCTCCGCGGTTTTATCAGGAAGACGTCCGCTTGTATGATACTTGCTCAACGTCTTCTGCAAACTTCTAAACGTCGCAAGGGCGCCGGCATGGTTACCAGCAAGCTCTTGAAAGCTTCCTAGGAAAAACCGGTAAAGGTCTCGTTTATTCTGGGGGACGATATCCTCAGGAAAAACCCATTGGAATGTCGCCAGATGGTCCGCCGGCGACAGAGCAGAGAAAAACGATTGCTGCTCTGTCGCGTTGAGCATGCGCGAGTAATATACGTTCCACAGTTTTGACCACCGGATCGAATAATCGCGATCTCCCGGCGGCAGTGGCTCGCTATTGAGGCGCATGTCATTGACGACACGCATCACCTCCTCCTCGAGGTGTTCAACCGCATAGTACAGTAAGGCGCCGATCTGCATCTGGCGAACGTATGGACGTTCCTTGCCAGTCGCAAGCGCTCTCTCGAAATGTTGTTTCGCTTCGTCCACGGGCCCGTTCGACTTTAAAATGTGAAATCCCCACATCGCATGGGCATAGGCGTTTTCGGGATCAAGGGCGATTGCCCGCCGATAAAATTGATCTGGGTTGAGCCCGCCATGACCCTCGCGCGACTTGAGAAAATCTCCCCACCCCATGTGGGCAAGACAGTTGGCCGCGTGGACCTTGTCGGGTGAGACCGAACATCTCGACAGCGGCGGAAGGACCTTGTCCACAATCTCCGAGAAACTGCCTTTGCCGACGGTGATACGCGCATTCTCCAACCATGCCATGGCCAGCTTCGCTTCGTTCTCGTGAACCTCGGGATTTTCCGGCGATAACGACCGGGCTTTTTCGAGAAGTCTCCAGGCGTCCTCGTAATGCCCGTTATCTTGTTGGATCTGCGCCTCACTAAATAAACGCCCCAATGCCGCACGCTCCACCTGGTCTTGCTGATACCACCAGGCGGCCCCGGCGCCGACGATCATCAGCGCGAGGAGCACGAGCAGTTGCGCCCGATAGCGCTGGACAATCCGTAGCCACCCCGATTTAGGTATCCGGTGGATCTCAGCTGCAATCGTCGCTGCGACGTTTCCTGATGGCTGAAGGACTGTGCCGGCACGGAGGTAAGGAGGGATATCAGCCTTTGGAGTCGGCGTCACCATTACCGACAGCACGTAGCCCCAAGGCCGAGGCCACTTGCGCTCCGCGAAATCCAATTCCGTCAAGGTATAACGGCCCGCGGTGACAGAGTGAGGGCTAATGAGGAAAACGAAGAGTTGACTATTTTCGATCGCCTTGCGAATGTCCGCGTTGTAAGCTTCGCCAGCAGCGAGAGCCGAGCGGTCGAAGAAAACCGTGTGGTTTTCTGCCCGAAGTGCGAGCGCGATCTCCTTCGCAAGCTCGCTTTGTTCAGAGGCGTAGGATAGAAAAATCTTCATCTGGGTAGACCCCGCGGAGAGCCGACAACGCAGATGGTAAGGCATTTATGCCGCCCTCACACCCCCGGTCACCCGTTGCCAAGGCAAAGTCAACGTAACGATGGAAGGTCGAATAAGGCCAATCGTCCGTTGCTACCCGTTGCGCTGCTACAATGATGATTTTGGGCAACCAGGCGAGCATCCCCCGCGCCCTTCCGATAGGAAAAGGATTCGATGAAGCACAGAACCAACGCGGAATGGCTGGAAGAGCTAGAGGCCCTAGACCCACTGAGGGAGGATGCTCTCAGGGACCTCCGCGAGGGTATCTTGCGGGCAGTGCGAGCCTACCTGGCAAAGCAGTTCGTGGGACGCGGCTCCTTGTCCGCCGAGGAGGCCCACCACCTCGCCGAGGATTGTACCCAAGAGACACTCCTTGCTATCCGTAGCAACCTGGCCGGCTTCCGCGGCGACAGCCAGTTCACCACCTGGGGCCTATGCCATTGCGATACGCACCGTGCTAGCGGATCTGCGCCGCAGGCGCTGGCAGAAGGTCAAGCGGGACCCGGATCTCCTCGGGCAACAAATTCCGGCGTGGCCCCTGGACGCACCTTCGACGCCAGGCCCAGACCGCAGTTTTCAACAGCTAGAGGCATGGCGGATCTTGACGCGTCTCATCGAATCGGATCTCACGCCCAGGCAGCGCGCCGCGCTCGTCGCTCACGCCTTTGATGAAATGCCGCTCGATGAAGTCGCCGCCTGGCTGGGCACCAACCGCGATAACGTGTACAAGCTGCTGCACGACGCCCGCAAGAAGCTCAAACGTGCCCTCCTGGCCCGCGGTCTCACCTCGGCAGAGGTCTTGACGATGTTCGATATCGATTGAGCCAGTTAGGCCGCTGCTCACCCCGACATCATCGAATATTCCACTGCTGATCTGTGACGTTTTGCACAGAAATCGCCATCGTGAAAGGCTATACATACGGGAAAATGGCCGTCCCTGCAAACCAGGAATTCTATTCCTGGGCGGCTCGTTTTTTAAAAAGTGGCACGCGCACCAGCATGATGAGTAGGGTTAGCGGCCCCGGGGGTAAGAGCGGGGGCGATCAAGACATCCTATACTAGGCATCGAGGACCCTTGTTATGAAAAGGGAAGCATTCAAGCGATTGGTACATACCGTCTTCGGCGCGGAAGAGGAAGAGTTAGTCTGCTCGGAATTCTTCCGCCAGCTGCCCCGCTACGTGGATCTCGAGCGATCAGGTCGGGACGCGGCGGCACTACTCCCCAAAATCAGCCACCATATCCATCAGTGTCCCGAATGCGAGGAGGTATACAAGGCCCTTCGCGACGTCGCGGATAGCTGAGGTACTCGGTCCATCACGTAAGATCCTTCCCTCTCATCGCATCTAATCGGCAGCGGGAAAGACCCGCGTCGATTTTCGATAAAAGGAGAAAGATGCGATGACCAGAGCAACGGTCGCGTTCGGGATCGCCATCCTCGCGGCGCTGTCGCTGACGGCCGTGCGTAGCGCACAGGCGGCCGACGGCGGCGACACCCACCTCATTACTATCAAGGCAGGTGCCCTACCCTCTGGCCAGCTCGCCTACCAGATGGTCAGCCACAAGATCAAGACCGCGCGGGGCGGGGAGGCCGATCGCACTGATCGCTACTACGCCGGTCCCACAATCCCTGGCCCGACCATCGTCATTGAGGAAGGCGATACGGCTGAGGTGACGCTGCAACACGGCATTGCCGACGCCCAACTACCCGTGAGCGTCCACGTCCACGGGGTGCATTACAAGGCCGACAGCGACGGCACGATGAAGGTGTTGAACGGGCTCAAGGATGAGGCCGCCTTCCCTGACCGACCCTACACGTACAAATGGACCGCCGCACCGGGCACCGCCGGCACCTGGGCCTATCACGACCACGCCTTCGGCAACCCAATGGTGGGGGCCGAAGACAAGGGCTTGTACGGCACGCTGATCGTCAATCCCGCCGACGGTAAGGTGCGGGCCATGATCGACGGCAAGCACGTGGACGTCGATGTGACCGATATCAAACGCGAATTCATCCTTTGGATGCATGAGACCACCTTCTGGGGCATGGAGGTCAACCATATCCTCAAGGGTAAGCAGATCCCGCTCTGGACCAACCCGACGGTGGGCGCACGTTTAGGCGAAAAGGTCAGATTCCACGTCATCGGCCTGGGCACTGCCTTTCATACCTTCCATCTGCACGGACACCGCTGGCTGGAGCCCGGCACCACCAGCGTCATCGACACCGCCAATCTCGGCCCCATCGGCCGCCAGAGCTTCGTCGTCGAGGCCGGTGAGGGCGTGGGGCCAGGCGAATGGCACTACCACTGCCATGTCATCCAACACATGCAGTCCGGGATGATGGGAAACTTCCGGGTCATTGAATAACGCTACCGAACTACAACAGGAGAAGACCATGCACAGCAACTACAAGTTGATCGCGGCGATCGCGGGCTTGAGCTTTGTTTCCAGTCAAGCGGCCGAGCCGGCCTCTGCCGAACCCAGAGAAGAAGACGTCATCATAAGCCGGGCGGGCGTGCTTCCCTCCGCGATACTGGAGATAACCGACGAGCCCGGCAAGTGGTTCAAAGACCCCAAGGACGGCGACTCGCTGGTAGCCGTGAAACCGGGCCAGGCCGTGCTGATTAAAATGACGGATACCAGCACCGAGCACACCATCACCAGCCTCTTTTGGCAACCCGGCGCGGCCGGATTTCCCGTGGATCAGGACAAACCGTCCAACAGCAGCGTGGCCCAGACATTCGACAAACCGGGACTCTATGTCTTCACGTGCAAGGTCCATCCCTACATGTTCGGCGCGGTCGCGGTCGACGACCCGGAAAGCGAGGGACTGGACCTGGGGGCGGAGATCGAGCTGATCACCGGCGCCAAGGTGCCCACCAGCAGCGATATCGCCAAGAAGCTGCTGCGGACCTTTTTCGTGGCGACGACGCCCCCGCTATGGCGCGACTATGGCAAGCCAAGCTGGGAGGTGAAGCTCCCCGATCTGCCGCTGAACCTCGGCGGCACCGTCATCAAGCTAAGCGCGTTGGACGTCAGCGCACCCAACAAGCTCAACAATCCCAAGACGCCAGGGATAGGCGAGATCTGGGTTAACACCCAGTTCGAGATCATCAGCGGCAAGACCAAACCTGGCTCGGCCACGCAAATAGACGCCTCGACGTGGACCATCAAACAGAAGGTCAAAGGGGTTGAGCAGAACATGAACAACCCGCACAACATGTGGACCGACGCGAGCTACAAGTATATCTACCAAACCGAGTGGTTCGACAAACGGCTCACCACCTTCGATCGCGAATCCGGTAAGGTCTACGGCACGCAGACGGTCGGTATTAATCCCTCGCATGCGATGTCCAACCCCAAGGACGGCATGCTCTATGTCGCCATCAACGGCGAGGAGAGCGTGGTCAAGCTGACCCCGGGAGCCTCGCCTACGGCGATGGGCAGCATCAATGTCGGCACCAACAGCGGCCCCCACGGCCACCACATCACCGACGACGGCAAATACATGATCACGCCGAATGCTCTCTCCTCCAGCGTCTCGGTCGTGGACCTCGCGAGCGAAGAGGTGACGCAGATCCCGATCGGCGGGGTCATTCCCATCGCCGCGTGGAGCGACATGAAGCACAAGGCCTATGTCGCCAATCTACTGGGCACGCCGCCTGACATGCTGGCCTCGTTATCGGTGATCGATCTCGATACTAAGAAGAAGGTGAAGGACATCAACCTTGCCGCTGACTATGACCCGATCAGCGGCGATCACAAGGGCGAGGCCTACGGACTGCTGCCTATCCAAACCCCGGTCAGCCCCGATGGTAAGTATGTGGTCACGGCCAACACCCTGAGCGGCACGATCACTATCCTGGATACCGCCATCGACAAGGTCGTGAAGAGCCTGCCCTGCGAGCCCGGCTGCCACGGCGTGAATTTCGGCCTGAAGAAGGGTGGCGGTTATTACGCCTATGTCGCCAGCAAGTTCGCCAACGACCTCATCGTCATCGACATGGACAAGCTCGACATCACCGGCCGAATTTTGGTCGCCGATCCAAAGGACGCCCAAATCACGGGGAACAACGGCATGGGCGGACAAGGCGTGCTGCCCTTACCCCTGGCCGAGCACGGCATGCTCGCCCCCACCCTCAAGCTTGCCGGAACCGGCAAGCTGAGCCCCGAGGTCGAGGCCTGGCTCAAGCTCATCACCAAGAACCAGCGCGGCAGTTGAACCACAAAGCAGACTTCCGTCGCAGGGCCCCGCCTGAGGCCCTTCTGCCGCCATGGCCGATCGGGTGGCCGCGCGCTCATCGCCGTAGCTTCCCGCTCGCGGTGCGCGGCAGCTCCACGACCAGGCGAAAACGCACCGGCACCTTGTAGCCCGCAAGTCGCGCGCGGCAGTATTTGACTAGCGCCGCCACCTTCGGCGGCTGGGACGAGTCGCGCGCGACGATCTCGGCCACCGCGACCGCGCCCCAGCGTTCGTGCGGCTCGCCGCTCACCCGGCTCTCGCGCACGGCGGGATGCGCGTTCAACACCTCCTCGACCTCCTCGGGAAAAAACTTGATACCGCCGAAATTGATCACCGACTTGCGCCGCCCGCGCAGAAAAACGTGGCCGTCCTCATCCTGACTCGCGAGATCGCCGGTGGCGAACCAGCCGTCGTCGGTGGCCGCCGCGCGCTCGCACCACGGTGCGAGGTAGGCGTCGAACATCCCCGGCCCGCGGAGACACAGCTCGCCGATCTCGCCCGGCGCCACGTCCGCCCCGCGCTCGTCGCGGAGCCGCAGCGCGCAATCATCCGGGCGTCCGACGCTCAGCGGCTTTGCGCATGCAGCGTCGGTGTTGAGCAGCGGTAGACCGGCTTCAATGATCCCAAAGCCCTGCGCCGGCCAGACGCCATAGCGCCGCGCGAACGCGACCGCCGTCGCTTCGGGCAGTGCGAAGGCGGTACTGACGGCGAGGCGCAGCGCGGGCCACGCGCGGCCCGAGTCCTCCGCGGCGAGCAGCGCGAGGTGAAATGGCGGCCCGTAAAACACCGTCGCGCCGCGCGCGCGTGCGGCGGTGAGCAGCTCACTCGCGAGATGGGAGTCTTCGAGCACTATCCCTGCGCCTTCGAGCAGGTAAAGCATGATCGAAACGGCGAAGTGATGCGCCATCGGCAGCGTCCACAGCACCCGATCGGCGGAAGTGATCTTCAATCGCCGGTTCGCCGAACGCACGCGCGCGAGCAGCGTCTCGTGGCCGAGCACCACGCCCTTGCTGTCCGCCGTGGTGCCCGAGCTGAAACGCACGAACGCGGGATTGAGCGCGCAAAAGCGATCCTCGGGAAACGCCGCCATCGCCGTGAGCGCGCACCATGAGAAATCGATCCCCGCGATCGTCTCGGCCACACCCGGATGTGGCACCCACGGCTCGGGCCCGGCGGCCAGCATCACTTGCGGCGCGGTGAGTGCGAGCTGCGTCATGCGTTCGGGTAACGCCAGCTCGCCGGCCACCGGCACCAGGCACGCGCCGGCGCGCAGGACGCCGAGGGCCAGCGCCACGTAGTCCGGGCCGTTCGGGCACATGAGCGCGACACGCGGCACCGGGTCATGTAGCACCGAGCGCAGCCGCGCGGCGATCGCATCGGCGCGCGCGAGCATCTCTCCATAGCTCTGCGTGCCGCTGGGATGGAACAGGGCAGGCCACGCCGAATCGGAGGCGGCGCGGGCGGCGACGAAGTCTGTGACGTTTATGGGGCTAACCATGGTGGTTTCAGAATCTGGCTCCTCCGCAGAGGAAACCCTTCCTGCTCCTTCTGGGCCGGCGCTTACTATCGAAGCCAACGCGATAAGGGACGTTCTCACCAAGCCGCCTTGCGTGCCCTGGCCTTCAGGTGGATCCGCATTCTCTATCGCTGTTGGCAGACCCGGACACACTACGACGAATCCACCTACTTGAGCGGGCTAAAGCGCCGTGGCTCGCCACTGCTCAATTCTATCGTGGAGGCAACCTAAAATGCTTGACTGTCTACCTCAGGGCGTGGGTTAGGCAAGCTACGTCAAAGCAATGTCTTGAATTGTTCAACGGAAAGACCAGCATCTTTCACAATACCACCCATAGTAAACGCCTTGACTGGATTATGGCGCGGGATGGCTACCAAACGTTCCCCGTCACTCATGACGATGTGTTTACCTTGTCTGACTATCCGAAAACTAGCTTTCTCAAGAGCGCGTACTGCGTCAAGATGGTTGACCCCTGGAAGCTTCGACACAACTATGCCGCTACTTCAATTTCGTGAGTTTCCTGATCAAGGCTAATTTCTTTCACCGCAGCCAGATATTCCTGAATAGCATCCTGAATGTTCTCCAGCGCTTCTTCCTCGGTATCTCCTTCAGACCAACATCCTGGTAGCCCCGGAACTGAAACGCTGATACCCTCTTCGGTACGATGAAAAATAACGGTATATTTCATTTTGAATTACCTCAAATTACATTGCGTTAAATACGCCTGGCCCCTTTTCTTTTCCGAATCGCCGCGATGCAGATGTTCGTGTCGAGCAGTATCATCCCTTCTTGCCGGCCTTCCCGTGCCGCGGCCGTGGCGCGGTGTCGCGCAGACCTTTCAAATCGACGTCCCGCTCCGGCCCGTGATGCCGCAACTCCTCGGTGGTGAAGGGTAGCTCGACGCCGGGCTCGGAAACAAACAAGTCCCAGCGTCCGCGCAGGGTGGAGATGAACAGCCCGCCGTCGCGCGGCTCGATCAGAACGTGTCCTTCCAGCAGCTCGAGCGCTTTTGGAATGCGTATCGCCTGACTGTTACCAGCGCGGAACACCCGGGTCTTCATCGGTTTATCGATCACTTTCATGTGCCATCTCATGCAACCAATGTAATTACGATAGGTTTATCACATAAAGGGTCGGCAATAAACAAGGCGATCAGGGTCCTCGGCGAACATCGTATGGATCTGCGCGCGCACTTGCGCCGCGCCGGGCGGCACACCGTGGGCGGCCTGCCACGCGGCGGCGAGACCTGCGGCCTGGCCGGTCGCGAGGCAGGTGCCGATGACGCGGAGCGCGGCCTGCGCTTCGTGATCGCAGGAGATGCAGCAGCCGGCCGTCCACAGGTTGGCCACGCCGGCCACTTTGAGCGCACCGAGGGGGATCTGTGTCGGGCGATCGTCGTCGGGGTAACGCCAGCGCGGGCCGGTGGGTTTTTCACGCAATTCCATCGGCCAGGTGCCGAACGCGACGCAATCGGGTGTGTCCAGCCCGCGCAACACCGCCTCGCCAATGATGGTAGTCTCGCCGCGCACACGACGGCTTTCACGGATCCCTACCCGCGCGGGATACGCGGCGATCTCGGCGCTTGTGAACGCGGGATGGTGCGCGCGCAGAAATGCGATGAGCGAATGGGCGAGGCGACGGCCCAGTCGCTCCAGCGCACCCAGATGTGCGGGCGAGGTCGGATCGAAATCTTCGGGGCCGGCGAGGTCCACGGTGCAATAGACCTCGGAGCCTCGGCCCGTCGGGCGGAAGTGCGCGCCGAGGGCGCCGCGCTCTATTTGGCCGGCATGGACAGCTTCGGCGAGCTTTGCCGCGAGTCGGAGGCGGCCATCCGCGTCGAGCGCGGCCGCGTCCACGGTGTGCAGGGCGAAGATGAAAGCGGGTCGCTGGAGCTCCGTCGCGGCCGCTTGGTCGGTACGGGCGCCAGCGAGGGCAGCGAGGCTGGCGTCGCCGCTCGCGTCCACGACCGCGCCCGGTTCGATGGTGGCGCACGCACCGCGGCAATACGCATCGACGGCCTCGATACGGCCGGTACCGTGGCTGGCGATAAGCTCAGTGTGGAGGCGCGTCTCAAGCGTGCCGCATTCGGCGGTCAAAGTATCGGCGACGGCGGCGAAGCCGGGCGGCGAGTGCGGCAACACGTCGAGCCGGCCGCAGCGCACCGGCCCCGGCGCGGCGCCGGCACGCACGAGGCGCGCGGCCAGCTCGCCCGACAGCCCCCGATGCGCCAGCAC
>JBOIDL010000143.1:0-10194 GCA_050740435.1 Gammaproteobacteria bacterium
CACCTGAACCGTCAAGGTAAAGCTGGGGTTGGTCTCGAAATCGAGTGCCGCGGCATTGGCCACGGTGATCTGACCGGTGGCGGTGTCGATGGCGAAGGCGCCGGCCGTGTTGCCGGCGGTGATGCTGAAGCTGCGGGTGTCTCCGGCATCGACATCCGAGGCGATGACGGTGCCGACGGGCGTGCCGTTGGCCGTGTTCTCGGCCACCGAGAAGGCCTGGTCATTGACGACCGGCGGCTCATTGAAATCGGTGATCGTGACCGCGATCGCTTGCATATCCGTGCCACCGTTGCCATCGGAGACCTGCACCGTGACGTCGTAGAGGTTGTTGGCGCCCGCATCGGCCGGGGCTTCGAAATCGGGGACGGTGTTGAAGCTCAGCGCACCGGTGCTGGGGTTGATCGAGAACAGCCCCTGATCGGCCCCGCCCGTGAGGCTGTAGGTCGGTGCCGCACCGTCCACATCGCTGCTGGTGACGGTGGTGACCGCAGTGGTGTTCTCGGCGACATTGACACTTGCGGTGGCACCTCCGCCATTGCTGGTGATGACGGGCGCATCATTGACCGCGGTGATGTTGAGGGTGCGCGTAGCCACGACGCTGTTGGCGCTGCCGTCATTGACGACGAAGGACACCGTGCGCGCCAGCGTGCTCGGGCCGTCGCTGAGGTTGGTATAGACAATGGTGCGCAGCGCCGCCTGGTAGTTGGCCAGTATGGTAGTGCCGGAGAGAGTCAGCGTGCCGGTGACGGCGTTCCAACTCCCGGTGATGCCGAGTTGGTCGGTGAACCCCAGCACGTCCTCGCCGTTGACGTAATTCGCCGAGAGGGTGACGGTGGCGCCCGTGAGGGTAGTATTGTCGACATCGCTCACCGTCAGGCCACTATCTACTGCGGTCGCCGGATCATTCTCCGTATAGGCGAGCGCCGAGCCGGTCGTGGCGACCACCGGCGGATCGTTCACGGCATTGACGGTGACCGTGGCGAGCGCCACGTTGCTGTGGTCAATGCCATCGCTCGCCTGAAAGGTGATGGTGCGCGCCGTGGTGTTGGGACTCTGAGAGGTGTTGTCATAAGTTATCGTGCGCAGCACCTGCTGGTAATTCGCGACGGTGTCGTTGCCGGAGAGCGTGAGCGTCGCCGTGGCCGGATCATAGCTCGCGGTTATGCCCGTGGCTCCGGTATTGGCGGCGAGCGATTCCGCCGCCCCGTCCTGGGGGTTGACGATGGTGGCGACCAGCTCCGTGAGCATCGGGCTGTCGGCGTCCGTCACGACCGCATCGGTATCGGCGACGACGACCGGCCCAGCACCTTCGGTAAACGTCGTGGCGAAATTCGCTCCGGGCGCCCCTGAGTCAAGGTCGAGAATCGGCGTGGAGCCGTGGGCGTCGTAAGAGATATCAATATCGTCGAAGGAGATCGAGCTCGCGAGAAGCTCGAGGCTTAGCGTGTTACTTGCAAACCGGATCTGGGTCTGGGAAGAGATGTAGGGGGTCAGATCAAACTGTTGGGCGATGGGCGTCGCATCGCTGCTATTCAGATCATAGGTCGCCAGCCTAAACCAGCTTCCACCGCCATTGTTCGAAACTTCAGCGAAGGCTTGTGAGCTGCTGATGAGCCCCGAGGATCGCTGATAGTTGAAGCTGAGTACAGCGGATGACGCACCGCTTAGATTCACCTCCCGCGCAGCGCCCCGCATTCCCAGGCCCGCTAGCAAGGTGCTGATCTCTAAGGAGCCCGAGACGACTTGTACACGGCCAGACGCGGGGCCGTTCGACTCACCTATTTCCTGCCAATCGGTGCTCCAGCTGTCACTGCCGTCGTTGCCGTCGTACGCGGCGGGAGCGAAATCGTCGCGGACATAATTCCAGTATACCGTCGCCGTGCCCACGTTGCTGTCGCCGGCGCCGTCGTTGGCGACGAAGGTGATAAGCCTGTCCGTGCGATCAGGTGCGAGGGCCGCATTCGCGTAGGTAATCGTCCTCAGCACCCGCTGGTAGTTGCCGACTGTATCCGCGCCGGAGAGAGTCAGGACGCCGGTGCCGCTGTTGTAGCTGGCCGTGATCGCGGTGCCGGTGGTGTCGGCGGACAGGTTTTCGTTGGCGCCGTCGAGCAGATTGGTGGTGGTGACGGTGAGCGAGCTGAGGGTCGCCGAATCGGCATCGGCAAGCCGTGCATCGATGTCGGTGATGGACAGGCTGTCGCCCGCCGCCGGATACTGCGCGCTGTAATCGACGCCAGAGGTACCCGAGCTGTTGTTCGCGTCCAGATCGATGCCGGGCGGGGCGAGCAAACCCATGAAGTTCGCCTGCGCCTCAAAGGATAAGACCGCCGTGGTTTCCACCGATCCGGCGCGGAACTCGAGATCCCAGTCTCCACCCAGTGTCGTGTGCCCCGTGGCATCCTCGCTCGCCGCCACATCTGCGCCGGTGATCCTGGCCAAGGTTGTTGCCGCTTCCTGACCGAGCTGGCCCTGACCGAAATCGCATCCGTAAACCAGGAGATCGGCTTCATCGGTCAAGGCCTGGCCAAGAACGGCCAGCTCATCCACATACCGGCCAGTCATGGAATCGAGCGTGAGGCGCGCCGTGCCTAGCCGGAGCTCCGCCTGGCTGCCGTGCGAGACGATGTGGATCGCATCGATGCCGCTGCGCCCCGCCAGCGCCTCGGCGATCTGCTCCACGCCATCTCGGGTGGCGTCCAGCAGCACTACTTCGGCGCTCGGATCGATCCCGGCGATGAGCTTCTGGTAGTCCTCGACCGAGGTGTCGATGAAGACGATCTCACGCCGGCCGGCCGGTGGCTGGTGGGTGGCTAGGGCCTCAAGCAGTTGCTCGTTAGCATCCGCATTGTCTGCGGACGAGGCGTCACTCGCCTGCCCTGCGTCCGCTGCGCCGCTGTCGTTGCCGTGGTTATCAACTGCTTGCTCGGCCTGTTCTTGAGCGACGGCGTCCACCGCCGCCTCGGCACCCGTGGACACACCGGCGGCGTCAAACATGTGGCGCGGCTCGAGAGCATGCAGGCATTCGGCGACCGGGATGTGCGGTGGGTGGTCGGCGGCCAAGCCCTCGCCAGGCAAACGGGAATGTCGATCTAAAAAGCCAACAAGCATGTGTGCCAAATCCCTTTAGCTGCAATCTTTAATGTTGCGGGACGTGTTAGGACCGTGGAAGAGTTCGGACGCTCTCTTGAGTCATTACGATGCAGGCGGGAAATGTGCCAACGGTTATGGCCGCAAAAAAATGGTCGAGCGATTAAGCTGTTACTGATGACTCTGGGCAGTCTTTATGTGGCAGCCTGGGGAAGCCGGTACGATTTAGGGTCAAAGATTGACGCTGTGGGTAAACCATTGGCGCCCATTAATGGAGTGCGAGCCAGTGCAGAGCGGCATTCGCTTTCTCCGGGTCCTTACTCGCCTCCTCGTCAACTTGCGCTGCCGGAGGGTTGAGACACGATGGCTTCGGTTGGTGCCTTTCTTGCCTACCTGCTCGTCCCGACGGGATACGCCAGCGGCGTGACATAAAGAGAATCGGATGAATAGACAGTTACTACGTTATGCTTCGGTATTAATGACAGGGCTAGTGAGTGGTTGTGCACTGACACCAGAGGTGTTGAGGGAGGAGGAGGTAAAGGCGCAGGCGGCGAACGACTATATCAATCTGACCAAGGAGCACGAGCCGGTCACGGGCCCCATCTCCATGTACGAGGCGCTGGCGCGGGCCTTGAAGTACAACCTGGACTTTCGGTTGGAGCTGACCAAGAAGGTGCTGGCGTTGGAGCAGCTCAACGTCTCGCGCTACGAGATGCTGCCGCAGTTTGTTAGCAATCTCTCGTACAACGCAAGGGACAAGTTCTCCGGGGCCTCCAGCCGTTCCTTGATTACCGGCCGGCAGTCATTGGAATCCTCGACCTCCTCGGACCGGGATGTGGGCGAGGTGGAGCTCGGACTAGTGTGGAATGTGCTGGATTTTGGTGTTTCGTATTACCGTGCGAAGCAGGCGGCGGACCGCGTGCTCATAGCCGAAGAGCAAAAACGCAAGGCGGTGAACCGGATCGCCCAAGATGTGCGCACGGCCTACTGGCGAGCGGTGAGCGCGGAGCGTCTCAAGGGACAGTTAGCTGCGCTGATGAGACGGGTAGCGCTAGCGTTATCGGACTCGCGAGAAGTGGTGCGGAAGCGGCTCGATGCCCCGATGAGCCAGTTGACGTACCAGCGCGAGCTGCTGGCGATCAAGCGCGAGCTGCACGAACTGCAACGCGACCTGGAGTTAGCTAAATACCAACTCGCGGAGCTGATGAACCTGCGGCCGAATGCGCGCTACGAGCTGGTGGTGCCGGAGCGCGGTGAACTGGCGCGCGCGATCAAACTGGGCCACGTGGACATGGAGCAGATGGCGTTGGAGCGGCGCCCGGAGCTGCGGGAGCTTGGCTATGAGAAGCGGATCAACGCGCAAGAAGCGCGGGCGGCGATCCTCGAGTTGCTGCCTGGGGTAGATCTCAGTATAACCAAGAACTACAACTCGAACAGTTTTCTGTTTCACAACAACTGGGTGAATCTGGGCTCGCGAGTGGCGTGGAATCTGCTGAACCTGATCCGCATGCCGCAGAAGATGGAAGAACTGAAGGCGCAGGCCGGTGTGCTGGATGCGCAGCGGCTGGCGCTCTCAATAGCGGTGCTGACGCAGGTAAACGTGAGCCTCGCCCAGTACGGCCATGCGCAGAACGAATATCAGACGGCCTCCGAGTACCAGGCGATACAACAGGGGATCATCCGCCAGGTGCACGCGGGAGTGAAAGTCAACCGCGTCAGCCAGCAGGCGTTGATCCGAGAGGAGATGAACACCTTAGTCGCGGAGCTGCGCTATGACATAGCCTATGCGGACCTAGAGAACAGCTACGCGGGGGTGTATGCGGCGGTAGGGCAGGACCCGTTGCCGGGCCGAGTGACCGCCGCGCAGAGCGTGAGTCAGCTAACCGAGGCGCTCAAGGCCCATTGGGAGGCGCTCTAGCGGATGACGATCGATCTCGCCTAGTCTTCGTTATAAAAGCTGACGGACTGGTAAGGAGCACCTTGAGGATGCCAATAAACCGAGACAGCACCCTTGCGAACGATTCAACGCAATATAACTATCCGATGATTCAGGAGACCATTGACATGAAGCGTGATACCTTGCAACGTCGATCCAGGCAGGGCGTATTTGGGCTGTGGTTTGCGCTCATTGCTCTTTTCTCTACCGCATTTGCGCAGGAGGGGGTTGTTCAAGGTAAAGACGATGAGGGGGTCATATCGCAACTCGGAAATATTCGCGGGCTGGTAAAGCCCGAGAGTGAAGCGAGGCTCTCGAGCGAGATCCTCGCGCGTATCACGGCGCTGCCATTTAAGCAGGGTCAGCGATTTAGGAAAGGCGACGTGTTGATCCGATTCGATTGCTCGCGTTATCAAGCGGAGCTTGCTTCCGCCAAGGCCGAGCTAAACGCGCGCAGCAAGACCCACGAAAACAATAGGGAGCTTTCGCGCCTCAACGCGATTGGCAAGCTTGAGGTCGAGGTCTCCAAGGCCGAGGCCGATAAGGCCGCTGCCGACGTTCGGGCTGCTGGCGTCAACGTCAGCCGCTGCGTCATCACGGCGCCTTACCCGGGGCGAATCGTCGAAAGCAAAGCGCACGAGCACGAGACGGTGGCACCGGAGCAGGAGCTGATGACGATTTTGGACGACCGTGATCTGGAAATCGAAATCCTTGTCCCTTCCAATTGGTTGACGTGGTTAAAGGTCGGCACACCGTTTACGTTTCACGTCGATGAAACCGATGCTGATTATCTGGCCAAGGTCTCTGAACTAGGCGCCCGCGTCGATCCGGTCAGCCAGACCATGCGGGTGGATGGCGTATTCGACAGGGCAGCTCATAATGTCCTCGCCGGAATGAGCGGAACAGCGCGATTTTCCGCTCCTCAATAGATTCGCCCTGTGGCGGCTTCCGTCGAGCAGGGAATGCATGGGATCAGGGTGCTCATGCAGTTGGAGGCGGAAGCCCGCAAGGCACAGGCCGATAAAGCGCTGCAGTTCCTTATCGTCAATGAAACGCGTCGGCTGCTGCCTTACCGCCAGGCGTTTCTGTTCTCCTCTGCCGGCGATCCGCGCTCGCGGTGCCGGGTAGAGGCCGCATCGAGCATCGCGGTCATCGATCGTAGTGTTCCACTGATCCGATGGATGGAGCTGGCCCTGGATGCGCTACGCGATAAAGACCCGCCCGATGCTCTAGAGCGGCTCGATAGCTCGAAGTGTCCCCAGGGACTCGCGGAGGAGTGGCGGGAGTTCTCGTTACCCTATGTTCTCTGGTGCCCGCTATGTCGGCCCGATGGCGAATTTCTGGGAGGCCTGTGGGTGGCGCGAGAGACGGGCTGGAGGGACGACGAGCTAACCCTCATGAAACGGCTTTGCGATGCCTATGCTCATGCTTGGGGAATGTTTGCCGGAAAACGGCGGCTCGCGAGCAAGTGGCGCTCGCGGCGCCTCGGATGGAGCTTGGTGGCCGTGGCGGGCGTTGCTATGTTTGTGCCTGTGCGCCTTTCGACCCTGGCGCCCGTGGAGGTCGTTGCCAAGGACCCCATCGTTGTCAGTGCGCCATTGGATGGCGTGATCGCACAGATCATGGTGCCGCCCAACCAACCCGTATCGGAGGGCGATCTGCTCTTTACCTTCGAGGACACGAGCTTCAGAAACGGTTATGAAGTGGCCGAGCGGTCGTTGGAGGTAGCACTCGCCGAGTTTCACAAGGCAGCTCAGGGCGCCTTTCAAGATGCGAAGAGCAAGGCGGAGGTGGCGTTGCTAAGGGCCCGTGTGGAATTGAGTAAGGCCGAGCGGGATTACGCCCGCGATCTCTTAACTCGAATGCGAGTCCACGCGCAGGGGGCTGGCCTACTGCTATACAGCGATGAAGCGGATTGGATCGGTCGTCCTGTGGTCGTGGGCGAGCGAGTGATGGACGTCGCGGACCCCAAACGCACTGAGCTACGCATCGATCTGGCTGTCGCCGATTCGATCGTCTTGAGCGAGGGTGCGGATGTTAAGTGCTTTTTGGATGTCGATCCATTGCATGCGCTACGAGCGACAGTCACCCACGCGAGCTACAAAGCAGAAGTCTTGCCAGGGGATTTACTCGCTTACCGCGTGCATGCCGATCTCAAAGCGTCTGATTCCACAGTCAGGATTGGACTACAGGGCACCGCGAAGATCTACGGCGAACCGGTGTCGCTGTTTTTCTATCTATTCCGACGTCCGATCGGCGCGATTCGGCAGTTCATTGGTTTCTAAGGTGGCAGCGGCTACGCAAGTTCTAAACCTGCCTGTCTTACGGGAAGACCTGCAATTCCTCGAAGGACCGCCAGATCTGGACGGCTCCTCGACCTGGACGATATTTGATCCCGTTCGAAATCGCTTCTTTCGGGTGGGGTGGACCGCATTCCAGCTGTTGTCGCGTTGGTCCCTGGGTCGAGTCGACCGGCTCGTTCAGGCGGTTAGTGACAATACCACTTGCAAGGTTACCTTCTGGGATGTCGCGGCGCTGATCAAATTTCTCTACGCCAACAGCCTGACAAAAGGATCGGCGACCGGCCAGTCGGATGCCTACCTTCAACAATACCAAGCGAGCCAGCCCTACTGGGCCAAATGGCTGGTCCATAATTATCTCTTTGTGCGCTTGCCGATCCTCAGGCCGCACCGTTTTCTGCGCGCTACGTTGTCCCTCGTCAAACCTCTGTTTAGCCGCAGCGCATGCCTCATCGTTTTGATCTTGGGAGCGTTAGGACTCTACCTGGTGTCGCGGCAGTGGGAAGTTTTTCTCGGCACCTTCTTGCATTTCTTCACCGTTGAAGGCGCGGCCCTGTATGGCGTGGCGCTCATCGCCATCAAAATCTTCCATGAGCTTGGACATGCCTACACCGCTACCCGATTCGGCTGTCGGGTAGCCACCATAGGCATCGCATTCTTGGTTCTATTTCCGGTGTTATACACCGACACCACAGACGCGTGGCGACTGTGTTCTAGAAGAAAGCGGATGCTCATTGCCGCCGCGGGCATGATTACCGAGCTCGCCATCGCGGCCATCTGCACCTTTTTGTGGAGTTTTCTGCCAGATGGCCCGTTGCGTAGCGCCGCCTTCATCATCGCGACGACCAGTTGGGTAATGACGCTGGCGGTCAACCTGAATCCGCTGATGCGCTTTGACGGCTACTACCTCCTGTCGGATCTTTTAGGTGTTCACAATCTGCAGGAACGTTCATTTGCGCTCGCCAAGTGGAAGCTCCGTCGGCTGTTGTTTGGGCTCCGGGACCCGCTGCCGGAGAGCGTGCCGCCCTCATTGCAAACTAAGCTCATCATCTACGCGTGGTCAACCTGGATATATCGATTTTTTCTGTTTATTGGTATCGCGCTATTGGTCTATCACTTTTTCTTTAAGGCTCTGGGGTTGTTGCTGTTTGCCGTAGAGATCATGTGGTTTATCGTTCTCCCTATCACGCGAGAGTTGGTCGTTTGGTGGAGTATGCGTTCGACAGCCATTAAGACGCGGCGCTTCGTTGTCACTGCCACGTCGGTGTGCGCATTGTTGGCCTTGGCGTTCATCCCCTGGAGCGGCCGCGTCTCCTTTCCGGCCATTCTTCAGAGTGCCCAATATGTCACCGTCTATGCACCTGAGCCGGGCCGCATCATTGATGTCTTTATAAAACGAAACCAGCAGGTGAAGGCCGGCGATACTTTATTGACGCTAGATTCCCCCCAGCTTGCAGAGGAGATGGTCCGTACCGCAAAGAAGATTAAGGTGCACAAACTACGCTTTCAACGTTCAGCTTCTAACCTGGAAGATCTGGCCAACATGCACGTCGCATTGCAACAGTGGACGGCTGAGTCATCGCGCCTGGCGGGATTGGAAAAGAAGCGACACAAGCTAACCGTTCGTGCGCCCATTTCGGGAGTGATCACTGATGTAGCGGATGCGCTGCATCGTGGGCGTTGGATTAATCAGAAGCTAGCGCTAGCGTTTGTTGTCGATCCGGCGAGCGCTGAGTTGGGTGGGCTGGTATCGGAGACCGAACTAACACGGCTTAAGGTGAACCAGCCAGCTCGGTTTCTCCCCGATGACCCGAAACGCCGGCCGGTGGATGCGAGGCTGATCGAAATCGGTGAGGCGGGTGTCAATAGATTCGAGACGCCGTATTTGGCATCGGTTTATGGAGGAACAATCGCTGTCCGCCGTGATGCAAAGGGTGAGTTGGTGCCAGAGTCGTCCGTGTACCACATCAGGCTAGCGGTACACCATCCGATCCCGCCGGATCGGGTCGTACGGGGTGTAGTGAACGTCGTTGCCGAACCGAGAAGCTTTGCTAAACGAATGTACGGTTTGGTCGCTTCTGTTCTAATCAGAGAGAGCGGGTTTTAGTGTCTTGGGTCGATTATGCCACGAGATACGGCCTTTTCCTTGGCTATCAGGGAGAAATCCGGGCTAGCAGCGATGCGTTACGGATCTCGCACGAGTTGCGACTCGACCTCATCGCGCTTGTGAGTCCCGGCCAGGGCTTCGATCAAGGTGAGCGCGAAATCCATCGCCGTGCCGGGCCCGCGCGAGGTGATGACTTTCCCGTCTTGAACTAGCGCGTCGCCGGTCACCGTGACGTCCTGGAGATTCATTGCGCCCAAGATACCCGGATAACCCGTGGCTCGTTTTCCTGTAAGTAGGCCGGCGGATCCCAAAACCTTGGGCGCTGCGCAGATCGCAGCCGTAAATTTCCCGTTCGCCGCCATTTTGACAAGCAGAGCATGCACGCGCGGGTCGCGGTTCAGGTGGTCCGCGCCTTGGGCGCCCCCCGGAAGCACGACCATGTCGTAGTCGCGTTTCAAGGCTTCGTCCAGACAGGTGTCGGGGATCAGCACCACTCCGCGGCTGGCGCGGACGGGATGATTATCGAGGCCGGCCGTGACCACCTCGATCCCGGCCCGGCGCAGGAGATCGATGACGGTGACGGCCTCGAGCTCTTCACACCCTTGGGCCAGCGGGATAAGTACGGCGGCCATTTAATCCGAACTTCTTTTAGCGAATTAGCGTAACGGTCTGATAGGATGGAATAATTTAAAAACACAGGGTTCGGCTACTGGGTACGTTATCACCCTTTCAGGCCGAGGAGTTGGAAAGCCTGGCGTTGTAAA
>JBOIDL010000144.1:0-10184 GCA_050740435.1 Gammaproteobacteria bacterium
GAGTGGACCAGCGCGGCCACGGCCATCCCGCCGAGCGCGCCGTGGCGCTCGACGAGCACCGTGTGCGCACCCGCGCGCGCCGCCGCCACCGCCGCGCAGAGACCCGCGCCGCCACCGCCCAGCACCAACACGTCGCATTTCATGGACCGAGCAGATCGGCGCGCAGTCGCGTACGCATGATGTCCAGCTCGCCGTCCCTAAGCGCGCCCTCGCGCCACGAGAGGGTCGCGGTGAGCCGGGCGTCGCGCTGGGAGAAAAAAACCCCGGTGCCCGGCGGCTGGCACACCGACGGCACATGCCAGCCGTGCTCGATGGGCGCCCCGCAAAACGTGTGGCACTCGGGGAGAAACTCGCCGGTGTGGGAAAAGAAAAACGAGGTGAGATGGCCGTGCGAACCGTTGCGTATCATCCGCAGGTAGAGCCCGGCCGGCATCCGGCGCAGAAACCGCGACGTCGTGCCGAAGGCCAGATCGAGCCGCTCGCGCGTCTGTGCGACGAACTGCTCCTGCAAAGCGCGGGCTGCCGCACCGAGGTCGCTAAGCTCGCTCTGCAACAGCCGAAAAAAAAGCTGGCTGACATGATTTTGCCAGATCGGGTGGCGCGCACCGCGCTTGCGCTCCTGCACGGGGCAGTTGGATTGGTAGGACTCGGCACTATCGCCGCGCCGGCAGAGCACAGCATAGTGCACCCGCATCGCGACGGCGAGGAACCAGCCCATCTGGAAAAGCTCGTGGGTCGCCGTGGTGGCGCGCGCGGTGATCTCTGCCGTCTCCGCCGCGCTGAATTCCTCCACGAAGAACGCCGCCGCGCCGGGCCGGGGCGGCACGCCCCCGAGCGAACAGATGGAGGTGCGCGCCAGGGCGTAAAAGTGGTCTTTGAATCTCTCCGCCTCGCCGAGCGCTGTGCGCAAACCGCCGGGACGCGGCGTGATCGGTCCCCAGGAGTCGGGGCGCGGTGGCGGGCTGTCCGCGTTTTCCGCCAAACGCGCGATCTCGGCGAGCAGCAACTCGGCGCCTTTGGCATCGAGCATGAGATGCCGCCAGCGCAGGACCACGGTACTGCCGTGTCCATCGCCGAGTACGTCGAAGCGCACGGCAGTGGGCGACGATTCGTCCAAACGCTGCGCACACAGGTCGCCGAGTGAACCGCGATGTTCCTCGACAGGAATAGACGGCCGCGCGTCCGCACGCCACACCCAGTGCGGAATGCCGAGGATCGAATTGCGCAGGCGCGCGCTAGCGATGGGGCTGGCGCTGGCGAGCCGCACGGCGGCCGAGCGTAACGCGGCCACGTCTAGCCCCGGCCCGAGGCGCAGCACGGTGAGACCCAGGTGCTCGCCCTGGCCGGCGGCGAGCATCATGCGCTCGGCGGCGGCAAGGAACCAGTCCGCGCCGCTCAACGGCACCGAACCCGTCCGCGACGTATCCATCAACTCTGGTTCTGGCGGATGGCTTCGGCGAGGTGCCGGGCGGTGGAAAAAGTGGCGCGGGTGACCGCGCCGTCGGGGAGCTTCACGGCGAACTCTTCCTCGATGAAAAGGATGATCTGCATGATCGACATCGAGTCCAGCCCGGCCGCGAAGAGGTCGGAATCGAGGTCGAAAGACTCGTCGGTTTCCAACAGGTCACTGCGGATGTGGCCGAGCAGGCGGGTGGCGATCTGTGTGGTCTCGTCCATTAGGGTGCGATTCGGACCGGAAATGGAGCGCCGATTCCACATCAGAGCTTGTGAAAAAATCGTCACGAGCGACGGGAGGTCGCGTTCCGCCGGAGCGCAGGAACCGGAGTGTATAGTGAAATACATGAGGATTCCGAGCACCGCCGGAACGCGAGATCCCGAGCGCAGCAGATTTTTTCACAAGCTCTCATCTCAAGTCTCTGCTGGTCGGCACCGCCGGGACGACGAAATACGTGGCGTCGAGCGGCCCGTTGCGGGTGATGGCGTCGAAACGGTAGCTGAGCACGCCGCCCGAGGGCAGATCAACAACGACATCGCGCACCTCGAGGGTGTCGGCGGCGATGGTGTTGGTGATGCGCGCGGGCATTCGCGAGGAGGCGCCGGCATTGCGCGTGAGGACGACGGTATAGCGGTCTTCCTCGCGCCGGACCTCGGGCGTGTAGTCGCTTTCCTCCTCAGCCGGCTGGCCGCGCAGAAGGCCGAGCAGCGAGAGGAACGGTTTGCCGGCGCTGTCCTCCCGGAGGGATTTTTCGGCGAGCCGTGCGCCAGTCTTCTGAATGAAGAGCCGATCGCCCAAGACCAGGACGAATTCCCCGGCGGGCTTGGTGAAATCGAGACGCAGCCGATCCGGCGCCCGATACGCGAGCGTGCCGATGCTGACCACCGGATCGCGCAGCCCGGGCAGGGTGAGCGTCTGCACGATCGTGGCCGACCAGGTGAGCGTCTCGCGCTGACGGGTTTGAAACTGCGCGCGTAGCGCGCTGGCCCGCTCGGCGGACAGCGGCGCGGCGAGCGTGGTGGTAGCGGCAAGGAACGAAACGAAGAACAGGAAATAGCGGAGCATGCTGCATTTTCCGCCACCGGAACTAGCTCGGCAACTTCACCGGCCCGCCGTGGTGCCGTGTCGTGAGGCCCGCGAGCACGGGCAGTAAGAAGAGACACGCGGTGACGGCAGCGATGATGCCGAGATCCATCACCAGGCCAAAGTTCTGCAGCGCGGGCTGGCTGGTGAGCATGGGCACGCCGAAACCGATGCACGAGGCGATGCCGGTGAGCAGGATGGGCACGCCGATGTGCGCGTAGAGGTGCACGTAATCGCGTTGCTGTTGCAGGGCCATGAGGACATGCAGGCTATAGTCGATGCAGAGCCCGAGCAGGAGCGGCACGCACAAGAGCGAAAGCGGATTGACCGCGACGCCGGTGAGCGCGATCAGGGCGGCGAGGAGTAGGAACGAGAGGCCGAGGGCAGCAAGATTGAGCAGCACCATGCGCAGGGAACGTTGGGCGAGCGCGCACAGCACGACGATGCATGCGAGCACCCAGCCGCTGAGCCGGCGAAGATCGGCGAGCGCGGTGCGGTTGAGCTCTTCTTCGAGCGTGACCCAGCTCACTGGCAGCACGGTCGCGCCTTTGATCCTGATGCCGCCGGGCGGCACCGGCCGCTCGGCGGCGCCGGGGAGACGGACCATGGCGCGATAAAGGCCGGATCCTTCGCGGTGAAGTTTGGCCAAGAGCGGGGAAACGACGGTGAAGGCGTCGGGCGTGCCGGCGGCGGCGCGATCGAGGGTCTCGACGAGGGTCAGCGTGGGACCGCTCCATTCGGCTCCGAGGCCGGCGGTATCGAAAGCGGCGCGGAGTCGTGGGGTGATGTCGCTTTTCCACAGCGCGCGGTTTTCGCGCTGGCGCGAGGGCGCGGGCAGAAAGGCGCTCTGCGACGAGCGACGGCCGCCGGTGACGCGCACGGCAAGTTTATCGGCGGCGCGCCGGACGGCGTCCCAGATCGGCGCCTCGACGAGGTAAATGGCGTCCTGCCAGCTCGGGTCGCTTTTCGCGAGCACCTGCTGGCCGCGAAAGGCGGCGCTTTGCGTGGGTCGGAGGCGGTCGAGGTCGGGCGCGTAGAGGGCAGCAGGATCGCGCCAGAGCCAGGCGGCGCCGGCGAGGCTGGCGAGCGTGGCAAGCACGAGCAGCGCGCGGCCGTGGCGCTCCATCGTGCGCGCCATGGCAAAGCTCATGCGGGCTAGAAAGGGCGGTGGCTTCGGCGGGCGCATGGCCCACGCAGCCGGTAACAACCAGGTGGCGAACAGCGCCGAGGCAACGAGCCCCGCGGCCACGAGCAAGGCAAGCTGGCGCAGGCCGGGCAGGGATGAAAACACGAGGACGAGAAACGCCGCCGCCGTCGTTAACGCACTGAACCAGATACCGCGGCAGAGCCGCGCCCAGACGGTGCCGTTGTCGCGGAAGCGCGAGGCGTAGTGATGATAGACAAGGATGCTGTAATCCATGCTGATCCCGAGCAGGATGCAGGCGAAGCCCATGCTGATGACATTCAGGGAGCCGATGGCGAGGCGCGCGGCGATAAGGCCCACGCCGAGGGCCAGAAACTGCCCGAGCAAAATCCACCCAAGCGGCCTCAGGGTACGATAGAAAGCCCAGAACGCTGCGCTGACGAGCACGGTGGCGACGATGATCATCAAGCGCATGTCGCGGCGCATCTGCGTCGAGATTTCGGCCGTGAAAGCGGGCCGGCCGGTGAGCAGTAGGCGCGTCTCGCCGGGCAGTGTTTGCCTTACGGCGGCGTGGATCGCGGCCGAGAAGTCCTCGCACTCGTCGAAGGTAATGAGCGCTCGGGTGGCGGTGATGGTGAGCGCGCTCGCCGGCCGTTCGGTCCATTGGAAGTGGTCGTGGTCTTTGCCCGTGCCGAGCGCGTCGAGCAGGCCGAGCGGGTCGAATTGGCGGCGCGTCAGCTCTTCGGGATCGAGCGCGCCGGTGAGCACCGAGGGCAGCTCGTCGAGCCGCGCGCGCACCGGCCCCGGCCCGAGCGCCGCGACGACGCGCGAGAATCGCTCCGCCGGCAGATTCCAGATCGCCCACGCGGCGAGCTCGGGCGCGGCTCGCAGCCATTCATCACCGGGCGCCGCGACGGACTCGACGCCGGGCAGCGCGGCCAGGACGGGGCGCAGCTTTTGAAAAACCCCCTCGCGCGCGGTGGCGGGCAGCGTATCTTCGGCGACCAGGATCACTTCGCGATCGCTGGTGAATTGCCTCTGGAACTGATCGAGCCCGCGCACGCTCGGCAATTCCCGCGGGAACAACGCCAAGATCTCGGTCTCCAGCCTGATCGTCCACCCGGCCCACACGGCGCCGGAGAGGACTACGAGGACGGCCGTGATGCGCGCAAACCAACCGGACGCGGGATGCGACATGTTTTCTGTGCAAGAATTACGAATCCGCCACCCACGGGATGAATTAATGAAGGGCAATGCTTCACGCGAGGACCTCTCCCATAAGGAGCCAAAAGTACCGCACCCTGTCCTCGATAAATACTACGCAAGTGAGACGCAGAGGCAGCCATTCGTTCTCGACTTATTCGACGGCGCCGCCAAATATTATAACCTTGTATGTGCAGTGCTGTCGCTCGGCTCCGGCCAGTTCTACCGCCGCTGGGCGCTTGCGCGCTCAGAGCTTCGCGCCGGCATGAAGCTTCTCGATGTCGCCGTGGGCACGGGACTCGTAGCACGAGCGGCCATGGCTATTCTCCGTGACGCTCGGTCCGTGATCGGACTCGACCCCAGCAGCGGAATGTTGGCAGAAGCACGCAAGAGGCTACGCATTCCGCTGGTGCTGGGGATTGCGGAGAAACTACCGTTCGGAAACGACAGCTTCGATTTCCTAAGCATGGGTTATGCGCTCCGTCACGTAACCGATCTAGGCGTGAGCTTCAGAGAATTCCTACGGGTCTTGAAGCCGGGAGGCCGCATTCTGATCCTGGAGATATCTCGGCCTCCCTCGGTTACCGGCCAATATTTAATCCGGGTCTACTTTCAGAAAGTCTTGCCTCTGATTATGCGCATTTTCACCAGGAGCGGCTACGCCCAATTGCTGACTACTTATTATTGGGACACGATCGCGGCATGCATCGAGCCAACGACCATCGTGAAGACCCTGGGCGTCAGCGGCTTCGACAATGTCGAGCGCCGGATCTATGGTAGGATTTTTAGCGAATACACTGGGCTAAAATCGGCGCGGTAAAGTCACGGACACTGCGCAACGATGCGGGCGGGCTGCCCAGTAGATTTATTCACCCGCTCTCTGTATGGCGAGATCGGCCGGGACTACTCCGCGCAGCCCATAGCGCCCCATGAACCGCAGGAGACCGCTACTATAGCGGGACGTGACACCTACTCCGGAGGCTTGCAGCGCTACCTGCCGCTCGATGTGGTCGTGGGCCGCGACCTTCAGGAAATTCGAGCCCGCCTCCACCCATTCGCGCCCCGCGCGTTGCATGGCGGCCATTCTCCCATCGTAAAAATACGCCACCAGCTTGGACCATGCGTTGATATTGTTCATTTGCACAGCGGTATACCGAGCCAGCACCGAACCCAGCTCGACCGGGGATCGCCGCCGGATCAGGGGTGTCAGTGCCTCTGCGAGCAGCTCCGCGGAGAGCAGTGCCAGAGACACTCCCGGCGATAACATCGGATCCACGAAACCCAAGGCGTCTCCCGCCATCACCCAACCGGGGCCGTAACCGCGCTGGGAGATGAGTTGGTAGTTCGAATAGGTGGCAACGGGTGTCACCCGCCGGGCCTCTCCAGCCAGCGCGGTCAGCGCGGGTTCCAGGGCGATCGCGTTCCTTAGCCTCTCCTCCGGTGTGGCTCCCAGTCGATGCGCATCTCTGCGCCCCACGACAATACCGATAGATAATTTGTCCCGTAGCGGAATGCACCAGCTCCAGCCTGCCTTGAGGCGCGAAATGACGACCTGTCCGGGGGCCTCTTCCCACCGAAACCCCTCGAAGTGGGCGAAATGTGCCAGGTCATCGCGTGGACCGATCCGAGTTGGTATATCCAGCATGCGAGCGACAAGCCGGCTGCGTCCCGTGGCGTCAACGATAAGGTCGGGTTGCCGGCCGCGCCAATGGGATGCCGCGGCCAAGGTCTCCGCGGTCAGTTTGAGCTCGGTGTCGGTATTCCGGGATGCCCGCTCCACACGGGCGCGGATGCGTACGACTTGGGTTCCTGAGGCAATCGCGTTGGCCAGCAAGATTTCGTCGAATCGTGGCCGCGGGACGTTGTAGGCATAAGGGGGCACGACTGGCGCGAAGCGCGCGAAGGTGAAGCTGAAGCGGTCCGTGGGTGACCAGACAAAGGAGGCGCCCGGTTTCAAAAGCCCAATGGCGGCGATTTCTTCCTCGATGCCCAAACGCCGCAGCATCGGTATCACGGCGGGTACGAGGGACTCACCCACGACCAATTCGGGGCGGCGCCCGTGCTCGAAGAGCGTCACCTCCGCTCCTCGGCGGGCCAGCAAGCAGGCCAGAGCCGATCCAGACGGGCCGGAGCCCAAGATGGCTACCCGCAGAACGCTGGCCTCTCCCTTCGTCTCTTGCTCATTCGCGGGTGCGCTCATAAGGTCCCGTTAAAATCTGCCAGGATAGCTTGACTAACCGGAGTCCGATGATATTACATTAACCATACGGCAAGTACGGGGCTGAAAAAATTAATCTCACCGGCGAGACCGACTATGAATATCTATAAGACACTTAAAACAGGTGCTTGGATTGGAATCATGATGGCGATTTTAGCGGGCTGTAGAACCGCGCCGCTCTATAACGTGACCGACTCAGCGGTGCCACCGGTGACCTCCGGTAAGACCCTTACGCTGGATAATGTGACCAAGGCCATCGTCGATGCCGGCATGGGCCTAGGCTGGGAGATGCAGGTCGTGAGGCCCGGCCAGATCACCGGCACGCTGCATCTCCGCAGCCACACGGCGATCGTAGACATCCCTTACACCACCGCTTCCTATAGCATCGTTTATAACAGCAGCCAGGACCTCAATTACGACGCGGCGAAACAGACCATCCATACGAACTACAATGGGTGGATCCAGAATCTGGATAAAGCGATCCGGGGGCGCCTGAGCGCTTTCGGTTATTAGCAGAGGCAAGGGGTCTACCATCGGATCTTCTGGTTCTTCTGGTCTTCTGGTTCCCAAGCTCCGGCTTGGAAACCCAGTCCGTGAAGCTCCCGCTTCACGTCCCCATCACCAGGCCCGCATCACCTCGATCAAGCCTTCCTGTCCGGCATAATTCCGGGCACTGGAATACCGCCAATGCTCTGGCTGGTCGACGTAGCCGCGTTTAACCGGGTTCTGGTGGATATAATCCAGTTTCGGACGCATCATTATCTCGGATTCGATGAGGTTCGGGTGACTGCCTTCCTCCCAAACTTGATACCGGCTGTCGGTCTTATGCGAGGGCTTGAAGAGGGCCAATAATTCCAGAAGCCTCTTGGAACCTCCGCTCTCCAGATAGGCAATGATTTCCCTGGCCGTGAACGACTTGAAACGCTGTATATCCCGGCTCAGGTTCTCCGACTTGGCGATAAGATGCAAGTGGTTTTCGAGGATGACGTAACCGTGGATGACCAGTGCGGCCTCGCGCTGAAGGAACCGCCATGATTCCAGAACGATGTTCACCGTTTCCTGCCGGGTAAACAGTGGCAGCCAGTGGTTTACCGTCGCGGTTAGGAAGTGCGGGCATGATTCTTGGCGAAACGGTAACGGCTTCGGGGCATGGCGAGTTATCGAGGAGCAGAATTCAGGCAGGCGGCGCTCGGTTGACCATACTGGCTGTTGATTTATGCGTTTCCAAGCTCCAACGTAGGGATGAATTCCGGGAAGCTGCAGCTTCCCGACCGGGTTCCCAAGCCGCAGCTTGGGAACCAGTAAACTTGGGGTGGTTGGTATCGGCGCCACGAAAAGGAGCTAAACCAGGTCCGCAGACATATTCACCTGCTCCAGCACTTCATCTGGTGGAAATCCAAACGTCTAATGGTGTAGGCTGGAGCTGTTTTTGTCGCTGGGCTTACGGCAGCCACGACTTAACACATCGCGCTGGTGGCCGAAATGACCAAAACAGTGTTTATATCCTACGCAACTGAAGAATTGCCGCTAGCCGAAATGCTGGGAGAGTGGATTCGGATTAGATGGCCAGCTTGTACCGTGTTCATAAGCGCCAAAAGCATTATTGGCGGTGAAAACTGGGATGAGAAGCTCAGATAAAATATCGTTACTGCGGACGTTTTTTTCTCCCTTATTGGACCAAGCACGCAAGAGCGCCCTTGGATTCACTTCGAGGCCGGTGCTGCAAGGGCACACAAAAAAGAAGTTGTCCCTATATTGCACTCGGGGCTTGAACACGTTCCTACAACCATGGCTCAAGGCCAAGCGCTGTTTATGTCTCGCCCTGATTTCCCTGACCAATTCTTGGAGGCCGTTTATTTACATTGTGGGTTCGAGGGTGGTATTCCTATTATCGAAACTAATTTCTCGGAGCAAATAAAGGAGGCCACCGAACGGATACGCGGACCACGAGAAGTAGTTAGTTTATGGAATCAGGCACTTCATAACGGAGACATTGCTAAAGCGAGAGGCCTTACGTCCAAAGACACAAAAGACGACTTCATTGAGCAAAAGTATGGTGGTTGGGAAAAGCTGGTCGAGAGGTATCAATCCGGGGCATTCTACCGATATATTTATGAAGAAACATATGGCGATAAACACGATACCGCTAGGGTTGTCTACCACGCCGTTTATGAAGATCCCCCCAGCTACACAATACGCCGCTTTGAGGATGTCATTATATTAGAGAAAGGCGAATGGAAAATCGCACCTCAGTGGGTTGTCACCACCCAATTGAGGCCAGTCAAGGGATGGTGGAACCTTTGGGTGCGATGATAACGAACTCCTGGAACTCGTGGTCAACGCGGAAAGCGAATAGGAATTTCTGCTGGTTCCCAAGCTCCAGCTTGGGAACCCGGTCCGTGAAGCTCCCGCTTCACGCCCCCATCACCAGACCCGCTCCACCTCGATCAAGCCGTCCTGCCCGGCATAATTCCGGGCACTGGAATACCGCCAATGCTCCGGCTGGTCGACATAGCCGCGTTTAACCGGGTTCTGGTGGATATAATCCAGTTTCTGACGCATCATTATCTCGGATTCGATGAGTTGCGGGTGACTGCCTTCCTCCCAAACCTGATACCGGCTGTCGGTCTTGTGCGAGCGCTTGAAGAGGGCCAATAACTCCAGAAGCCTCTTGGAATCTCCGCTCTCCAGATAGGCAATGATTTCCCGGGCCGTGAATGACTTGAAACGCTGTATATCCCGGCTCAGGTTCTTCGACTTGGCGACAAGATGCAAGTGGTTTTCGAGGATAACGTAACCGTAGATGACCAGTACGACCTCACGTTGAAGGAACCGCCATGAGTTCAGAACGATGTTCACCGTTTCCTGCCGCGTAAACAGTGGCAGCCAGTGGTTTACCGTCGCGGTTAGGAAATGCGGGCATGATTCTTGGCCAGCACGGTAACGGCTTCGAGGCATGGCGAGTTATCGAAGGGCGGAATTTAGGCAGGAGGCGCCCAGTTGACCATATTGGCTGTCGTTTTATGCCTTTCCGCGTTGCAAGGTGCGGATGAGTTCCGGGAAACTGGAGCTTCCCGACC
>JBOIDL010000145.1:0-10106 GCA_050740435.1 Gammaproteobacteria bacterium
AAAGGCCATCAGCTCACCGCCGCCCTGTCCGCCATCCGCCAAACTAACCTCAAACGCCTCATCGGCACCCATCCCACTCCCGCATAATCTGCGCACGGCGCGAGGAAATCGAGAAGTAGTAGATCAGGCAGCATCTGATCGGATTCAAGCTCATCGCGGCCGGTGGTGGCCTTGGAGTCTGTTGCTGATCGGCGGTGAAATCGGTATCTTAGTTTCTAGCGAGAGCCTCTGCTGGCGCTCAAACACTATACCGCATGTGTACCCTCAACAGCCGAGGATCGATCATGGAATTGCAAACCGAGCAACTCAGCGACGGTATCATGAAAGTCATTCTTGCCGGGCGCTTGGACATCGCGGGTACCGATGCCGTGGACCTTCGCTTTACGGCACTGACCGCGGCCGCCAAGTCCGATGTGATAGTTGACATGTCCGCCGTCAGCTATCTCGCCTCCATCGCTATCCGGATGCTGTTATCAAATGCCAAGGCGCTCAACCGGCGCGGTCATAAGATGGTCATATTCAAGCCCGACCCGATGGTAAGAAAGACGCTCGTGACCACCGGCATCGATCTGTTGATTCCCCTATGTGACGACATCGAATCCGCGCTGCAATTTTTTCAGCAAGCCTAAACGTACCCGGCCCGGTATCGGGGGACTTTCGAACGTAGCGCTATCTCATCAGGGAAAGTTTTTTTGCAATACTTTGCGGTTAGTGTCACCAGCGACACTTCCGAGATGCGGCGGTTGGCGCGGTGGGTCCGGGATATCAGTCATCGCCTCACTTTGCCGGACGATATTACGTTCCGGCTGGACCTCTGTCTAGAAGAGGCGGTGCATAACGTTATTAGCTACGGATATTCCGATCAAGGACCCCACCAAATCGATGTGAAGATCAGCTACGATGCGGATTCTCTTGCCTTGGAAGTCGAGGACGATGGTATTGCGTTTGATCCGTTGAGCGTTCCGGTCTTAGTGCGTCCATCAACTCTTGCCGAGGCAAAAATCGGTGGCTGGGGAGTGCATCTTATCCGTCAGTTCTCCGACCGCTGTCACTACGAGCGCCGTGGAGAGAAAAATCGCCTGCAGCTCCTGTTCCGCGTGCCGTCCCCCGAGGTGTGATATCGACCCGCGGATGGGGATTTCCCCGTGCTTTTCGTTGGTTTATCCGTAGACTTTGTTGAGAGGTGCTTGCTGCAGAACGTCTATCGGGCTTTTTGGCCGGACAGCGATGCTTTGAGTTTATTCAGGTGCGGCCTGCACTCGCTGAATATTCCCTTATCCGTCTCGAATTTAGGAACTATGTTGAATGTTTGTTTTATGACAAGTTTGTAACAATCTGAACTCGCTTGCCTAATTCCGTTAATCCACAAAATCTGTGGATAACTTTGTGGACTACTTGTTTTGATTTCGCCCATTCCTGCACGCCGCTTGACTGGCGGCGGAATTGGTGAAGATTTAATCGAATTTCTATTTTCTATTTTATGTATAATAGCTTAAACAATCTTTGTCATGCAATTAATCTAAATCCTTGATGCGCGCGTTCAGTGCCGGGATCGCAATCGGTTGCCGGTGAATAAGCATGCTGGCGGAGCGCGGGTCGTTGGAACTTTCCGCGAGCGCCCGCGTCTTAGCAAATACGTTCGTTATGAACGTTCCCGCTCTCCCTCCCTGAGCGGGACTTTCTGCCCGGTATCCCCAACCGGGCCAAGTTGGCCCCGGTAAGTATTTCTCCCCTAGTTGCACCGGGGCCTTTTTTTTTCTATCGCCGGGTGCGTCCTAAGCGGCGCCGTCGTTTCAACCGCTGCCCACCGGAAACTTCGTGCTGCCGGATGTCAACCCGCGAACGCATGTTGTATCCTGTGACCACGTTCAAAATAAAAACGATACATAGACTACGTGAGCAAATCGATAGCCTTCCTTGTCGTGGCACTGGCGCTGGTCCCTGCCGAGGGACAAGCGAACCCGGCGGCGGGGGAGGCTAAGGCGGCGGTGTGCGCGGCCTGCCACGGGGAGCGCGGGAACAGCCAAAATCCCGAGTCGCCAAAGCTCGCCGGCCAGCATCCGAAGTATCTCGCACAACAGCTTCGCGACTTCAAATCGGGGGCGCGCAAGAATGAAGCGATGAGTCCGATGGCGGCCCCGCTTAGTGAAACGGACATCGCCGATATTGCGGAATTCTACTCGGCTCAGAAACGACAAATGGGGATGGCGGACCCAGGGATTGTGGAGGCGGGCGAGCGCTTATATCGCGGCGGGAACGCCACCACCGGGGTCCCGGCCTGCATGGCATGTCATGGACCCGCGGGCGCCGGCAATCCGGCGGCCGGGTTTCCGGCCCTAAGCAGTCAGCATGCGGCGTACACGCGCAACCAACTGCACGCTTATCGCTCCTCGGAGCGCAAGAACGGACAGACGATGCAGGCGATCGCCGCCAAAATGTCTGAGCCGGAAATCGAGGCGGTGGCGTCATATATCGAGGGATTACGCTAGAGTGAGACACGGAGATTCCATGAGTTAATCTTTAAGGGGGGTGTTATGCGCGCAAGGTTTCGGTGGGTAGTCGCACTGATGTTCTTTGCTGGTAACGGTTTCGCGGAAGAACCGGCAGCGAACGCTCGCTATCAGATCGGAAAACATTATCAAGAAATCGTTCCTGCCCAGCCGGTCGCGACGGATGGGAAGATCGAGGTCATTGAGGTGTTCTGGTACGGATGCCCTCATTGTTACGATTTTGAGCCGTATATTAATGAATGGGCCGCACGCAAAGCCCCGGATGTCGAATTTCTCCGCATACCGGCGGCCTTCAATAAAGCCTGGCATGTCCATGCAAAAGCCTACTATGCCGCCGAGGCATTGGGGGTCGTCGATAAAATTCATTCTCCGTTCTTCAAGGCGTTGCACGAGTCCAAGCGGCGGCTGGACGATGAGGCGTCACTCGTCGAGTTTTTTGCGGAAAACGGCGTCTCGAAGGAAGCGTTTACTGAGGCGTTCAGCTCATTTGCGGTGGATGCCAAAGTTCAACAAGCCCTCCAATCGGTTAAACAGTATGGCATCGATGGCGTGCCCAAGGTCGTCATCAACGGAAAGTTTCGCACGCCCGGAGAGGTGGGTATCAGCTTTAGTGAACTGCTTAAGGTGATCGATTTCCTCATCGACAAAGAGCGCGCCGCGAAGCTATAAAAAACCCTTGGACGCGGCACGCTTTAAGGAAGCTCTGCAAAGTGTCGCGAGCAAGCCCAGCTGCGCGAAGCCGCGGAGCGAGTCGCGAGACATATCAGGTGAGCGACGCGCGAGCACGCGACAAAGCAGATGGGCTGCGCAGTAACGTTTGCAGAGCTTCCTTAAAAAGCGTTGGTCACCTTGACAAGCTGCTCCAATTTCTGCCGCGCGCTCCCTTGAGCGAGGGTTTCCCGCGCTAAGGCGACGCCCGCGGAAATTTCTCGGGCGACTCCGCATACATAGAGGGCTGCTCCCGCGTTGAGCAGCACGATATCCAAGGCCGGCCCGGGATCGTTATCGAGCACGGAACGCATGCGCGCCAGACTCTCCAAGGTATCGCCAGCCTTGATTGCGCCGGGATCGGCCGAGCCGATCCCGAACTGTTCCGGCGTCAGGCGATAGTTGACGATCGCTCCGTCACGCAATTCGGTGACTCGCGTCGGCGCGCTGATACTGATTTCATCCAACCCGTCCTCCCCGTGAACGACCATCACATGGGTACTGCCGAGGTTACGCGATGCCTCGGCGAGGGGCTCGGTCCAGCGCGCTTGAAAAACGCCGATAAGCTGGGCCCCCGCGCCGGCCGGATTCGTCAACGGCCCGAGGAGATTGAAGAGAGTGCGGATCCCCAACTCGCGGCGCGGAGCGACGGCATGCCGCATGGCTTGGTGATGCGCGGGCGCGAACATGAAACCAATGCCGATCTCAGTGATACACGCGCTGACTTGCGCAGGGGTGAGTGCGATGTTGACGCCTGCGGCCTCCAGGAGATCCGCGCTCCCCGAGCGACTTGAAACGCCGCGATTACCGTGTTTCGCAACCCGGCCACCGGCAGCAGCCACGACCAATGCACTGGTCGTGGATATATTGAATGTGCCTGCGCCATCGCCGCCGGTACCGCAAGTGTCGACCAGATGGCCGGGGGAGGCTGCGACGGGCTCGGAGAGATCCCGCATGACCCGCGCCGCCGCGGTGATCTCCGCCACGGTCTCTCCTTTCATCCGCAGCGCGACCAGAAAACCCCCAATCTGCGCCGCGGAGGCTTGCCCGCCCATGATGAGCTCCATGGCGCTGCTCATCTCGTCCCCGGAGAGGTCTTGGCCCGCCACGGTTTTGGCGATGGCCGATTGGAGTGGCATGCGATGATCGCTATCGTCTAGTTTCTGGCCGATAATACTTGAAATTTTGGGCACCTCCCAAATCTCGCTCCTAAGGATGAATAATAGGGTTTTTCTACAGCGTCCTTATAGCCGGCCTGACGGGAAGAGTCCCAGCGTAGGGGCCTAGCGAGTTTGAACCCGGCCAACCGATGATCTGGGTGGATTACGCCATTCTCGCCATCATAGGCTTGTCCGCGCTCATCAGTATTTGGCGCGGATTGATTCGCGAGGTCCTCTCGCTCTTGGCTTGGATCTTGGCCATCTTGGTTGCAGTGACGTTTATGCGGCCGCTCGCGGATTTATTGACCCCTTACATTTCGATGCCTTCGGCGCGCTTGATCATCGCGTTCGTGGCGCTGTTCATCGCGACCTTGCTGTGCGGGGCCATCATTAATTTCGTTATTGCCAAACTAGTGATGAGCTCGGGCCTCTCTGGGACGGACCGGGTGCTCGGGATCGTGTTCGGGGTCGCACGCGGCGCCCTCGTGGTGGGGGTCTTGGTACTCATAGCCCGTTTGACACCGCTGCCTCAGGACCCCTGGTGGGAGCAATCGGTACTCTTGGGACGCTTCGAGGCCATGGCACTGTGGTTGCGGAGCTACTTGGCGGCCTATTTGACGTTTTAGTCGACGCGCACGCCGCATTGTGGGTGACTGGGAGGCGCTATACAATTCGACTCCGCGCGGCGTCGGCAGAGCGGAAATCGTTAGCATCGGAATAGTGGGCAGGCAAGGCGATAACCTATGTGCGGAATCATCGGAATCGTAGCGGGCGCGAGCGTGAACCAGTCCTTATACGACGGGCTGACCGTGCTGCAGCATCGCGGCCAGGATGCCGCCGGCATCGTGACCTGCCACGAAGGGCGCTTGCACATGCACAGGTCCAGCGGACTGGTGCGCGACGTCTTTCAGACCCACCATATGCTCGAGCTGGTAGGCCACATGGGCATCGGGCATGTGCGCTACCCGACCGCGGGTTGCGCGTCGATGGCCGAGGCGCAACCCTTCTACGTCAATTCCCCCTATGGGATCTGCCTTGCCCATAACGGCAATCTCACCAATGCCGAAGCGCTGCAACAGGAGTTGTTCCGGGACGATCTGCGGCATGTCAACACCGACTCGGATTCCGAGGTGTTGCTGAATGTGTTCGCCCACGAGCTGCAGCGTCTGGGGAAGCTCAAGGTGGATGCCGCGGATGTCTTTCATGCGGTCAGCCAAGTACATAGGCGCTGTCAGGGCGCTTACGCCGCAGTTGCCATGATCACGGGGATCGGTATCGTCGGGTTTCGCGATCCCCGCGGGATCCGGCCCATCGTGTTCGGGAGCCGCGTGAGCGCCGCCGGCCCCGAGTATGCCATCGCTTCGGAAAGCGTCGCGATCGACACCCTGGGATACAAGCTCGTCCGTGACATCGAGCCCGGAGAAGCGGTTTTTATCAGCGCCGACGGCACGCTCACCACACGCCAATGCGCGCAGCATTGGTCACACGCGCCGTGCATCTTCGAGTATGTTTATCTCGCGCGGCCGGACTCGATCATTGATGGGATCTCGGTCCACAAGGCACGCATGCGCATGGGTGAGACGCTGGCGCAAAAGATTCGCAACACCTGGCCCGGTCACGATATCGATGTCGTCATCCCGATCCCGGACACGAGCCGCACCGTGGCCTTGCAACTGGCCTACGAATTGGGGCTCAAATACCGGGAGGGATTCATCAAGAACCGGTATATCCCGCGTACCTTTATCATGCCTGGTCAGGCGATGCGCAAGAAATCCGTGCGCCAAAAGCTCAACGCCATCGATCTGGAGTTCCGCGGCCGCAACGTCCTGCTCGTCGATGACTCGATCGTGCGCGGGACCACCTGTAAACAGATCATCCAGATGGCGCGCGAGGCCGGCGCCAAGAAGGTATACTTCGCCTCCGCCGCGCCGCCGGTGCGCTACGCGAACGTGTACGGCATCGACATGCCCTCGGCCGAGGAGTTGATCGCCCATGATCGTTCCGAGGAAGACGTCGGCAAGATGATAGGCGCCGATCGCCTGATCTATCAAAACATCGAAGACTTGATCGATGCCGCCCAGCGCGGAAATCCCGACATCAAGGCCTTCGATTCCTCGTGTTTTACCGGCCGTTATGTGACCGGTGATGTGAGCCCGGATTATTTACAGCACATCGCGGCAGTGCGTTCCGACGAAGCCAAGCTCGATCGGTCCGGGGACATCAACACACTGACAGATTTGAACGCCGTCGTCGGTTGACACCCGGAGGCTGATCGCCTAGCCATGGCGTGTGGTCATGCGGGCGCCACCGGTTTGTCCGAAGAGCCGGGGGTGGACCGGCGTCGCTTGCGCGAGGCATGGACGTAGCATTCGCCCCTTATTCCTGATCCGAGTCTCGCGATAGGGATCATGGAGGTGAACAGCAGGGTCGCAATATGATAATTCAAGATCTGAACCCTGTTTTAGAGGGCGGGCCATTTCAGGCAAGCTGAAGCCTCCGCCCCTTTGGTTCTGGAATCCGGTCGCCAAACTCGTTGGCCATGTCAATCCAGAGGCTAATGGCCTCCTGAGCGCTCCCCAATGCTGCCTCATAAGTGTCTCCGTGGGCCATACACCCAGGAAGCTCAGGAACCTCAGCGACAAAGGCGTCGTCTTCAGTGCTCCAATAGATGATCACTTCGTACCTAAACATCGGTAACCTCTCCTAGCCTGTAGCGTAGGGTAACAGCGCGGACTTGGCGGACCTGATAAGACTTGGCCTTGTTCCCTTGCCTTTGGAGGTTGATTCGCTCCTCGACATCGGCCGCCGGAAGATGTGGTGGCTGCCTCTCGTGCGCTCCTCAAAGCCCAGGTGCAGCAAGAGTGCGCGCAGATCTGAGAAGTCGATATTGGCGTCCGAGCGGCCTTCAAGGATACGCCGAAGTAGCTTGCCGTGTGTTCCCATCTGACATTTTATCGCTAGCTCGACCTCCCGCAATCACCCCGCCCTCGCTTTTACGCCGTTCTAAAAATCCCGCCAGTCGATTCCCCGCAAGCAGCAGTACGCGCCGCTATCGTAGCCGACTACAAAGCCCGACGACCCCGTAAAGTTATCCACAGAATCCACCTGACCGGAAATAAGGACAGCCAGCGTAGCGTGCGCCGCGCGCACGATTGAAATCCATTTTCTCGTTTCGTGCTACGCTGGCTGTCCACTAATTCCCTAATTTAAAGCTAGGTCAGCAATTGGAGTCGCAGGGTGCTGGCTTTAGCTGGAGCACCTCCCCAGTGTACAGGTCGACGATTTCATCGTAACAGCCGTTCCGAATTTGTATTCGCCGCAAGATGCGGCCTGAATCGATGAACCTCTGACAGATTACGGTGTCGTTTGCCTGAGCCGCAACGGATTGACCGAAGGAAACCGCAAGCTTGTTCGATCTATATAGCTCCACATACGTCGGTATCGACCAAAGCGCAACTACGAGTGTCGGATACAGCAGCCAGCGTAGCGTGCGCCGCGCGCACGATTGAAATCCACTTTCTTGTTTCGTGCGCATGGCGCACGCTACGCTGGCTGACTTGAACGCCGTCGTCGGTTAACAGCGGGGGTTGATCCCTTAGCCATCGCGTGTGGTCATTCCACTGCCTCACCAACGTCCTTCGTACTTCCTGACTCAGCTCTTTCAATCATTCTTTTTATTTCGGAACTCGCATGGTAAGGCACCAGTGTTACTTCAGGGTGCTTCAACGCAAATACTCGGAATATTTCATCGGCGAAGGCTTGCCCGACAGATGGTACTCCCTGAAAATCAAGCATAGCGATCTTGAACAGTTCCACCCTGGCAAGCAACCGTTTTGCCTGTGAGCGAGAGATCAGTTTGTCGTTTCCGTATTGCGCGAGCTTTACTGGCACAATGGTCTTATTAAATGCATAGTAGTACGTTCCATTAAATGATTTACAAAGTGGCGTGTATTCGTCATGCTGGTTTCGGGAACGGAACCGGAGACGAACATGGCGAGAGAAACACGGCGTGCCCCCTTGGTGTTGTCGGAGGCTCATAGACGGATGTTGACTGAATTGGGTGGATCGCGAACGGCGCCAGCGCGTGAGGTAGAGCGAGCCAAGGTGTTGTTGCGCTATGCGGATGGGATATCGATTTCCGACATTCAACGGCAAGTGGGTGTGTCCCGCCCGACCATTTACAAATGCATCGACAAAGCGCTTTCTGCTGGCGTTCAGGTGGGTTTGAAGGATACGTTCCACAGTCCCAAGGAGCCGGAAATCCTGGTCGATGCCAAGGCGTGGGTAGTCAACCTGGCCTGTACCAAACCCAAGGATCACGGCTTGGCGGCGGAATTGTGGACGTTGTCGGCCTTGGTCCGACAGGTGAGAACGTGCGCCGTTGACGCTGGGTTTCCCCGTTTGGCTGAGGTGGGCAAAACCACGGTGTGGCGTATTCTGAATGAACAGAACATCAAGCCGCACCGGGTTCGCTACTATCTCGAAAAGCGCGATCCCGAGTTCGACCGAAAGATGGGGGAAGTGCTCCTGGTCTATCAGGAAGTTTCTCTGTATGCGCAGGGCACAGCGCAAGAGAGCGAAACACCGCCGGTCTACACGGTGAGCGTTGACGAGAAGCCCGGTGTACAGGCCATTGGGCTGACCGCCCCGGACCTCCCACCGATCCCCGGAGAGGAGGCATCGGTGGCGCGAGATTACGAGTACGTTCGCCATGGAACCCTGTCCATCCTCGCAGCGCTCGATTTGCACACCGGCGAGATCATTGCCAACGTGGAACCCAAGCATCGCAGCCGCGAATTTATCGACTTGCTCAAACGCCTGGACGCCCATTACCCCAGCGACGCGGTCATCCGCGTGGTACTGGATAACCACTCCGCCCATATTTCCAAGGAAACGATGGCTTACTTGGCCACTCGTCCTGGACGCTTCGAATATATTCATACGCCCAAACATGGCTCTTGGCTCAACCTGATCGAATGTGCTTTCTCCAAGATGGCTCGGACCTTCCTTCGCCATATCCGGGTCACCTCCAAGGCGGAACTCAAGAAGCGAATCCTAAAAGGCATTGCCGAGTTCAACGAGGCTCCCGTCCCGTTCCACTGGAAAAAGTTCGACTTGGGTCTTGCTTGATTCGTAATTATTTTCATGGAACGAAGTCCCCATCCGACGTATAATAATCGAATATTTTCTTAATTGTTCGCGCTGTGTGATTGTGGAGTTTGATCCATACAACGGTCCCGGAGCCAATCCTTTCGCGCTCCCAAATCCAATCAAGCGATTCGCCGAATGTGTGTGAGAAATTGACTCCGCCGGAGAGAATATCGAATTCGTCAAACATCTTAGACGAAAAGAAAATCCCTTCGCCTGTGCGGCGTTTGGGATCTCCAGTCCAGGTGGGTTGGCAAAGAACTACATCACGCGCTCGAAGTGCAGAAACAGCGCGGGCGGGAGGAGTTCCCGGTCTTCGCGCTCTTGCTCGACGGCACGTGCGTAATACCCGGCCGATCGCGGCGGGCGCTTTACCATCAGGGTTTCCAAAGGGGAGTAGTGCAACTCTCCCCTTTGGTCACCTGGAGGCGATTTATGACCGTGGCCAGTATAGATGTAGATACCGTCTTTGTTGTCAAGGGGTATTTAAACGGATTGTGGTTGGTAAGGTCGTTGATGTTTTAGGACTCCAAAGCAGATATGGACGAGCTTACGCATTGCGGCACCGAGGGCGGACATT
>JBOIDL010000146.1:0-9994 GCA_050740435.1 Gammaproteobacteria bacterium
CTCGAGGCGCGCGGATTCAGCGCCGCGGACTTCGCGCAGACGCATCCGGGCGGAATACTGGGGCGGCGGCTGCTGCTGCGTATTTCCGATCTCATGCATACCGGGGACGAGATCCCGGTGGTCACCACCGAGGCGCTGTTGCGGGACGCGCTGATGGAAATGTCGCGCAAGGGCCTGGGTATGACGGCGATCGTCGAGGACGGGCTGCGGATCGCCGGTATCTTCACGGACGGCGACCTGCGCCGCGCCCTGGACCGCGGCGTCGATGTCCATCGAGCACGCATGCGGAGCGTCATGACACCCGCATGCGTCACCGTCGGCCAAGATTGCCTCGCGGCCGAAGCGCTCAACCTGATGCAGCGGCACAAGATCAACGCGTTGTTGGTCGCCGACGACACTAGCGATCTGCGCGGCGTGCTGAACATGCACGATTTACTGCGCGCCGGGGTCCTGTAACGTTCCCGTCATGGCGGACCTCGCGGAACCGCTGCATCGGGTCAAGGTTAGGGCCGCGAAGATCCGCCTCGCCGCGTTCGATGTGGACGGGGTGCTGACCGACGGCAGCCTGATCCTAGGCGATCGAGGCGAGCAGTTTAAGGTGTTTCACACCCATGACGGGCAGGGGCTGACCATGCTGCGCGAAGCCGGCTTGCACATCGCCGTGATTTCGGGACGCTCTTCGGCGGCGCTCAAAGGGCGCATGACGGAGCTCGGGATACGGTACGTCTACCAGGGTGCCTCCGACAAGCTATCGATCTTCAATGCCCTGCTCCGCGAGCTCGGCTTGAGCGCCGAGCAGGCGGCGTTCATGGGAGACGATGTGCCGGATTTGCCGGTCATGATGCGCGCCGGACTTGCGGTTGCCGTGGCCGATGCGCATCATTTAGTGTGTCAGCATGCGCATTGGCGGACGCGGCAACCGGGCGGACGCGGCGCCGTGCGCGAATTGTGCGAACTGCTCCTGGACGCGCAAGGCGCGCTCGCAAACCTTTACGACCGGTACTTGAGCTAGCACAAAGCTTCGGTGACGGTCTTAAGCTTCCGCAAGCTAAAGCACTGGCCGGGGGTGATCGCGCTGAGCGTTTGTGCCGGCACCACCGCTTGGATCCTGGAGCGCCTGGACGAACAAAATATCACCCGCGAGGCGGCCGGCCCGGATGAACCGGATTCTTACATGGAGAACTTCGTCCGCACCGCCATGGACGAGCGCGGAAGGCTCGAAAGCAGGCTCCGCGCCAAGCGCATGTTCCACTACCCCAGGGATGACACCACCCAACTCCTTCATCCCGCCCTCGAGCTATATAGCGATAATCCGAAGGCGCCGTGGTTCGCCCGTGCCGACTCGGGATGGATCAGGGCCAACAACGATACCGTCCTGCTGTACGGAAACGTGAGCGTGTGGCGCCAAAACCCCAAGGGCGTGCGCGAGATCGAGGTGCAAGCGCCCGATCTCAGGATACTGCCCAAAAAGCGCTATGCTGAAACCGATAGCGCCACCACGATCATCACGCCCACGTCCGTCACGAAAGGGATCGGGATGCGTGCGCGGCTCGCGGTTGGCCTGGTCGAATTGTTGAAAGACGTGCGCACTCACTATGACGAAGAGCGTTAAAATCTATTCCCCGCGGTCTTGCCGCGGGGACCTTAGCGATAGGGTTTCCAAAGGGGAGAGGCGCAGCTCTCCCCTTTGGTCGCCCCACGGGGTTGCATACCGCGTGGCGGCGAAATCTAAATTGACTTCCAGCGTGTTGCTGGCAGGTTTATTCTTTGTCACGGCCGTCGCCGCGTTGTCCACCGATCGCGATCAACCGATTGAAGTCACGGCGGACTTCGTCGAAATCGACGATAAGATAGGGGTTGCGATCTACCGCGGGAATGTCATCGTCATCCAAGGGAGCACGCGCTTCACCGGCCACACCCTCACCTTGAAATACGCGCCTGACCAACAGCTAAAAGAAGCGCTCTTGGAAGGCACACCCGCGACTTACCGGCAACGCCCCGACAACGAGGAGGAGGATATCGAGGGCGAGGCCCTCAACATGAGGTATCAGACGCAAAAGCAACTGATGCACATGAGCAACAAGGTCAAGATCGTGCAGCGGGGGCAGATTTACACCGGCCACCACATGACCTACGATACCGCCCGCAATGTCCTTAAAGCAAGAAAGGCGCGCCCCGGCGAGCTATCCGATGACAACGGGGCCACGGACGATGGCCGGGTACGGATCATCATTCCTCCGGCCAAGAAAACGGAGCCGAACGGAACCGATCACGGCTCCCGCGCTGGTGGACCTGGACCAAGAGAATAAGCCCGGCGAAAAATCGACCCACGTCATCAGCGCCCGGCATCTTTCCAAAACCTATCAGTCGCGGCAGGTCGTCAAGGATGTCAGCCTAAAAGTTAAAAGCGGAGAAGTCGTCGGTTTGCTCGGTCCGAATGGCGCGGGCAAGACCACGAGCTTCAACATGATCGTGGGCCTGACGCCGAATGACACCGGCGCCGTGTTTCTCAACCGCCGCGACATCACCGCCCTGCCGATGGACCAGCGCGCGCGTTTAGGACTGGGCTATCTCCCGCAGGAGTCTTCCATCTTCAGAAAACTCACGGTAAGGGAAAATGTCCTGGCGGTACTAGAGATACGATCAGTCATCGATGCGGTTGAGCGCGAACGCCGGCTGACGGGCTTGCTGCAAGAATTCCATCTTCTACCGCTGTCCGATCGTGTGGGCGAAACCCTGTCAGGAGGCGAGCGGCGGCGCACGGAGATCGCGCGGACACTGGCGGCGGAGCCCGAGTTCATTATGCTGGATGAACCCTTCGCCGGCGTCGATCCGCTTTCGGTGCTCGATCTTCAGAAGGTCATCAAACAGCTTGCGGCGCGCGGGATCGGGATCTTGATTACCGACCACAATGTCCGCGACACCCTGGGGATCTGCGATCGGGCTTATATCGTCAATGAAGGAACCATCATCGCGGAGGGCGCGCCGGAGACCATTCTCGCCAACGACACCGTCCGCCGGGTCTATCTAGGTCACTCGTTCACATTGTAATTCCGCTTCCGTTGCGAGGCATTGCCTGTGGCGAGGCCGATCGCCACCTCCGCCAGCATGAGCCACGGATCGCCTGGGCTTGCGCCTTTGATGGCTTGCTCTACGCAATGAGCGGTCAGCAACAGCTGCCGCAAGCTGGCGACGGTGTGGCGCTGCAGCGCCGGTTTCAAGGCCGCTTTACGCCGATCCCAGATGCGGAATTCCTCGAACAAGGGCTCCAGAGGCAGCTTGCGCGCCTGGTTATAAGCCAAGCGGCATAGGATCCGCAGCTCACGCACCAGAGACCAGGTCACGAGCGCGGCTTCGGTGCCCTCGGCGCGGAGTCCCGCGAGCACCGACAGGGATCGTGCCAGGCGCCCTTCCAACACGCAACTGACCAGGGCGAACACGTCGTAACGGCTGCTGTCCGTGACCACCGCGACGACGTCCTCGAGGCCCACCTTGCCGCCCGGCAAGGAAAGCCGGAGCTTCTCAAGCTCCTGACTTGCCGCGGGCAGGTTATTCTCGACCCGCTCGGCAATGAACATCGCCGCCTCCTGATCCAGGATGAGACCGCGCCGTTCGCCTAGCCGCAGGATCCAGTCCGGCATCGCCTCGGGCGGCACCGGTGCGACCTCGACAATCACGCCCGCGGCTTCGATGGCTTGGTACCATGCGCCCTGCTTCGCTCTGTAATCGATGACGGGCGCGCGGATCACCACCACGCTGTCCGCTGACATCCCTTGAGTATACGCAATGATGGCTTGTGCGCCTTCGCTCTGCGGGGGAACCTGCGCGAGCGTAAGCTCAATGAGCCGGCGGTCGCTGAAGAGGCTCAGGTGATTCGCCTCGTAGCGCAGGCGTTGCCAGTTGAATCCCGCTTGCGCTTCGAGTACCACACGCTCCGTGGCGCCGAGCGCACGCGCCAGGGATCGGATCCGGTCCATCGCCTCCAGACACTGGTAGGGCTCATCGCCGGCGATGAGGTAGAGCCGTTCGAGCCCCTCGCGTTCGATGCGCGCCCCAAGCTCGGCGGGTTTGAGCTTTGCCCGCGGCCGCGGGCAGGCTGCCGTCACGTTATTTCGCTTTAATGGTTTCGAGCCGTCTAAGCACCGTCGCGGCCGCGTCTTGAATCATTTCTTGCCGCAAGATCTGCTCTTCATCGGATTTGGCAAGCGCCGCGGTCTCATCGAAGGTGAAATCGCGCACCAGATCGACGCTTTGCGCGGCGAGCAAGGCATGCCCCTTGGCGTCGGCCACCATAAAATCAACGCGATAGGCAAGCTCGTACTCGCGCACCTTGCCCCTGCGCGGATCGACCGAAAGCACCCGCTGCTCGAAGCGCTCGTCTCTGAGCGTAACCACAGCTTCCGCACGGGCGGATTTGGGCGTTAGCACAACGCCATTATATTGCAACTGCTGCCGCAATTGCGCCGCCACTCGCGGAGCGCCGGCCGCCTCGACAAACACGCCCGAGAATCGAAGCGCCACCGGGCTCGATCCGCGCAGGTGAAATCCGCATCCATACCCACAAAGGATGATCGCCAGGACGGTGACTGACTTCATCATACGGTCACGATGTTCACGAGGCGCCCGGGCACCACCACCAGCTTCTTGATCGCGTGACCCTCGAGGTAGCGCCGGACCTTGGGATCGGCGAGTGCTGTCTCCTTGACTAGCGCCTCCGGTGTCCCCGCGGCGAGCGTGAGATCGGCCCGCTTCTTACCGTCGATCTGCACGACTAGCCGGATCTCGGAGCGCGCGAGGGCGGCCTCATCGACCGTAGGCCAGCGTGCGTTGGCGACCAGATCCGCATGGCCGAGGGCGGCCCAGAGCGCCTCGGTGATGTGGGGCACGATCGGGGACAGCATTATCGCGATGGTCTCGAGACCTTCGCGCAGCAGCGCGCGCCCCTGCTCGGAATCATCCTTGAAACCCGTCAAGGAATTCGTAAGCTCCATGACCGCCGCGATCGCGGTATTGAACGTATAGCGGCGCCCGATATCGTCATTGACCTTGGCGATAGTCTGATGGATCTGGCGGCGTAATTCCACTTGCGCCGGTGTCAGCCGGGTCTTATCGACCGCAGCCACGGCACCGCGTGCGAGTTGCTCCGCCGCGAAGCGCCAGAGACGCTTGAGGAAGCGAAACGCACCTTCGACGGCGGTGTCCGACCACTCGAGGGATTGCTCCGGCGGAGCCGCGAACATGGTGAATAAGCGCACCGTATCGGCCCCGTACTTATCTATGAGCGCTTGCGGGTCGACGGTATTACCCTTCGATTTCGACATCTTGGCGCCGTCCTTCAGCACCATGCCTTGGGTGAGCAGGCGCGTGAAAGGCTCCGCATGCGGCGCCATCCCCGCGTCGCGCATCAGCTTGTGGAAAAACCGGGCGTAAAGCAAATGCAGCACGGCATGCTCCACGCCGCCGATGTATTGATCCACGGGCAGCCAGTAGCGGACCCGATCATCGAGCATGTACTCGGTGCTGTCCGCGCAACAGTAACGCGCGTAATACCACGAGGATTCGAAAAAGGTATCGAAGGTGTCGGTCTCGCGTTCGGCGGTTCCGCTACAGGCCGGACACTGCGCCTGGTAAAACTCCGGCATGCCTTTGATGGGAGAAACCACGCCCTGGAACTCCACCTCTTCGGGAAGTACCACCGGCAACTGCTCCTCGGGGACCGGCACAGGGCCGCACCGCGGGCAATAGAGCATCGGGATCGGGCAGCCCCAGTAGCGCTGGCGGGACACGCCCCAGTCACGCAAGCGGTAATTCACTTTGCGGCGCCCTTTGCCGTTCTCGCGCAAACGCTCGGCGATGGCCGCGAAGGCGGCGGCCGAGCTTAAACCATCGAACGCGCCTGAATTTCTCAGCACTCCCGGTTCGACAAACGCGGCCTCCGATACGTCCGCGCTGAGAGCATCCCCGGGGAACACCACCTGCTTAATCGGCAGGCCGAAGCGGCGCGCGAACTCATAGTCGCGCTGATCATGGGCGGGCACCGCCATCACCGCGCCGGTGCCATAGCCCATCAACACGAAATTGGCGACCCACACGGGCAAGGCCTCGCCGGTGATTGGGTGCAGGGCTTCGACCCCGAGCGGCCTGCCTTTTTTCTCCATGGTCTCGAGTTCCACCTCACTCGTACCCATGCGGCGGCACTCGTTGACGAACCCGGCCAGCGCGGGATCATGTGGCGCAAAACGCGCCGCCAAGGGGTGCTCGGCGGCGACCGCGAGATAGGTCACGCCCATGAGCGTGTCCGGGCGCGTGGTGAATACCGTCAAGCTCTCTCCAAGTGCGGGGATCGAAAACTCGGCCTCGACGCCTTCGGAGCGTCCGATCCAATTGCGCTGCATCGTGCGCACGGCGTCCGGCCAACCCTCGAGCCCCTCCAAACCGGTGAGCAATTCCTCGGCATAATCGGTGATCTTCAAGAACCACTGGGGAATCATACGCCGCTCGATGGGCGCCCCGGATCGCCAGCCCTTGCCATCGATGACCTGCTCATTGGCGAGCACCGTCTGATCGACCGGATCCCAATTGACGACGGAGGTTTTCTTATAGACGAGACCTTTCCTAAATAACTGTATAAAGAACCATTGTTCCCAGCGGTAATACTCGGGCCGGCATGTGGTCAGCTCGCGCGCCCAGTCGTAGCCAAACCCCAAACGCTTGAGCTGGCCGCGCATATAGGCAATGTTTTCATAGGTCCAGCGCGCCGGGGAGACGCGGTTATCGATGGCGGCGTTCTCCGCCGGCAGCCCGAAGGCGTCCCAACCCATCGGCTGCAGGACGTTCTTCCCCCGCAGGCGCTGATAGCGGGCGATCACATCGCCGATCGTGTAATTGCGGACGTGGCCCATATGCAGGCGCCCGCTCGGGTAGGGGAACATCGAAAGGCAGTAGAATTTCTCCCGCCCCGGCTCTTCGCTGGCCGCGAAGACCCGCTGCTCGTCCCATCGTTGTTGCATCGCGGGCTCGATGCTGGCCGGTTGGTATTGCGCCTCCATAGTCACTGAGAATACCGCAGCGGGCTCACCCGCCACAACCGGTAGCCCGCGAACGTTGCGCCGCGGGCATTTCCGCATCACTTTGGGGATCCCCCCGATCAAAGCGCCGGTAATGGTCTATAGTTAATTGAGATATATCGCCCGCGGGCGAGCAAAGGGAAGAGTTGCACTACTCCCTTTTTAGAAACCCCAACGATCACGCGCCCGCCGCAAGCGGCGGGGTAGTGGTGAATAAACCATGAGCGAACGTTTTGACCCCGGAGGCCGGCGCTTACCCATCAAGCTCGATGCGACCTCGAACGGTGAGTTCCTGCCGCGGCCGGTGGCGGCGGGCGTGCGCTATGCCAATCGCTTGGCGCGAGAAAACGCCACCGGGACGGCAAAAAAGCTCGGCCTCGGCCGGCGCGCGTTTTTAAAATCCATCTGCGGCGCGGCCGCGACCTTGCTGTCGATGAACGAGGCGTTGGCGCGCTGTGGCAAGACCGGCGGTTTCTATGCCCTGCCGCGGGAGGCCGCTTTCGAACCCGCCGCGGCCAGGGAGCACATCGGCGGGGAGGAGTTCATCTTCGATATTCAAACCCACCATGTGAACCCCAAGGGGAGCTGGCGCAGGCTTACTAACCGCTGGACCTACATTCTGCGCTTCTTTCCACAGGCGGACTGCGGAGGCGACGCCATCGAGTGCTTCTCCGCCGAGCACTTCCTGCGGGAGATATTCCTCGACAGCGATACCGACATGGCCGTGCTCTCGGCCGTTCCCGCCGCGCCCGAAGATAATCCGTTATCGCTTACGGACGCAGCGGCCACCCGCGCCCTGGTCGAGGCAATGGAAGGACAGCGTCGGCTCCTCATCCACGGTCTCGTGCATCCGAACCTCCCGGGGGCTATTGACGCCATGGCACGCCAAAAGGAAGACTACCGCGTCAGCGCGTGGAAGACCTACACCCAGTGGGGACCCGATGGGGTGGGCTATTGGCTCGATGATGAGCGCACCGGGCTTCCGTTCATAGAGAAAGCGCGTGCCTTGGGTGTCAAGGTGATTTGTATCCACAAGGGGATCCCGCTGTTCAATCTCGACTACGAGTATTCCACCTGCCGGGATATCGGGGTCGTCGCGCACCGTTACCCGGACGTGAGTTTTATCGTCTATCATTCGGGATTCGATCCCGGCCGCCGAGAGGGTCCTTACGATCCGAAGAACGCCGCGGGCGGTGTCGATTCACTGGTGAAATCGCTCGAAGACAATGGCATCGCACCGAACAGCAACGTGTATGCGGAGCTCGGCACCACTTGGAGGCAGTTGATGCAGGACCCCGATCAAGCCGCCCACGTGCTCGGGAAGTTATTCAGATACGTGGGCGAAAACAATGTGCTCTGGGGCACCGACTCCATTTGGTACGGCAGCCCGCAAGATCAGATCCAGGCCTTCCGCAGCTTTCAGATCGCCCCCGAATACCGCGAGCGTTACGGTTATCCCGAAATTACGCCCACCTTGCGCGCCAAGGTCTTTGGGCTCAATGCGGCCGTCCCCTACGGCCTCGACCCCCAAGCACCGCCCCGCGCGCCCGGTCGGCTGGCAGAGATCAAGCGAGCCTATGCCGAGGATCCGGAGCCGAGTTTTGCTACCTGGGGACCGCGGGACGCGGATGAATTCTTGGCGTTGCATGCGTTATCCCAGGGCAAGGTCTGAGGGGGGTCCCTACGGATTCTCACGAAGGAGGCGGCAAAGTGATAAACGAGTGGTTAAAAAAGCTAGGACGACTCCTCTGTTTTTTGGGATCCCACGACTTTCGAGTCGTGGAAGTGTCGTTTGCCTTCGGCGGCAGTTCCGGCATAGAGAAAGTGGAGTGCCGGCGGTGCGGATATCGGACCGCGCGCGAGACGCCGCCGTGATAATCGATACTTCGCGGGCGGGGTATGAGCCGCGCCCTTGACCAAAGGGGAGAGCCACGCTTCTCCCCTTTAATTCCGAGCCGGAAAGCCACAAAAAGGTATGCGGGTGAATCTAATGGGCAGACTTGATTCTGAAGAGAAAGAGATTTTGCGAGCATTCGAGAAAGACACGCTAAAGCGAATCAAAGATGTAGATAAAGAAATTGAGCGTCATAGAGCGACAGCTGCGGCAACCTTTAAAAAGGACAGTCGCATCAACATACGTATTTCATCTAAGGACCTTCGCGCGTTACAGAAGCGCGCTCTTGCCGATGGCATGCCGTACCAAACACTTGTTTCGAGCGTGCTTCATAAGTTTGTCGAAGGCCAGTTGGTGGAGCATACGGCTAGCGGGCCGCTCAAGGAGATGCGCTAACTAACGCTGGCAACACCGTGCAAAAGAAATAGCGTACATGCACGCAGAACCCTTTGGGCCGGGCATGCACCGTCCGGTCGCAGATGGCGGCCGCCGATCAGTCGCGGTCGGTGGGGTCGCGGGTGGAACCGCGCGCGAGGCGCCGCAGTAGAAGCTGGGCACTTTACCAGGAATGCACCATTCCCTGGCTCGGTTAAGCGAATGGTGAGCTGGCAGCTGAATCAGGCCGATCTATTACGATGGCTGCGACCGTAATCATGTTCAATTCGACCGCAGCCCATCGCGCAGTCGATGCTTACGGAGCAGATAGGGCATGTTCCTCGGATCAATCCCCAACATAGCCGCGGCTTGTTTCTTGATCCCGTTGGCGCGAAGGAGCGTATCGAGCAGGATCTCCTTTTCGAAGAGGTTCAACTTTTCCCTTAATCCTAGATCAGACGAAGTTTCAGGAGTCTCCGTCCCATCACGAGATTCTATGAGGTTCATCGGGAGGCTCGAAGGCAAAACGGCCGGACCCTGACGTATCCCCACAAAATTTACTGGTATATCAACGCGTAAATAAATATATACAGTCATGGAACCTGCATGATGGTTGACGATCTCAGTGATTGGCAACCCTACCAACCACAGGAGATCA